>JBEBHD010000219.1:0-9462 GCA_040080915.1 Saprospiraceae bacterium
GGCTTATTTGGGTCGGCAGGTGCGGCTTTGGGTTTGGGCGTGGTATTCACCGACCGGGCCGCGCGGGCTTTTGCCATGATTTCAGCGCGGGTGAGTTTGGGTTTGTTCGGATCGGCGGGTGCGGCTTTTGGCTTGGCGGCAGCCTTAGGCTTTGCAGCGGGTTTTGCTTCGGCTGGTTTTTTGGGTGCGGTATTTACCGACCGGGCCGCGCGGGCTTTTGCCAAGATTTCAGCGCGGGTGAGTTTGGGCTTGTTTGGGTCGGCGGGTGCGGCTTTTGGCTTGGCGGCAGCCTTGGTCTTGGCAGTGGCTGGCTGCGCATCTGTTGTTTTTGTCAACGGTGACGATGCACTTTTGGGGCGGCCACGGCGTACTAATGCAGGCTCTTTTTCCGACATTGGCTGCTGCCCTTGAGTGGCTAGACCGATATGGGCCAAATGGTGTTTGCAGTGCCAGGCATACAGCGCGATGGCCTCGGGGAGCATCACGATGTTTTGTCGCACAGGGTGGTAATACCCGCGTTCGAGGTCGTCCTCGGACAATGATTCCAAAAACTTGATCCAACGTTTATGCAGCGCGCTCAGGAGTTGAATAGAGGCTTTCACCGAGCTTAATTTCCCGTCTACGGTTTCGGCCCACAGGGCTTCTTCGTACGGTTTGATGATGGGTGTAGGTTCGGTAATGGTCAGTTTCATGCGGATGTACGCGTTCATGTGCGAGTCCGCTAAATGGTGTACGACCTGGCGAACCGTCCATCCGCCGGGGCGGTAAACTTTTTCCAACATGCTGTTGGATAATTTTTTGATAGCCTTTTTCAAGTTTTTTGGGAAACGGGCAATGGTTTTTATATTCTGGCGGGTATCGGTCAACGAGTAAGATTTCCCGTATTCAAATTGCCCAATAGGGTAGCGTAATTTATCCAAGTTTTTCATGCTGTCAATAAATAATGGTGCAAGTAGAAATTGAAAATGTATAGAGCCGGAAAAAAATAGTGTGTTATTGGTTCACTTGGCTTTTCCATCGCCACAGCAATCTGCTGGCAGTAGATCGGTATGGCTGCCAAGGTTCAGACAATTTTACCATATCGCGTAGAAGTTCTTTTTTGGATGAGGACAGGCCAAACAATTTTATCATAGCCTGCTGAATGCCCAGATCGTCTACTGGAAAAACATCGGGGCGATTGAGGGTGAAAATCAAAATCATCTCCACGGTCCATTTGCCCACACCTTTTATTTGACTAAGGTGGTTGACGATATCAGCATCCGACAAGGTGGGCCAGTTGGTATTATCGAGGTTGTTTTCAAGCGCAAATGCAGCAACGTTTTTTAAATAACTTGCTTTTTGATTGGACAATCCGGCGGCACGAAGGCGTTCGGTTTCTATGTCAAGTAGTTGTTCCGGTGTTGGATAATTGTCGGGAAATAGAGCGCAGAACCTGCCGAAAATAGTAGCCGCAGCCTTGACGCTCAACTGTTGGGAAACGATAGAGTCCAACAAATCGTAATAAACATTCCTGGATGGTTGCAGCGCTTCAATCTGTGTCTGTTGAATTACAGGCGCAAACCGTTTGTCTTTGCTCAGGTGCGAAATTGCAGTTTCAAAATCCATTACTGCCGCAAATGTATAAGAGATGATATCGCAAAGCCGAATTTTTGAATCATTTTTTCAAGTTCGTTCGATATTTCGCCAGACGACCGAAATGTGATAATATTGCCCCGTCTTATTCAACCAATCACAATTATGGGATTTCAAAAAGTAACTACCGCCGACAACCAGCCCGATATGCTCGGTTTTGTGCGCCATTTGTTGGACGACGTGCAGGCGTTCGAGTATATGCTGGACAATGATTGGTTCGAGAGCGACATCACGCGCATCGGTGCCGAGCAAGAAATGTGCCTTGTTCACAACAAGACCTTCAAACCTGCCAATATCAACTTGGAAGTATTGGCCAAATTGACTGATGCTCCGTGGTGCGTCACGGAATTGGCCAAGTTCAACTTGGAAACCAACCTGTCGCCGCGGGAGTTTGTCGGTACCTGCCTGAGCGAAATGGAGGCCGAAAACGTAGATTACATGGCGAAAATCCAAAAAGTGCTGGACGGGTTCGACGCGTCCATTGTGCTGTGCGGCATCCTGCCCACCCTGCGCAAGCACGACTTGGACATGAAAAACCTGACCCCCGTGGATCGCTACTACGCGCTGATGGCGGCCATCCAAAAAAACCTGTTAGGCACCTCGTTTGAGCTACGCGTGGAGGGTGTGGACGAGTTGTTGGTCAAGCACGACTCGCCGCTGCTGGAGGCCTGCAACACCAGCTTCCAGGTTCACCTGCAAGTAGCGCCCAACGATTTTGTCAAAATGTACAACATCGCCCAGACGCTGGCCGGTCCCATGGTGGCCATTGCCGCCAACTCGCCGCTGGTTTTCGGGCGCCGGCTGTGGGCCGAAACGCGCATCGCCCTTTTTCAGCAAAGCCTCGACACGCGCACCACATCTGATCACATGCGCGAACGGCTCCCAAGGGTAAATTTCGGTTCCGGCTGGCTGCGAGGCGACATCACGGAGATTTACAAAGAAGACATCAGCCGCTTCCGCGTGCTGCTGGCCGGAAAAATCGAGGAAGATTCCTTCCAAATGGTAAGCGAAGGGAAGGTGCCCAAACTGCGCGCCCTGCAAATCCACAACTCAACGGTGTACCGCTGGAACCGCCCTTGCTACGGCATATCGCCCAACGGGAAACCGCACCTGCGCATCGAAAACCGTGTCATGCCCGCTGGTCCCACTGCCGTGGATGCTTCTGCAAACGCAGCATTCTGGCTGGGAACCATGATCGGAATGAGCCAGCACCACAGCGATGTCACCAAGCAACTGGATTTCGACGACGTGCGCGACAACTTCATCAAGGCCGCCAAATTCGGCATTGACAGCACCTTCAATTGGTTTGGCGACAAAAAAGTGCATGCCCCCGAACTGATCCTGAACGAACTCCTCCCGTTGGCAAAAGAGGGACTGAAAATCCGCAAGGTGAGCAATGCCGACATCAGTAAATACCTCGGCATCATCGAAGCACGGGCCAGAGAGCACAAAACCGGTGCCCGGTGGGCCTTGCGCTCGTTCACGGCGCTCCGAAACGAAGTGACCAACGATGAGGCCGTATCCTGCCTGACCGCTGTCATGATTAAAAATCAAAAACAAAACATGCCCGTACACACCTGGAAAGACACGACCACCTCCGACCTGGACGACTGGCACCCCTCCAAGTTGAAAGTCGAGGAGTTCATGGCCACCGACCTGTTCACCGTACAGCGGGAAGACCTGATCGAACTCGTGGCCGAGATCATGAACTGGCGCCGCATCCGCTACATGCCTGTGGAAAATCCGAAGGGTGAATTAGTGGGGCTGGTCTCCTCACGCATGCTGCTGCGCCATTTTGCCCGGGTGAACAAATTGGACTCCGGTGGACTGACCGCCGTCAAGGATTTGATGATCGAAAAACCGATCACCGTGAACCCGGAAACCACGATCATGGATGCCATGAAAATGATGCAGGACAACAAGATCGGCTGCCTGCCCGTGGTCAAGGAAAAAGAACTGGTCGGCATTATCACTGAAATGGACTTCCTGCGCATCACCTCGCGCCTGATGGAGCGGGTGGAAAAGGAGGTGAAGTGAGCGGCGCAATCAAACCCGGCAAACCTCGCGCAGCCAGGCTTTTTCCTCGGCGCTCAGGTACCGGCCCAGTTTTTTTACCACCTGCTTGTTGTACGCCCGCAGCCAGTCCATTTCTCCTTTTGTCAGGAGCGATTTTTTTACCAAATTGGTAAAAATCGGCGCGATCGTGAGCGTTTCAAAGGCCAGAAATTCCGCGAATTCGGTCTTTTCGCTCTCCACGCACAACACGAGGTTTTCGATCCGAACGCCGTGCTTGCCGGGGCGGTAAATGCCCGGCTCTACCGACGTGATCATGCCCGGCAGCATGGAAGCATCCAGCACGGACGTGGCCCCGAGGGTAGGGCTGATGCTCTGCGGGCCTTCGTGTACGTTCAGGTAATAGCCCACGCCGTGGCCGGTGCCGTGGCCAAAATTGATGCCGCGCTCCCATTGCGGCAAGCGGGCCAAAATATCCATCTGGTAGCCCCGTGTGCCGCGCGGAAAGCGCAATTGCGACACAGCAATGAGGCCCTTGAGAACCAGCGTGTAATCCGTCATTTGCTCGTCGGAGATGTTTCCGAGCGATATGACGCGGGTCGTGTCGGTAGTTCCGGTGCGGTACTGCCCGCCGGAGTCGAGCAAGTACAGGCCTTCGGGTTTCAGTTCCACGTTGCTTTCCTCCGTGGCGCTGTAATGCGGCAACGCCGCGTGCGCCCCATAGGCGGAGATAGTGCCAAAGCTCTCCCCGACACAGTTCGGCTGTTCCAACCGCAGTGCGTGCAGTTTTTCGCTCGCGCTCATTTCGGTGATCTTGGCCTTGCCAATATTTTGCGCCAGCCAGTAAAAAAACTTGGTGAGTGCCACACCGTCGCGGATCATGGTCTGGCGGGTGTGTGCTGCCTCGGCGGGTGTTTTGCAGGCCTTGAGCCAGGTCGTGATGTTTACTTCGTCAAATACCTTGACCGTTGGAGGAAACGCGCCGGGCAGGTTTTGGCTCACCCGTTTGGGGTCGAGCAGTACGGCTGCCCCCGCTGGCAGTTTGCCAAGGTGAGTGGTGATATTTTCGTAGGGGAAAACCCGTACACCATCGCGGGCCAGTTTGCGGCGCAGGTTTTCGGGCATTTTCGCGGGAGCGACAAACAGCGCGGCATCCGCCTGCCCGATCACGGCGTGGGCCACGAATAGGGGGTTGTACGGAACGTCGGAACCGCGCAGGTTGAACGCCCAGGCAATATCGTCGAGACTGGAAATTACGGTGTGTGTGGCCTTTTTTTCCGCCAGCCGCTCGCGGATACGGGCGAGTTTTTCCGGTCGCGTGGCTCCCGCAAACTTGGCATCGTGCTCGAAGACCGGGCTGTCGGGCAGTGCGGGCCGGTCGGTCCAGATCGGTGTGACCAGGTCGGCGTGCGGGTCGAGCCGGATGCCCCTTGGGCGCAGGCCCGCGTCCATGTGTTGGTACCAGGTGCGCGACATCAGGTTGCCGTCGAGGCCCACTACGGCACCTTCGGGCAGTTTGTCGGCCAGCCAGCCGACGAACTCGGTGGTGTGCGGTACCACGAGTTTGACCAAGGCAATACCGCTGCCCGCCAGCTGCTGCTCGGCCTGCAAAAAGTAGCGGCTATCGGTCCACAGACCGGCAAAATTCGCTGTGAACACCAGCGTACCGGCCGAGCCGGTAAAGCCGCTTGCCCAGTACAGGGTTTTCCAATGGGCGGGCAGGTACTCGCTCATGTGCGGATCGGTGGCGGGGATAACGTAGGCCGCCAGTCCTTTTTCGGCCATTAGGCGGCGCATGGCCGCTATTTTTTGTGCTGACATTGTTCGGATTGATTCACTTATCTAAGCAATCGGGCGGCGAGTTTTCGGGCTTCTTGTCGCGGGCTTTTCCACCACTGAACGGCGGGTGTAGGCACGCATTCCACTTGCCGTTTGGCAAAATAGCGTTTCACGTTTTCCTCCCATTCATACGACGGGAGGGCGCTCGGCGACAGCACGCCGTTGTAGGCCAGCAGGCTCCGGTGGTCGCCGCTGTTGACTAATGTGGGCACCACGATGCCCTCGACCAGCGCATTTTGGCGCAATTGGCCCGCCACGAAATACGGCTGAAGGGCGTGCTCCACTTCTTGCATGAATGTGGTAGCGGAATACGACGCGTCGGGGTAGTCCAGAAGCGAGCGCATGTGCTCCAGCTGCTCTTCGGCGGCGGCATGATCGCCCTGCTGCATGCTTTCGCCGAATGTGACGAGGTGCGACAGCACGCAGGTGCCGATGAAATTTTTGTTGGAAGCCAGCACCGTGTGCAGCCCCGGCGGGATGGAGTGCGCGATGTAAATGCGTTGGGTCGTCCGCGTGAGCGCTACGTGCAGTTGGTTGAAACCCAATTGACTGTTCCAAAAATGGAGGTGGTTTGTCAGGGTGCCCTGCGTATCTACGAGGCCGTGGGCGATGGATAGCAGCAGGATATCCACGTGCTGCCCCTGGAGTTCGGCAAACTGGTAAACGCCCATGCCGTTGAGGTGCAGCTGCTGGATTTTCTCATGCCCGGCGGTCTTGCGCTGGCGAATCTTGAGCAACTGTCCGGCTATGAGGTCGCGCTGCTCGACGGTGGCGCAGGCAATGCCCACGACCGGGTACGTTTTGGCCGGCGTTTGCTCGATGAGGTTCAACCAGTCCATGATCTGGCGTGCCTCGGCTTCGTTGGTGCCGGTGGTTTCGTCGTAATGGCCTTCCACGTTTGTGACCATCGTCACGTCGCTCGCCGAGCGGCCCGAGGGCAGGCGTTTGAACGGCGTTCCGAAGGCAACCTGATTGAACCGCAGCCACTCCTCGGAGCTGTCTTGGTGTTGGTATTCCAGCGTGTAGTTGTGCCCGCCGAGGGCTTTGGAAAATTCCAGCAGGTCGTCCTCGGCGGCAGGGGTCATGTCTTGTTTGGCATCGCCGAAAACGACGAGGCTCTTGGCCATGCCGAACAGATGGTAGCACTCCTGCTTGGGAATGTTGTGCGCTTCGTCCACGATCACGAGGTCGTACACCATGTTCGAAGCCTGTACCACGTCAAGTGCCACGTGCGGCGTAACGAGCAGGGTGGGCAGGGTTTCGGTGAGCGGTTCGATGTGATTTTTGAACAGTTCCTCCGCTTTCAGGCCCTGCATCAGGCTGCGGTTGTTCTTTCCAAACCACGTTTTGAGGGCGTTGGGGTCGTTGGACTTGAGCGTTTTCAGTGCCGCGTTTTTTCGGTTTTGCCAGTGGGCACTGATCTGATTGGGCATTAGTCGGGCCAGTTCGTCGGAGGCGCTGAGGTAGGCACTCAGCGTTTCCTCGTCCCATTGGAGGCCCGGCGCGTAGGTGTTTTGGAGGAAATGGTGCAGGTACCAGCTGTCGAAGGCCGCCGTCCAGTTTCGCGGCTTGATCTTGCATAGCGCGCGCACCACCTGTTGTTCCTGAGGCGAAAGCCGGAGCCAGTGGCGCTGCCAGATGTAAAAATCCTGAAAATCGCGGAGGTAAAACTGGGTGTCCTCCAAACGGGCAAGCATGTCCTCCAAAAACTCCTGGCGTTTCGGGATGGTCAGCATTTCGTGCTTGAGCACGTCGCCGTACAGGCCCACGGCGTTGAACTCCTCAATGAATACGTCCATGGCGTACTCCAAATCCTTGATCTGCTCCCGAAAATCGAGTTCGGCGTGGATGCTCTTGGCATTGAGGCGGCGCACGTCCTCGCGCACGATGCCGGGCACGCGCCGCCGCCAAACGGAGAGGGCTTCCTCAAAACCAGTGGCCTGATCGGCTATTTTTTTTATGTTCCGCACGTCGAAGGACTGCGGGAAATCGAAGTCAAAATACTTGTGCTGGTTGTATGCCCGCCGCAGCGCTTCGTAGCCCTCGCCGAGTTTTTGCTTGGCCTCGGAAATCTGTTTGTACCTGTCGGAAAACACGCCGTAGAGTTTTTCCGTGGCGGAAGCGGGTTTTTCAAAATCGGGGCCGAAACGCTGCACACCGTCCTCGACGGCATCGCGCAGGCGCTTGTTCAGGCTGGCCAGTTCGGTAAAATGATGCTCGTAATGCTCGAGCAGGGCTTCGGCGTAGTCGTTGGTTTTGGCAATGTAGCGGTGGTGGATGGCCGTCGCTTTGGTGAGCAGGGCCTTCACCTGCGATTCTGTCCACGCCAGCCCGTCGTTGCTGGAGTGGTCGAGGAAAACGGTGTTGTTCAGGTTGCTGAGCGGGTGCTGCAGGGTAGGGAAGCGGCGGAAAAGCGGCTCGCTGTCGAAAATAGCGGCCACGATACCGTCGTACTCATCTTTGTTGAACAGGAAATCCGCCGGGTTCAGTTGGGTCAGCAGCAGTTCCTTGCCCTCCGCCCGGTTGGCCTTGAGGAAAAGGCCCACGATTTCGGTGAAATTGTGTTTGCCAAAAATGGGCTGGTGTAGGGCTTCCCAGGCACCATCCAATTTGCGTTGCTCGCGCAAGAGTCTGTTCAGCACGGTTTTGTACTCCTCTGCATCGAAGGCTGTCTTGGATTTGTTTTCGGAGGCCATGCGCAGCATATCGGCCAGCATCAGCTGGTCGCTCCCGGTGTCGCGCAGCACGAACGAGGTGTCGCCAAAGCCTTTTTCGATCAAAAACTTTTGTGCCCGGCGCAGTGCGTTGATGCTCTTGGACACGACGAGGCATTTTTTTCCATTGGACAGCGCGTTGATGGCCAATGCGGAAACCAGGTAGGTTTTTCCGGTGCCGGAAGCGCCCTCCACCACAGTGAGTGAGTTGCGCTGGGCGGCTTGCAAAACAGCGCGTTGCGAGGGGTCGAGGGGCAACAGGGAAAATCCGTGCTGCCAATCGAGTCCGTTGGGCTTGTCGGGAGCCACGTTCGGTGCAAGCGTGACTGTGGTGCGGGGCAGGGTGGGGAAAATGCCGACCGTGGCCGACCAGCGCAATTGGCCCTCGGCCTGAACGTGGGCCAGTTCGTCCTTGTCGGGGCAGGGTTGCACGCTGAAGGCTAGTCCTTCTTCAGTCAGGTTGAGTGCCATGCGCACGCCATCGGCTATTTCGGCCAGGGCCTGGGTTCCGATGAACCCGCTGTCGGCCAAGGCAGTGGCGCGTTTGGCCAAGTTCGTACCGTGCAGCGTGTCCATCAGGTGAAAGAGCGGGTAGTTGGGCAGGATGAACTGCGCGTCGGTGCGCTGCACGACCCAGTTGTCGGGGTGCTGCTGGTGCGGTTCCAGCGCGAGTTGCCAAATGAACAGGGGCGCGCTCAGGTCGTAGCCGCCCTTGTTCGCCACGATGAGCGGATAGCCGATACCGAGGTTGCGGGTGCCGAACACCTTTTCGCGGTTGCGGGACTCAAAAAAGAAGTGGTTGAGCCACAGGGAGGCCGGGTGGGTCGCTTCGGCAGCCAGTTCGAAGCGCGGTTTTTCCAACAGCTCGCGCACGCACCGGATGGCAAAGTCGCCGTCGTTGATAGCGAACAGGTCGGCTCGGTCGAGGCTGTTGGGCAGGTTCTTGAGCCAAGTGCGGGCCTCGGCGCTGTACGCGGGCGGCTCGGGCACACTACGGGCGGTTTTTTCGGCGATGGCTGGATCGGCGGCGGGTTTGGCGATATTATTTTCCATGTGTTTCGGACTGATTGTGCTCACGGTCGGGGGGCTGCAAAGATAGCCGCACAAATGAATGGAATTTGTTGGAATTTTTTTGGAACCGAATCCTACCTTTGCCGCCGGCGCCGGGCGACCAGCTCCTGCAAAACTCCCCCAGGGCGGAAACGCAGCAAGGGTATGTGGTTGAGCGGTGTGTTCGGCGCTTTTTTTTCTTCGGACGGTCGGA
>JBEBHD010000220.1:0-9437 GCA_040080915.1 Saprospiraceae bacterium
CTGGAAGATCGAGTGCCTGTTTCGGCATCTGAAAACGAACGGCTACAACCTCGAAGACATCAACCTGAAAGACCCCAACAAAAACTTACTGATGCTGGCCATCGTCACTACCGCTTACATCTTGGCCGTTCGGGAAGGATGGAAGCGCCGAAAACGAATCCCGCTTCAACAATATAAAGATGGAAATGAAACGCCGGAAGCCTCCATTTTCAGAGAAGGGCTGGCTGTCCTAACCGCCAAATGCTTCCGATTTGTTGGCTTCTTGCTATACGTTTTGCCGCATTATCTCCGAAAAATCATGCCTTTTGCAAAAATGTCCAGTAGTATGGTGGCGTACAAGTAGGCGGCCATTGGGGCTTTCGGCTGAACAATCGTAAAAGATGTACTCGTCAGCCTTATTATACCTCGCACCTTGTGGTGCGAGGTATAATACTCCAAGCAGTGCTTCACTTTGTTCGGGTGGCAACTCTTTTTTACGCTCCCTGGTCATAAATCTCTGCGTTTTAATGATGCAAAGAAGGCAAAGTTACGGTTCTGACCACTTCAATATCTGCGCTTCCATCTCCGCTTGCGAGCCGAAACGAGACTGATCGTAGCAGCCCAGCGGAAAATTTGCTGTACGAACAGGACAGCGGTTGCAGTGGGAGCAGGGGTTGTCGGGTACGTTGACACCACGCCTGAACTGCTGCACGAGGTCCACATTGGCCAACAGCGGACGGGCCATTGCTATCAGGTCGGCCTTGCCAGCTTGCAGGGTATCCTCGATCACGGCCCGATCCTGAAAACCGCCGTTGGCAATGACTGGCAGGCCTACCTCGTCCCGAAACCGTTGGGCATCGTCGGCAGACACAGCCGGCGTATCCTTCCAACCGATATTCGCCAATGGCCCGAGAATGAACTCCGGCACCATGTTGGCCAGCGTTGAGCGAAGCCAGGCCTTGAAGGACAGGTGGCGGTTATTGTTGTAAAACAATTTGAGATCCTGAATTGGAAACGAACCGGGGTTGCCCAAGGGGTTGATGAACCCGTAGCCCTTGTCAATGTGCAGGTAGTCAACACCCAAGGCCTTCAATTTGTGCGCGTAGTGCAGGTTCTCGGCGATGGTATTGCCGAAATACCAGTGCCGAAGGGGAAAAACGATGGGCAGTCGCAAGTTGAGCGGCAGGTAGTTATGGTCGGCTGCAGACAGGCGGATGCCCACGGGAAAATCGGTGCCCACACGCCCGCGCACGGCCCGCACCACGTCCTCCAAAAACTGGAAGCGTTTGTCCACGGAGCCGCCGTACCGGTCGGTACGCCGGTTCACGGCGGGGTTGAGAAATTGCTGGATGAGGTAGCCCTTCGAGGCGGTGATCTCCAGCCCGTCTGCACCGGCTTCGCGTACGCGCCTGGCGGCCTCGGCGTATTTTTCCACCGCCATTTCGATCTCCTCGGTCGTCATGGCCCGGTGCAGGTTTTTGTAACCAAAAAATAAGTCGAATAACGTGGATGCCGACTTGGAGTCCTCCGGGTCACTGAACAGGCTCATCTGCGTATGGGCACCCGCGTCGCCGATCTGGACGATGTACCGACAGTCATGTTGCTGCACCGCCCGAACCACCTCGGCGAGCGGTTTCACAAATTTGTCGTGCGACAGCAACGGATACTGCATGGGTGAGGCACGCTTTTCCTCCACACCGATGGTAGCCGTGATTATAGCCGACACCTCGTTTTTAGCAAATCGCGTTTCGAAATTTTTGAACGCCGAGGTCACAGTACCGTCCCAGCTAGCCGTCCTGCCGCCAATGGAGGAGCGCACGATGCGGTTTTTGAATTGCAAATGGCGGATTTGAAACGGTTCGAAGATCATGCCGGTGTATATTTTTTGTCGGTAAAAAAATCGAGGGCGCGTTGGTTGATCAGGTCGGGCCGTTCATCCACGATGAAATGCCCGGCACCGGGCACGAGCTCGATCTGAAAATCGTCCGCGTACTGTTCATGGCCGCGCAGCCAACTGAGTGCCAAAGCGAAATCTTGTACGCCGAATAACAACCTCGTGGGTGTTTCGATGCGGAATTTCCGGTAGCGTCCCAGCAGGCCGACCGGGATGTACTCGCGCAGCAAAAACGTACCGTAGAGTTTGGCAGAGGCGCGGGCGCGGGCAGGCTCCTGAAACTGGCCGCTAAACGCGTTTTTTTCGGCCTCCGTCCAGCCCTCCGGGTGCGTATCGCCACGTGTGAGCAGGTGGTGAACGAAATGCCCACTGCGCATCAGCATACGCGGCCCAAGGTACGGCATGGAAATGCGAAACATGTAGCCAAAACGCAACGTGGCGGGGATCATTTTCAGGCTGACCTTGGGCCACAACGGCGGGATGTTGGTGGCGAAATGCTGGGTTATAAGCCCCTTGTATTTGGCACTGACGATGTAGCCGATCCAGCCGCCCCAGTCATGGCTTAGCAGGCGCACGTGCTCGTGACCCAACGCCCGAAGGAGTTGCACAAAATCGCCTGCTAGGTCGTCCTTTCCGTAGCCGCCAGGAGTAGCATCGCTCCAGCCGAAGCCGCGCATATCGGGTACGATGACCCGAAAGTGGCGGGCGAAAAACGGAATTTGCTTGCGCCACATCCACCAGTGTTGGGGCCAGCCGTGGTACATGATCAGGGGTGGCCCGGAACCGGCTTCGGCCACATGGATGCGGCACGAGCCAATGTCCACAAATCGGTGCTCGACCTCTATGCCCTCCACAGGTGGGTACGGGCGGGAGTTGTAGGTTTCGGTGCGCATAGCTGTTGCGTGTCCGGCTTTTTTGCTGCACAAATGCCCGGAACGCACTCAAATACGAGAAGAGCGTCCGTTTGGATTACTCCATACAAGTAGTTTGTTTCAACAGAAAGGCCTCACTTGCAGCACGAATACCGGTATTGGTAAGCGATACTTATTTGGTTTCCGGAAACTACCGACCCGCCAGGAACACGAGCCTTAAAAAACAACGCAGGCCGCCCCGGCACCCGGGCGCGACCTGCGTCGAAAATGAATACTGCGCGGCAGAAAAGACTGATCGCCTTACTCCACCAGCACCACCCGCTTCGATGCTACCCCGTTCGTTGAGCGCACCCGGACGGTGTAAATTCCCGCCTTTGCGCCCGCTTGAAGCAGGCTGACTTGCAGTTTCAACTCCTCGACCGCCGAAATCCGGGTTTCCCAAACCAACTGACCCAGATCGCTGAAGATCGAAACCGTCACCGCCTGATCGGCAAACGCCGACAAATCAACCCAAATCCGGTCGCTTGTCGGATTGGGGTTCACGAGGATGGAGGTGCGAGGGGCGATGAACTGCTTATCGTCCGTGGCGCGGTTTTCTGTCTCTTCTTCACCGTAATTGTTGCCCTGCACGGTGATCACCTGCGAACAAGTGGCCGAGTTACCGCACAGGTCAGTGGCCCGCCAGGTGCGGGTGATGGTGTAGTCCGCCGAGCAACCGCTTCCGCTGGCCACATTGCCGAGGAAGGTAACGGAGGCATAGCCGCAGGCATCTGTCGCCGTCGGGTTGGTCAGCGGCGGTGGCGCTTGGGTACATGAAATGGTGATAGCCGCAGGCACCGAGGTGAAAACCGGCGCTCCGTTGTCCGAGACTTGGATAGTTTGGTTGGCCGCCGTGCTGTTGCCGCAGGCATCGGTGGCCCGCCACGTGCGGCGAAGCTGGTAAGTTCCCGGGCAGGAGCCGCTAACGGTGGTTTGGCCGAGGTAGGTGATCGTGACCGAGCCGCCACAGCCGTCAGATGCCGTCGGGCTGCCCACGGCGGGCGGGTTTTCCGTGCAGGAAAGGCTCCCGTCGGCGGGCAGGGCCGTGAACACGGGCTTGACGTTGTCCACCACGTTGACGCGCTGCGTGACGGTCTTGGTGTTGCCGCAGTCGTCGGCTGCCACCCAAGTGCGGGTGATCGTGTAGGCGTTGGGGCAGGTGCCGGCGGTGGAGGTCTGCCCGACGTAGGTCACGGCCACGGCCGAGTCGCAGTTGTCGGTGGCGGTGGGCGAGGCCGGCTCGGGCACGGCGTTGCACTGGACGGTCACGTTGGCGGGCGTGCTGGTGAAGTTAGGCTTTTGCGTGTCAACGACCGTGACCCGTTGCGTGGCCGTCTTGGTATTGCCGCAGGCATCGGTCGCCGTCCACTGGCGCGTGAGGGTGTACGCGGCGGGGCAGGAGCTGGCGGTCGTGGCCTGGCCGTTGTAGGCCACCGTCACCGCACCGCCGCAGCCGTCAGAAGCGGTGGCGGTGCCTGCGGCGGGCACGCTGTTGCACTGCACCGTCACGTTGGCGGGTACGGAGGTGAACACCGGCAGCACGTCGTCGAACACGGTGATGACCTGAGAGCAGGTGGTGCTGTTGCCGGTGCTGTCGGTGGCCCGGTAGGTTCGGGTCACCGTTTTGCGGTTGGCGCAGGTCTGGTTGCTGGTCGCGTCGCCGACGTGGGTTTTGGTCGGTGTGCCGCAGTTGTCGGTAGCCGATACTGCGGCGAGATTGACCGCAGGCACGCTGGCCGAGCAGGTAACGCTGACGGCGGCCGGGCAGGTGATGCCGGGCAGTTCGTTGTCCGTTACCGTGACGGTGAACGAACAAGCGGGATTGCCGCAGGGGTTGGTGGCTGTGACGGAAACCATGGTCGCGCCTTTTTGGAACGTGCTGCCGCTACCCGTTCCGTTTCCGCTGCCCGTGGTAGCGCCCGTGAAGGTGTAGGTAAAATTGGGCGCTGGCAGGCCGCCGGCCTCCACGGTGTAAGTCGCTGCCGCCGAACAGTTTCCTGCGCCCGTGTTGAGCGAAACGGCCGATGGGCAGGCGGCGAAGGCAGGCGGCGAACAGGTCAGCTCGCCCATCACGGCGAAGTCGTAGGTTGCCTCATCGCAGTCGCCGTTGGCGATGTTGACGGTGGCCGTCTGGGTGCCCACCGTGCCGGAGGAATAGGTGACGGTGAAGGTGGCCGAGCCGTTGGGCGCGACGGGGCCGGATGGCGTGAGCGGTCCGGCGCTGAACATGGCCATGCCGGGGCCGGTGATGCTGATGCCGGTGACGGGCAGGCTGACCGCGCCGGTGTTTTGGACGGTGAAAGTGCGGACGACGGGCGCACCGGTGGTCTGGCCGAAGTCGGTGTGGTCGGCGAGGCTGGGCGTGGCATCGCCGACGACGATATCGGTGCCGTTGCCCTGCACGTTGATCTCCGGAGTCTGTACGACGACCGAGAAGGAACAACTGCTCGTGCCGCAACTGTTTGTGGCCGTGAGGCTTACGGTTGTAGTTCCGAGGTTGAAGGTCTGGCCACTGCCCGTGCCGGAGCCGCTGCCGGTGGTGGCCCCGACGAAGGTGTAGGTCACTGTCGCGGCAGGCGTAGTGCTGGCCGCTGCCGCCGTGTAGGTGGCTGTGGCGGAGCAGCCGGAGGTAGCGCTCACGGTCACGCCCGGCGGGCAATTGCTGAACGAGGGGGCCTGGTTGAAGGTCACGACCATCTCGTCGGGGCTGGCCGCGCAGGGGGAGTTGGTCACCGTCCAGCGCAGGGTGTAAACACCTGTTGCAGATACGCTTACGCTCGATGTGGGCGAACTGGTCGCGCCGAAGTTGGCGGTGCCGGGGCCGCTGACCTGAGTCCATGCGCCCGTGCCGATGCTGGGCGAGTTGGCGGCCAGGGTGGCGCTGCTGCCGCAGACGGTCTGGTCAGGCCCTGCGGCGGCTGCGTTCGGGTTTTGGTTGAAAGTGACGACCACGTCGTCGGTTGAAGGCGAGCAGGGCGGGTTGCTGATGGTCCAGCGCAAGGTGTAGGTCGTTCCGGCATTTCCCGAAAAAGTGGAACTGGGGCTGGCGGCGTTGCCGAAACTGCCGCCCGTGCCGCTCACGATGCTCCACGCGCCGGTGCCGATGGTTGGCGTGTTTGCTGCGAGCGTGACCTGCGTTTGGCCGCAGGTGGCCGCGCCCGTTTGGTCAGGGCCTGCATTGGCCGCCGTCGGGTTGCGGTTGAAGGTCACCGCCACGTCGTCGGTGCTGGCCGTGCAGGGCGAATTTGAAATCGTCCAGCGCAAAACGTACGCCGTTCCGGCTGTACCGCTGAACGTCGAGGTCGGGCTGTTTGCGTTGCCGAAACTGCCGCCCGCACCGCTCTGGATGCTCCATGTTCCGGTGCCGACGCTGGGCGAATTTGCCGCCAAAGTCACCTGCGTTTGGCCGCAAGTGGCCGCGCCGGTCTGGTCAGCGCCAGCGTTTGCCGTGGTCGGGTTTTGGTTGAAAGTCACGGTCATCTCGTCCGTGCTGGCCGCGCAGGGCGCGTTCGTCACCGTCCAGCGCAGGGTGTAGGTGTTTCCGGCTGTGCCGGAAAACGTCGAGGTCGGGCTGCTGGCGTTTCCGAAACTGCCGCCCGCGCCGCTCTGGATGCTCCATGTTCCGGTGCCGATGGTTGGCGAATTTGCCGCCAAAGTCACCTGCGTTTGGCCGCAAGTGGCCGCGCCGGTCTGGTCAGCGCCAGCATTTGCCGTGGTCGGGTTTTGGTTGAAAGTCACGGTCATCTCGTCCGTGCTGGCCGCGCAGGGCGAGTTCGTCACCGTCCAGCGCAGGGTGTAGGTGTTTCCTGCTGTGCCGGAAAACGTCGAGGTCGGGCTGCCGGGGGTGCCGAGGCTGCCGCCGGTGCCGCTCTGGATGCTCCATGTCCCGGTGCCGACTGTTGGCGAATTTGCCGCCAAAGTCACCTGCGTTTGGCCGCAAGTGGCCGCGCCGGTTTGGTCAGGCCCGGCACTGGCGGTGCTGGGCAAAGCCCTCACGGTGATGCTGAAGGTGCAGGAAGCCCCGTTGGTATAGGTGATGGTGTGCGTGCCCGCGCCCGCCGTGGCGGGGTTGAAGTTGCCGCCGCTCACGCCCGTGCCGCTGTATGTGCCGCCGGTCGGGGTGCCGCCTGTGAGCGCAAATGGCGCGTCGCTGATGCAGACCGTGCTGTTGGAAGGGCAGGCGGTGGTGTTTACGGTGATGCTGAACGTGCAAGTTCCCGAGCAGCCCGCCGGGCTGGTGTAGGAGTAGGTGATGGTGTGGGTGCCGCCGCCCGCTGTGGCGGGGTTGAAGTTGCCGCCGCTCACGCCCGTGCCGCTGTACGTGCCGCCCGATGGGCTGCCGCCCGTGAGGGCGAAGGCCGGGTCGCTGATGTGGGTGCTCATGTTGGTCGGGCAAGTGACGGTCGGGTTTTGGTTGAAGGTGATGACCACGTCGTCGGTGCTGGTGCAGGGCGCGTCGGTCACTGTCCAGCGGAGGGTGTAGGTGGCTCCTGCATTTCCCGAAAAAGTGGAACTGGGGCTGCTGGCGGTGCCAAAACTGCCGCCCGTTCCGCTCACCACGCTCCACACACCAGTGCCGGGCGATGGCGAGTTGGCGGCCAAAGTGACGGTGGCGAGGCCGCAGGTGGTTGCGCCAGTTTGGTCGGGGCCAGCGTTGGCGGAGGTGCTCAGGGCATCCCCGGTGATGGTCCAACTTTTGGTCACGTCCAAGTTGGTGCGGGCGGCTGTTGCGCTGCTCTGGTATTTTCTGCCGATTGCGCCCAGCGAGCGGCCGTTTGGCGTGGCGGGGTTGTTGTTCCAGCCGATGAGGGTGCTGCTGTAATTGGCGCAGTCCATGCCGCAGTTGTCCAGCATATTGGCCAAGTTGACCGCTGCATTCAAGGTCCAAGTGCCGAGGGGCTGGTTGAAGGCACTGGCGGCGACAAACATCTCGCGCATATCGGTCACTGCCGCCGTGTTCCAGTTGCTGATGGGCTGGTTGAAGGCTGTGGCGCTGGAAAACATGTTCTGCATAGTGTTCACCGCCGCCGTGTTCCAGCTACCGATGGGCTGGTTGAAGGCAGTGGCTTGCTGAAACATGCTGCTCATATTCGCCACTGCTGCCGTGTTCCAGTTGGCGATGGACTGGTTGAACGAACCGGCTTGGAAAAACATGTAACGCATCGTGGTCACGGCCCCCGTGTTCCAGTTGCCGATGGGCTGGTTGAAGGCACTGGCTTTGTAAAACATGAAACTCATCGTGGTCACTGCCCCTGTGCTCCAGTTGCCGATGGGCTGGTTGAACGAACTGGCTAAGGAAAACATATCGGTCATGTCGGTCACCGCCGCCGTGTTCCAGCTGCCGATGGGCTGGTTGAAGGCCGTGGCTGCGTAAAACATCGCCCTCATCGTGGTCGCCGCCGCCGTGTTCCAGTTGCCAATGGGCATATTGAAGGCACTGGCCCCGGAAAACACATCGCGCATATCGGTCACCGCCGCCGTGTTCCAGTTGGCGAGGGGCTGGTTGAAGGCAGTGGCTTGGTGAAACATAGCCTCCATCGTGGTCACGTTCGCCGTGTTCCAAGTGCCGATGGGCTCGTTGAAGGCAGTGGCTAGCCAAAACATCCTGCTCATATTGTTTACCGCCGCCGTGTTCCAAGTGCCGATGGGCTGGTTGAACGCGCTGGCTCCGTAAAACATAGTGTTCATATTGTTTACCGCCGCCGTGTTCCAAGTGCCGATGGGCTGGTTGAACGAACTGGCTCCAGAAAACATACCGGCCATATCGGTCACTGCCGCCGTGCTCCAGTTGCCGATGGGCTGGTTGAACGCACTGGCCTCGGCAAACACAGCACTCATACCGGTCACCGTCGCCGTGTTCCAACTGCCGATGTTGGTCGGGCCGTTCAAGGCGGTACATCCCCGGAACATGGTGCTCATATTTGTCACCCCGCTCAGATTGGGCAGGTCTGTGGCGGTGATGTTCAGGTTGGAACAACCCCAAAACGCGCAAAACATCGAAGCCCAAGCAATGCTGCCCCATTGGCTGATGTCGAGCAGTTTTTGGCGGTCGCCGTCGTTGTTGAAATAAATCTGCGGGAAACTGCCGCGTATGCGGATGGTGTAGGTGCCGGCTGCGCCGAAATCGTGGGTCACGCTGCCGTTGATGCCCGATTGGTCGTAGGTGCCGTCGTTGTTCCAATCCACCTCGTAGTTGTAACCGCCGCCGGTGGTGGGTATGGTGATGGAGGTGCTGTTGGAGGTGCCGGGGTTGTCGGTTTTCCAGGTGGTGATGAAGGCATCGGTCGGCACGCAGGCCGTGCCGCTCGGCGTGTCGCCCGAGAAGGTCCAGGTTTTGGTCACGTCCAAGTTGGTGCGGGCGGCTGCGGCGTTGGTGCCGTACTGCCTGCCGCTTGCGCCGAGCGAGCGGCCGTTAGGCGTGGCGGGGTTGTTGCTCCAGCCGATGAGGGTGTTGCTGTAATTGTTGCAGTCCATGCCGCAGTTGTTCAGCATACCGCCCATGATCACCGACGCATTCAAGGCCCAAGTGCCGATGGGCTGGTTGAAGGCACTGGCTGACAAAAACATACCGGTCATATTGGTCACCGCCGCCGTGTTCCATGTGCCGATGGGCTGGTTGAAGGCAGTGGCCCCGGCAAACATGAAACTCATAT
>JBEBHD010000386.1:0-2486 GCA_040080915.1 Saprospiraceae bacterium
GTTCAATATCTGATATTGATAATGATAAAAAAGGAGAAATTGTATCTTTAAAAGGAGATACATTACTATGTCATAGTAACAACGGATCCCTGATATGGAAATCCGAAAAACTTATTGATCAAAGAGGTTATATTGCTAATTTTTCTGATTTCAATGGAGATGGGGTACCGGAAGTCTATACAGGTAATCAGGTTGTTAACTCCTTGTCTGGAAAAATTCTTGTTAGTGGCCAAACAGGGTTTGGAGGAAATATATATTCATCTTCGTTTTCTCCCTATGTTAGAAAACATACCATCGCTGCTGACCTACTACCTAACCCTGGTCTTGAATTGGCTGCGGGAAACACCGTTTATTCAATACAAATAAACAACTTAGATGGAAGTATAGGTAACACAATCACACCGGTTACGGCCCCGGCTATAGTTCGGGATGGCTTCACCTCTGTGGGCGACATAGACGGTGATGGAGCCTTGGACGTGGTGGTAGTACGCGACAGGAACTACCCCGACGGTGGCGGCATTTGGGTTTGGAACCCGCGCACCGGGGCAGTCATCGCTTCAGCGTCTGCTGGCCTTTCCGGCGGTGTCCCCTTCATCGGCAACGTGACGGGCGACTGCACCCCCGAGATCGGCATGACATTTCGCAACGAACTGCGTATGTACCGCTACGACGGCACTCCCCAGTTGAAACTGCTCTACAGCCTGCCCACTACCGATAAATCAGGTTTTACCGGCATCACCATGTTCGACTTCAATCAGGACGGACGGCAGGAACTCGTGTACCGCGACGAGACCGACCTGCGCATCCTTGACGGATCTACTGGTGTCACCCTTGCCTCATATCCGATGAAGAGCAAAACTGGAATGGAATACCCTGTCGTGGCGGACGTGGATCGGGACGGGCAGGCGGACATCCTCGTGAACGGCTACCAGACCGACAGCGCTGGCGTGATAGACCTGCGGGTGTACTGCTTCGAGTCTGCAGGCGCGCCCTGGGCACCCGCCCGCTCGGTGTGGAACCAGTACGGCTACCACGTCACGAACATCAACGACGACCTCACCGTGCCCCGCCACCCCCAGAACCAGGCCGCTCACCTGCCCGGCCACGAAACCTGTCTGCAGCCCACTTGCCCCGCCCCCTACAACGCCTTCCTCGCCCAGGCCACCTACCGCACCCAGCAGGGCTGCGTGCAGTTTCCCGCTTCCGGCGACCTAGCCCTGAACACCCTGCGCTATGAGTGCTCGCCCGACAGCCTGGTTTTTTATGTGGCCGTGAGCAACCCCGGCAGCACGGCAGTGGTCCCGCCCTGCGTGTACGTCGCCTGCTACACCGCCATGCCCGGCTCAGGGGCGGTGCCCGTGACCACCCGTTGCGCCCCGCTCGGTGCAGTACTCCCCGGCCCCGATACGCTGCGCATCGCTCTGCCCATGCCAAACCCGGTGCCTGTGCGCCTGTACTTCGTGGTCAACGACCCCGGCACGGGCACCAACGCCCAGAACCACCCCGTCACCGGCATCCTCGAGTGCGACTACACAAACAACACCGATTCCATAACCCTCGACCTGTCGGAACGAACACTCAACCTCGGGCCGGACACGGCCCTCTGCCCCGGCGCGGCGATCACCCTCAACGCCGGGCCGGGCTTCGACTCGTACCGGTGGAGCGACGGCTCCACCGACTTGGCCTATTCCGCCGCAGGCGCGGGGCCGCACTTTGTGGAGGCCGCGGACCGTTGCGGGCGCGTGTACCGCGACACGGTGCTCGTCACGGAGTTCCCCGTCGCCACCGCCAACCTCGGCCCCGACCGCACGGCATGCCCAGGAGAGCCGTTGGCGTTCGAGGCTGCCGGCTTTGACGACGTGCAGTGGTTCTCCCCTGCCGTACTCGACTGCGGCACGTGCGCCCAGGTCTGGGCCGTGTCCGATTCGTCTTACGAACTCATCGTCGTAGTCGAACGCGACGGGTGCTACGGTGCCGACACGGTGCTGGTGGCCGTACCGCCGCCAGTGGCAATCGAGCAGCACGCGACGCTGTGCGCCGGGGATACACTGGCCTTCCTCGGCGCGATTTTGACCCAGGCAGGGCGTTACGAGTTCCCCCTCAACGGCTGCGACAGCACGCTGGCGCTGAACCTCATCGTGCAACCCCTACCGGAAAAGATCGCATCGTTTGCCCTCTGCCCCGGCGACAGCGTGCTGGTCGGTGCGGAATGGCTGAGCGACGCGGGAACCTACGCAGTGCGCGTTTCTGCCAACAGCGGCGGCTGCGACACGATTTTTCACGTTTCCATTTCAGAAACACCCGCCGTTTTTGCGTCGCAAACGATCGCGATCTGCGCGGGTGATTCGGTGCTGGTTTTCGGCCAGTGGGTGACCGATAATGCCGTGCTGAGCCAAACCTTCGCCAGCGCTGCGGGCTGCGACAGCGTGCAGGAAATCCGCGTGCTGGTGCAGTCCCTACCGGAAAAGACCGCATCGTTCGCCTTC
>JBEBHD010000221.1:0-9335 GCA_040080915.1 Saprospiraceae bacterium
TGATTTTTTTTCAAAAAAACAGCCCGCCCCACCCTACTGCTCTGGGAAAACAACCGGGTTCTTCCTATCCGCAAAACTACTTTCGCATGCCCGTACAGGGCGAGGGTCTGCGCATTTCCGGCTCGTTTGGCGAACTGCGCGAGGATCATTTTCACACGGGCCTCGACATCAGCACCAAAACCGGCCAGGCCGGTGCGCCCGTTCTGGCTGCGGCCAACGGTTTTGTCCACCGCATCCGGGTACAGCCAAACGGCTACGGCAATGTCGTGTACGTCAAGCATCCCAATGGCTACACCACCCTATACGCCCACTTGGACAGGTTCATGCCCGCGCTGGCAAAATACGTCCGGCAGGCTCAGTACAAGCAGGAGCGTTTTGAGGTGGATTTATTTCCCAAACCAGCGGCATTTCCCCTGAAAAAAGGCGAACAGATCGGGGTGCTGGGCAACACGGGCGGTTCCGAAGGTCCGCACCTCCATTTCGAGATTCGCCGCACCTCCAATCAGAAAGCGCTCAATCCGCTCTTTTTTGGCCTGCCTGTGCAGGACAAAGTGCCGCCGGAGGTGCAGGACATGAAGGTGTACGTTCTGAATGAAAACCGCGAAGTACTCACCGGCCAGCCGTTTCCGATCCAAAAACAACCCGATGGCAGGCTCCGGCCAACGGGCGGCGACACCGTGCGCATACCAGCCTGGCGGCTTGGTTTCGGGGTTCGGGCATTCGACCAAATGACCGGCAACACGCTGAATAAAAACGGCTTGTGTACCCTCACGATGCTGGTCAACGACAAACTTGCTTTTCAGTGGTATGCCAACGAAATTGACTTCGACGAGTCCCGCTATCTCAACGCGCACACCGACTACTCCGCCTTTCGGCGCTACGAGGCTATGTTTCACCGCTGCTTTGTGCTGCCCGGCGACCGGCTGGCCAACTACGCCCGAACCGAGAGCCTCGGTGCTGTTCCCATCTACAAGGACAAGCCGACCAAAATTACCATCTGGGCCGCCGATGCCCACGACAATACCACCGAAATCGTCTTTTGGGTGCTCCGCGACGACCCCGTACCCCCATTGCCTGCCCCAGCCTATCAGTTGGAACTGCCCTACGACGTGGACAGCCGGGTGGACATGGACGGTTTTTTTATGACGTTTCCGAAGGGCACGCTGTACGAAACGCTTTTTTTCCGCTACACGGCGGAAGCGGCTCGGCCGGGGCTTTTTGCCCCCGTACACCGGGTTCACGACGAAACGGTGCCGTTGCACCGATACGGCACCATCGGGATGGCGGCCAGTGACGTACCGGACAACCTCCGGTCCAAGGCGGTGATCGTCCGCCTCGGCAGGGGCCGCCCGACCAACTGCGGCGGCATCTGGAAAGAAAATACGCTGGAAACCCGCGTGCGCGAGTTCGGCGCGTACAGCGTCATGGTGGACACCACGCCTCCGGTCATCAAGCCCGTAGTTTTCGCGCCGGGCATGCGGAAGAAAAACGTGATTTCCTTTGTCGTCACCGACAATTTTGACACTGACGGCAACGCCAAGGGGCTGCGGTACCGGGGCACCGTGGACGGTAAATGGGTACTGTTCGAGTACGATCGCAAACGCGCCCGCCTCACACACACCTTCGACGGGCGTATTGCACGCGGTGCCCACACGCTGCGACTTGTGGTGACGGATGATCGGGGGAATGAGGAGGTTTTTGAGCAGGAGTTTGTGCGGTGAGGGGCTCATTGTACTCAGTCCACAATGGTCACATCCCCCTTCATCAAAAAACGCTGCCCACTGACGAGCTCCACTTCAGCCCACCAAACAAACACCGCCGGGTTCATGGGCTGGCCTCGGAAGCGCCCGTTCCAGCCGTGTTTTTGGTTGTTGGGCTCCACGTTTTCCTTGTAAAAAACCTGGTTGCCCCAGCGGTCGTAAATCTGCAGCGATTTGATCTTGCTCACCGTGTTGGGTGCAGCGAAGATCAGGAACACGTCGTTTTCGCCGTCGTCGTTATTCGGGCTGATCGCGTTGGGTGCCCACAGGCGCGGGTCGTCCACGCGGACGAAAATACTGGCCCTGTCTTCGCAGCCCTCTTTGTTCACCACGCGCACGGTGTATTCGGTGGTCGTGAACGGCTGGGCAATGACCACGTTCGGTTTGTTGGTCAGCGTCAGGCTTTCCATCGGCGACCAGATGATCGAATCCACCTCGTAGGGCGGGATGTTGAGGAGCGCCGTGAGCGTGGCCGTCTCGCCGAATTGGAGCGTGATCTCTGGCCCGAGCACGATTTGCGGCTCCACGGGCACCTGGAACGTCAGTGATTCCTCGTACTCGCAGCCGTTTACGTCCTGCACCACCAACTGATATTGGCCGGGGTTCAGGTTTTGGAAATCGTTGGCCGTGAGGAAGGTATTGCCCCCGTCAATGGAGTACAGGTACGGCCCTACCCCGCCCTGAACCTCTTCGATGCGGATCACACCTTTCTTCCCGTCGCAACTGGGCGGTTCGGTGTACAGTTCGAGGTCGCTGGGGTAATTGGTGTTTTCTGAAACCAACACATTGTCGGTGGCGGTGCAGCCGGTTTGCAGGTTGGTCACCAACAGGCTGTACGTACCCGGCTCGTTCACAGTGGGCGCTACGGCGGTTGGGAGGGAAACTATGTTGCCATCCGCAGTGCTCCACAGGTAGGTGAAATTGCTGCCGGCAGACGATCCGGCCGAACTGAGCGCTCCTTGCATGATGGTGCAGGTCAGTTCAAAACCGCCGCCCGCCTGAGCCGACGGCGGCTGCACATCTTGCAGCACCAGCGTCGAAGCAGTGGACGTACAACCGTTTTGGTTGTTTACGATGGCCAAGTTGTACGTGCCGGGCTGGCTGACCGTTGGCGTGAGTGTGGCACCGCCGGAAACCAGGCCCGGCCCCATCCAAGTGTAGCCAAACTGGCTGCCCTGTGCGCTGGCCGAGCCATTGATGGTCACCTGCTGCACCGTGCAAGTCAGCAAATTCGGCGCGGCGATGGCAATGGGCGGTGCCTGCGTATCGGACGGCACCGGTACTTGTGCCGTGTTGGTGCAGCCGTTGTACTGGTCGGTCACGACGAGGTTGTACTCGCCGCCCGCGTTCACCGTTGGGCTGGCCGTGTTGGCACCCGAAACGATATTGCCGTTGGACGTACTCCAAGCGTACGACACGCCCTGACTGCCACCCGTACCGAACGCACTGAGCGATACCGTTTGCACCGCGCAGGTAATCGTGCTGGCCGAATTGGTCACCACAGCTGGCGGCGTGGTGTTTTGCGCTACTGCCACTGTCCGGGTACTGGTGCAGCCGTTTTGGCTATTGGTCACCACCAACAGGTAGTTTCCGGGAGCGCCGACGACAGGCAGCAGCGTGGTACCGCCGCTGGCGATTTGCCCATTGGTTGTGCTCCATTGGTAGCCAAAATTCGGCCCCGTGCTGCTGCCCGTTCCGTTGAGGGTCACGGTTTTCACCGTACACGTCAGTTCGCCGGGCGCGGCGGTTACGGCTACTGGCGCGTTGGCATCCTGCAAAACCTGCACGGATGCGTCCTTCGTGCAGCCGTTGGCGGTATTGGTCACTAAGAGCGTGTACAGCCCGGGAGCGCCGATGACTGGTTGAAGGGTCGTTGCGTCCGACTGAATTTGCCCGTCCAACGTGTTCCACAGGTACGAATACTGGCTGCCTGTGCTGCTGCCCGTGCCGTTGAGTTGCAGCGTCGGGTTGGTGCAGGTGAGCGTGACGGTGTTTCCGGCAACGGCTGTTGGCGACGCAATGTCTTGCTGCACCGCCACCGTGGCCGTGGTCGTACACTTGTTGCTCGTGTTGGTGATCGTAAGCAGGTAGATGCCAGGCGCGTTCACTGTGGGCAACAACGTGGTTGCACCCGACAGGATGTTTCCACCGTTTTGCGGCACCCACTCGTAGGCGAACAGCGGCCCGGAGCTGCTGCCGTTGGCGTTCAGGGAAACGATGGGCACGGCGCAGGTGAGCTGCGGCGCTGCTGCTACGGCTACCGTCGGTGGCGTGGTGTTTTGGGAAATGGCCACCTGGTCGGTGGAGGTGCAGTGGTTGTCCGGGTTGGTGATCGTGAGCACGTAGGTGCCCGGTGCACTGATGACCGGATTGAGCGTGTTGCCGCCCGAAACGATGGTGCCGTTTTGGGTGGACCATACGAACTGGGCAGTACTGCCGCCGAGGTTGCCTACCGTGCCGTTCAGTGTCAGCATCGTGTTGGCGCAGTTAAGTTCCGCCGCAGTGCCCGCGTCGGTGGTCGGGATCAGGATATTTTGCGCCACCACCGTTGAGGCAGTCGTTGTGCAGCCGTTGCCAGTGTTGGTGATGACCAAATGGTACGTCCCCGGCTTGTTTACCACGGGCGCGGGGCTGTTTGCCCCGGAAACAAATCCGCCGCCGATGGTCGTCCACATGTAGGTGAACTGCCCCCCGCTGCTGCTGCCGGTAGTGGCCAGTGTCGTTTGGTTCACCTGGCAGTTCAGTGTTTGCGGCGCGGCTATCAATGCCGTGGGCGGCGTTTGGTTCACGATTACCGTCACCGAGTCCTGCGACGTACAACCGTTGGTTGGGTTGGTGACCAACAGGGTGTACTGCCCTGGGGCATCCACCACAGGGCTAAGGCTGTTCGATCCGCTCACAATGTTGCCGCCGTTGGCGGTCGTCCATAGGTAGGTAAAATTCGGGCCGACGCTGCTTCCAGCCGCGTTGAGCGAAACGCTCGTGGCCGTGCAGGTGATTTGCTGCTGCGGGCCAGCCACGGCTTGTGGAGAGTTTTGATCCAGCAAAATTTGAACCGAGGCGGCGGAGGTACAGCCATTTTGCGTGTTGGTCACCAAAACCGTGTAGGTGCCCGAACGGTCCACTATCGGGTTTAGGGTGTTTGGCCCGGAAAGGATGTTCCCATTAGTTGTGCTCCACGCGTAGGTGAAATTAGCCCCTTGGCTGGAGCCGCCGGCGTCGAGCGTGATCTCGGGATTAGAGCAGGAAATAACCGCTGGAGCGCCCGCGTCGGCGGTGGGCGGGGCAAGGTCTTGGGCCACGTTCACGGTGAACTGGGCCTCGCAGTTGTTGGCTGAGTTGAACACGGTCAGCGTGTATTGCCCGGGCTGGTTCACTACCGGGTTGAGCGAGTTGGCCCCGCCGACAATGCTGCCGTTCGTTGTCGTCCAGGCATACTGCATGCTTGGGCCGGTGGTGGTGCCGGTGCCGTTCAACGAGATTTGCGCGACAGCGCAAGTAAGCGGGCCGGGCACGGCTGCGGTGGCTACTGGCACATTGGCATCCTTGGCCACCGAAACTGAAGCTGCGGTCGTGCAGCCGTTCACGGTGTTGGTCACTAATAAATTATAGGTGCCGGGCGCGTCCACCACGGGCGTGAGCGTGCTCGCGCCGGAAGCGATACTGCCGTTGGGTGTTGTCCAGAGGTAGGAAAATTCCGGTCCAGTGCTGCCGCTTCCGCTCAGGGTAACGGTAGCGTTGGTGCAGGTGATGAGGCCCGGCGCACCGGCGTTTGCTGTTGGCAGTGCGGTGTTTTGTGTGATTTGCACGGCATCGGTGGCGGTACAGCCGTTGGCAGTGTTGGTCACGAGCAGCGTGTAGATTCCGGGCTGGTCAACCTGCGGCGTGGGCGTATCCGTTCCGGAAAGGATATTTCCGCCTGCGGAGGTCGTCCACGCGTAGGTGAACGATTGGCCGGAACTGGAGCCTGATCCCTGCAAGGTGAGTAGAGTGGTCGTGCAGTTCAGCACTGCTGGTGGTCCGGCAGCGGCTATCGGCAATGCCACGTCGGCGGGAATAACGACGTTCGAGTTGGCTGTACAGCCATTGGTTGTGTTGGTAATTTGCAACGTGTACGTCCCAGGTGCGTTCACGGTGGGCGTGAGCGTGTTGCCGCCTGTGACGATTCCCGGCCCCGTCCAGTTGTAGGTAAAATTATTGCCCTGACTGGATGCTGTTGCGTTCAACGAGATTTCCAAAACAGTGCAAGTCAGCATCGTGGCCGGGCCGGCATTTGCCAAGGGCACACTGGCATCGGCGGTCACGAGCGTGGACGCGCTTGACGTGCAGCCGTTTACGGTATTGGTCACCAGCAGCGTGTACGAACCGGTGGCATCCACTACGGGGTTGAGCGTGCCCTGGCCGGATACGATGTTGCCGTTCGCGGTCGTCCAATTGTAGGTAAAATTACTGCCCGTACTGGAAGTTGAGCCGTCAAGGGACAGGTTCGTCACGGTACAGCTCAAAACACCGCCGGGTGCCACGGCGGCAGTCGGGTTGGCCGTGTTTTGTCCGACGGTGACGGAGGCCGTGGCGGTGCAGCCGGTTTGGGTGTTCACGACCGAGAGGTTGTACGTGCCGGGTGCGTTTACCAGCGGGTTGAGCGTGTTCTGCCCGCTGACGATGTTGCCGTTTTGGGTGGTCCAAACGTAGGTGTACTGCTGGCCTTGGGAGGAAGCGTTGCCGTCCAGGTTCAGTTGCTGAACGGCGCAAGTGATCGTTTGGGCCGAGCCAGCGTTGGCCGTAGGGAAGGTTTGCTGGGAAATTACAGAAACGGTTGTGGTAGCCGTGCAGCCGTTTTCAATATTGGAAACCGTGAGTGTGTACGTGCCGACTTGGTTGACGATCGGGTTGAGGGTCAGTTGGCCGCTCACGATATTGCCGTTGGTGGTCGTCCATTCGTAAAAATACGGATAGCCCGACGACGAGCCGGTGCCATTTAGCGTGGTTTGTGGCGACTGGCAGGTGATGGAAGCCGTCGGCACGGCCACCGCTACGGGCTGCGTGATATCGCGCGTGACCGCCACTGAAGCCGTGGCCGTACAGCCGTTGGCGGTGTTGGTGACCACGAGATTGTAGGTACCGACCTGACCCACTTCGGGATTGGGCGTGCCCTGACCGCTGATGATGCGGTTGGCTGGTGACCAGGCGAAGGCAAGGTTGTCGCCTGTGGAGCCGCTGGCATCTAATTCGATGGTGGTGAACACACAGTTCAATTCTTGCGGCGGCAAAATGTCGGCGGTCGGGTAAATGATGTTGTCTTCCACGAACACTTCGTCCATGTCGGTGCAGCCATTGGCGGTGTTGGTCACGATGAGCGTGTAGTAACCGAAGGCGTTTACGGTCGGGCTGAGGGTGTTGGCACCGGACACGATATTGCCTGGGTTGGCTACCCACTGGTAGGTAATGCCGTTGCCGGTGGACGAGCCGAAGCCGTTGATCTGGATGCTCGGTTTGGTGCAAGTCAGTTCGCCGTCGCCGCCGCCGAAGGCAGTGGGCGCGTTTTGATCGGCTAAAATATTGACGCTGCTCTCGCGGGTGCAGCCGTTGGTGGTGTTGGTCACCATGAGCGTGTACGTCCCGGGTTGGTCAATGACCGGGTTGAGCGTGGTTTCTCCGCTGACGATGCTGCCGCCGGCAGTCCACCATTCGTACTGAAAATTCGGGCCGGAAGAGCCGGTGCCGTTCAGGGTGAGTTGAGCAATGGTGCAGCTCAGCGTGGCCCCCGGGCCAGCGTTGGCGTTGGGCAGGGTCGTGTTTTGTTGCACGGTCACACTGGCCGTGGCGGTGCAGCCGCTTACCACGTTGGACACAAGCAGGTTGTACGTTCCGGCTTGGTTTACGACCGGGTTGGGCGTATTGGCACCGCTGACGATATGTCCGTTTACAGTTGTCCAAGAGAACACGTCGTCGGGGCCCTGGGAGGAGGCGCTGGCATCTAATTCAATTTCCGGGTTGTAGCAATTCACGATGTCCGGTGGGGCAATGGCTGCCACGGGTTGGTCGAAGTTGGCTTCGATCTGCACAAAATCCTCGGCGGTGCAGCCGTTGGCGGTATTGGTCACCACCACGTAGTAAATGCCCGGCTGGTTGATGGTCGGGGAATAGGTATTGGCTCCGGCAGTAATGTTGCCGGGGTTGGCGGACCACTGGATGACGAAGCCCGAGCCGCTACTACCCGATCCCTGCAATTGAAGCGTGGGGTTCACGCAGTTCAGCAGGTACTCTGGCCCGGCGCTGACATTGGGGAAATTTTGGTTCGAGGTGACGTTCACGTTCACGGCTTTGGTGCAACCATTTTCCTGGTTGGTTACCACGAGTGTGTATGTGCCGGGCTGGTCAATGACAGGGTTGAGGGTCGTTTCTCCACTGACGATATTGCCGTTTGCGGTTGTCCATTCGTAGGTAAATTCCGGTCCGGTAGACGAGCCGTTTCCATTGAGCGTGATTTCCGGGTTTTGGCAGGTCAGCGCGGGCGGTGTGGCGGCAATGGCAGTGGGCAACGCCAAATTGGCTGTGACGGCCACACTGCCCGTGGCGGTACAGCCATTGTCGGTGTTGGTGATGGTGAGGTTGTAGGTACCGGGCTGGTTCACAACCGGGTTGGGCGTATTGGCCCCGCTTTGAAAACTGCCGGGGTTGGCCGTCCAGTTGTAGGTGAATTCCGGCCCTTGCGACGAGCCGCCTGCGTCAATCTCGACACTGGGGTTGTAGCAATTGATGATCAAGGGCGGTTCGATGGCCACCACTGGCGGCTCGAAATTGGAAGCGATGGAGACCTCGGAGGTGCTCGTGCAGCCGTTGGCGGTGTTGGTCACGGTCAGCACATAGGTACCCGGCTGGTTTACCGTGGGCGAATAGGTGTTGCCCCCGGCGGTGATGTTTCCGGGGTTGGCGGCCCAGGAAATGGTGTATCCGGGCGGGTTGCTGCCCGATCCCTGCAGTTGCACGGTCGGGTGGGCGCAGTTCAGGGTTTGTTCCGGCCCGGCATCGGCATCAGGAAAACTTTGGTTTGAGAGAACATTTACCGTCACGGCCTTGGTGCAGCCATTGGCTTGGTTGGTCACAACGAGGGTGTACGAACCAGGCTGGTCCACTACCGGGGTGAGCGTGGTTTCCCCGCTGACGATGTTGCCATCGGGCGTAGTCCATTCGTATGTAAAATCCGGCCCGGTGGACGATCCGTTTCCGTTGAGCGATATGTTCTGGTTTTGACAGGTGAGCAGGGGCGGTGTGGCGGCCACGGCTACTGGCAAGGCGGTATTGGCGGTCACACTGACGCTGGCCGTGGCGGTGCAGCCGTTGTCGGTGTTGGTGACGGTGATGGTGTACGTCCCGGCCTGATTCACTGTCGGGTTGGTGGTGTTAGTTCCGCCAGTGAAACCGCCCGGATTGGCCGACCAGTTGTAGGTAAATTCCGAGCCTTGCGACGAGCCTCCCGCGTCCAGTTCGACCTCCGGCGTGTAGCAATTGACTACGCCCGGCGGCGCGATGGTGGCCGTGGGAATTTCGAAATTGGAAGAAACCGTGACTTCG
>JBEBHD010000222.1:0-9329 GCA_040080915.1 Saprospiraceae bacterium
TGAGTTCGCTGCGCCACGCATGGGAGGATCGCGGCGAGGAAAACGTACTCGGGTCGGGACGTTTTTCGACAAAAAACTTCCGGTTACCGTGCTGGTCACACTACTTTCGTCGGGCCGATGCCCGATGTGTCGGTAGCCCGTTCGTTCATCAAACCAGTTCTTCGTTATGAAAACCCGCCCATTTCCCGCATTCGTTCCAGTTTTTTTGGTTGGTCATTTTTGGCGGCTGTGTGCCGTGGTTTTGCTGTTTTTACCCGTGAGGGCAGGAGCACAGGTGGCGGACACCTCTGCCGCCCGCCTGCAAGTGGACAGCCTCGTGGCGCTCAATCGCTCGCTGATCGGACAAAACAACTTCGACGAAGCACTCCGGGTCATTGAAATCGCCGAGCAGGCCGCATCGAGCGCCTTCGGCATACAAAGTGAGCTATACGCCAAGAGCCTGCTCAACCACGGCAGAACGTTTCAAATAATGGGCCGCAAACAAGAGGCCGAGCCGTACTACTTGCGATCCATTGCGATCTGGAAAGCACTCGGCGACATCGAATACACCAGCGCCCAGAACAACCTCGGCATCTTGTATATCGCGTTGCAGCGCTATGAACACGCGATAGGAATTTTGAAAGAATCCGCATCCGCGCGGAAAAAAGCCAATCACCCCGACTACTCGAGAGCACTTTATAATTTGGGTGATGCATACCGGCTTGCCGGACGCTACGAGGCCGCCGAGCGCTGTTTTTCGGAGACGGCAAACATTCGGGGCATCAAGCCGGGTAAAAAAAGCCGTGATTACGCCAACGCCTTGAACGGTTTGGCGGTGTCGCTCTTTTTATCCGGGCGCTACGAAGAGGCCGAGCCAGTCTATCAAGAGGCATTGCCAATTTTAAAAAGCAACTTCGGCGACAAAGCCACCGAGTACCTTGGCAGCCTCGGCAACCTCGCTCAGTTGTACGCTGGTATGGGCCGCTATGCACTCGCAGAGCAGGCCATGCTGGACATAATTGCCATTCTCGGCGAAGAAGCCCCCGAATACGCCAACAACGCCCTGAACCTTGCCGGGGTGTACTTACGTACCAAACGCTACGCCGAATCGGAAGCGTTCATGATCAAAGCCCGGGACAGCCGCGAAAAACACCTCGGCCGGATGCACACCGACTACGCGCAGAGCCTCGACAACCTCGCGGCATTGTACGCAATCACCCACCGCTATGCCGAAGCCGAGGGCTTGTACCAGGAAGCGCTGGTCATTCGGGAGGCTGTAATCGGCAAAAACCACCCGGACTATGCCGCCAACCTCAACAACCTCGGTCTTTTGTATTTCGACACGGAGCGCTTTGCCGAGGCCGAGCCGCTCTTTCTGGCTGCGCAAACCATCTGGGAAAAAACACTGCAGCCAGAATCTCCGGGCACGCTGAGATTACTTTTCAACCTTGCCCAACTGTACATGGCATGGGGCAAACTGGACAAAGCTGCTCCCAAATTCCTCGCCGCCAACGCCGGGCATCGCAATCTGGTCGCCGCCAATGCCCGCACCACCAGCGAAAACGAAATGTTTACCTACCTGGGGCAATACGAGGGTTTTTTCAATACACTTTATTCGTTCGCCGAGATTCACCCCACACCCGAATTTACCAGCACCACCTACGACAACGCCCTGCTCCTCAAGGATTTTTTGCTCGAAAAAAACCGCCGCCTCATGCAGGCCGTGCAAGAAGCAGACACCGCTACTCAAGATACCTTCGAGAAATGGCAGGCCTGCCAGCGAAACCTATCCAAAGTCTACGCTCTCGGCAAGCGCGACCCGCAACTGGAACAAGAGGCCGAGGGACACGAAAAAACATTGGCCCGCTCCCTTGCCGCCTTTACCGAGGTGGACCGTACCCCGCGCTGGCAACAAGTTCGCAATGTCCTCCAACCCGCCGAAGCCGCCATCGAGTTTGTTAAATACGCTTACTTTGATCGTCCGAGCGACACGATCATGCATACCCGCTACGCCGCCCTCCTACTCCTGCCCGGCACCGAGGCCCCGCAGTTCATCCTCCTCTGCGAAGAACGCCAAATCGAAGCCCTTCTGCCGATGGGCACGGCCATTGAGGAGCTGTCCAAATCCGAAACCCGGGCCGACCTGATCGAAAAACTGTACTCCCCGTTCGCCACCGGCGGCAAGCCCTCCTTGCACGCCTTGCTCTGGGCACCCATCGAAAAAGCCCTGGCCGGGCACGATACCAAAACCGTGTATTTCGCCCCAACAGGCATTCTGAACCGGCTGAACCTCGGCGCACTTTGGTGGAACAAATCCGCCCAAACCCTCGCCGACCGGTACCGGCTCGTGCAGCTCGGCAGCACGCGCGAGATCATCGCGCCCAACCGCACTGCGAAAAGACCCAAACCGGTGTCTGCCCTTATCTACGGCGGCATTCAGTACGACATGGACAGTACGGCCATCGCCCGTGCCAACCGCGAAATGGCTGCCACCGCTCAGGACACCACTGGCGGGCTTTTTCGCTTTTCCCCACACAACAACACGCCAACCGACCAGCCTGCCACAAACCGTGGCGACCACTTCCGCCCTTTGCCCGCTTCCGGGCAGGAAGCCCGCCATTTGTACGACCTCTTGCGCCAATTAGGCATATCCTCCACCCTGCGCACGGGCTATTCGGCTACGGAGGAGTCGTTCAAGCAGATCGGGACCAAGGACCTGTCGCCAAATCTGCTGCACATCGCCACGCACGGCTTCTTTTTCCCCGATGGGAATTCAGCGGGTGAGCGGGTGAGCAGTGAGCGGGTGAGCGGTGAGCGGGTGAGCAGTGAGCGGGTGAGCGGTGGGCGGGTGAACGGTGGGCGGGTGAGCGGTGAGCCTGTTTTCGAAATCTCGGAACACCCCATGATCCGATCCGGGTTGTTGTTTGCTGGTGCCAACTATGCCTGGAAAAACAAGCGCCCCATGTCCGGCATGGAGGACGGCATCCTGACCGCCCACGAAGTGAGCCAGATGAACCTGTCCAACACCGACCTCGTGGTGCTTTCTGCCTGCGAGACCGGATTAGGAGACATCAAAGGCTACGAGGGCGTTTACGGCCTGCAACGTGCCTTCCGAATCGCAGGAGCCAAAAACATACTGATGAGCCTTTGGCAAGTCAGCGACACAGCAACGGCCCTGCTGCTCGACCGATTTTATGTAAACTGGCTGCGTAATGACATGTCGGTGCGAGAGGCGTTAGAAGAGGCCCAAGGATGGATGCGTAAACAAGACAAATACAGCAATCTATACTTTTGGGCTGGGTTTGTATTAGTAGGAGAATAAGGCGTATGGAAACCGTATATTTGCACATAAAAATAGACCAACAATATGGTATCTGCACAAAAGCGCCCAACCATTTCGCCACGTGTCTTCTGGGACACCGATGTGGCGGATTTGGATTTTGAGCAAGACAAACTGTACGTCATGGATAAGGTGCTGAACTACGGTGTTTGGGACGATTTTGTAGCGATGATGAAGTACTACGGGAAAGAGGTGGTGGCACAGGAGGTCATCCGGTTGCCCTATCTGAAAAAAGATGTGCTCAACTTTCTCTGTTTTTACCTTGGCCTTAAACCTGCTCAATTCGAATGTTACACGCGCAGACAGTCACAGGAACCACACTGGAACTTTTGAAGCAGTTGATGGCAAGGCCCGAAATGGATCATTTCAGTTTGGATGAAATGTTGGGTTTTTACAGTGAAAAATACCGTTCGCACGATATTTTTCACCTGTTGCGTTCACTGGTCTATTTCGCCGATGCTGAAGCACAGCGCGACCCCGATCCTTTGGATGGCCAGAGATGGCCGGAAGTGCGCACAAAGGTGGAAGCCGTCGTTCAACGCTATTTGGATAGCAAGTTGCATTGAGAGCCGTACGAAAATTTCCATCCCCAAAAATGTAACATTTGCCCCTCCATCGGTTTCCAAGCGAGCCGCCGGTGGTGCCAACCTACACCAATCCCGTTTTTTAATGGAAAAAGTAACAATCACGACGCTCCAGCCGGAGCACTACCAGGAACTGCTCCGGGCCATGAAGGCTTCGTACCCCGGCTGGGAAGGCTCCTACTGGGAACGCGGAACCATTGAACACCTGCTCCACATTTTTCCCGAAGGCCAGTATGTCGTGCTGGTGGACGGCAAGGTGGTGGGCTGCGCCCTGTCCATCATCGTGGACTACGACAAGTACGGCGACGACCATACCTACGACCAGATCACGGGCAACGCCACGTTCAACACCCACGACCCCGATGGCGACGTACTGTACGGCATTGAGGTGTTCATTGACCCTGCCTACCGGGGCCTGCGCCTCGGCCGCCGCCTGTACGATGCCCGCAAAGACCTGTGCGAACACCGCAATCTGCGTGCTATCGTGTTCGGCGGCCGCATCCCCAACTACCACGGCTATGCCGATGTGATGTCGCCCCGCGAGTACATCAGCAAGGTCAAGATGAAGGAAATCCACGACCCGGTGCTGAACTTCCAGTTGTCCAATGATTTCCACGTCAAGAAAATCCTGCGCAACTACATGCCCGACGACGAGCAGTCGCAGGAGCACGCCACACTGCTGCAATGGGACAACATCTACTACCAGCGCGACGACCGCCCCATGCCGCCGCGCAAAACATACGCCCGCCTCGGCCTCGTACAGTGGCAAATGCGCCCCTACCGCGACTTGGACGAGCTGTTTGTGCAAGCCGAGTATTTCGTAGACATGATCTCGGCCTACAAGTGCGACATCGCGGTGTTTCCCGAGTTTTTCAACGCCCCTCTCATGGCCGAGCACAACCACCTGCGCGAGTCCGAGGCCATCCGGCTGCTGGCCCGCCACTCCGATGCCATCCGCGAGCGCTTCTGCGAACTGGCCGTTCGCTACAACGTAAACATCGTGACCGGAAGCCTGCCCGAATTAGAGGGCGACCGCCTCTACAACGCGGGCTATTTCTGCCACCGCAGCGGCCAGTCGGAACGTTACGTAAAAATCCACGTCACGCCAGCCGAAACCAAGTACTGGGCCATTTCAGGCGGCGACTTTTTGAGCATATTCGATACCGATGTGGGTAAAGTGGGCGTGCTCATTTGTTACGACTCGGAGTTTCCCGAACTGGGCCGCCTGCTCGCCGAGCAGGGCATGCAAATCCTGATCGTGCCCTACCTGACCGATACCCAGAACGACTACATGCGCGTGCGGCTTTGCTCGCAAGCCCGCGCCATCGAAAACGAGTGCTATGTGGCCATCACCGGCTCGGTGGGCAACCTGCCACAGGTGGAAAACATGGACTTGCAATACTCGCAGTCCGCCGTGCTCACCCCCTGCGATTTCGCCTTCCCATCCAACGGCGTAAAGGCCGAAGCCACTCCCAACACCGAAATGGTGCTGATTGCCGACGTGGACATGGAACTGCTCTCCGAACTGCACCACTTCGGCGCAGCCCGAAATTTGCAGGACCGCCGAAAGGATTTTTACGAGGTGCGCCTCAACCCGCGAACCGAACCCGATGCCAATCCGAACAACGGATAAACCAACGAACCCAGACTTTCCAGGTTTTGAAAACCTGAAAAGTCTATAGCCCTGAAAAATGACCGGTAGCCTGCGGAATAACTCCGCCCCCGCATTGTTTTTTCACCAACAACTCATCAACTACCTATGCGCTATTTGCTTTTTTTCATGTTTCTGGTCGGCGTTTTCGTGCTTGGCCAATTTTCTTGCGGCGACAACAACTGGTCGTTTGGCCCTGGCATCCGAGGAAAAGGCCCCGCCAAAACCGAGTCCCGGTCGGTAAGCGATTTCCGCACCGTGGAGGCCAAGATTCCCGGTTCGGTGGAAGTCCGTGTCGGCGACAAGTACGCTGTGGAAGTCCATGCCCAGGAAAACCTGCTCCCCATACTCCGCACCGAGGTCGTGGACGGCTCGTTGCAAATCTATTTTTCGGAAAACGTGTCCAACACGGACGACCTGTTAGTGAAAATAACCGCCCCGGCCTACGAAGGACTGAGCGTGAGCGGCAGCGCCGACATGGAGGTACTTTCCCGGCTCAAGGGCAACGAACTGTACCTTGCCGTGAGCGGCTCCGGCTCAGTTTCTTTGCCAGAGGCGGATGTGAGCGCACTGAACTGCGATATCGCGGGCAGCGGCACCTTGGAAGTGAGCGGTCGCGCCCAAATAGCTACTTTCGAAATCAGCGGCAGCGGCGACATCAACGCCGAAGGCTTGGAGGCCAACACAGGCAAGGCCAACATCGCTGGCTCCGGCTCGTTGAAATGCAACATGAAAGAATCCCTGAAAGCCAACATCGCTGGCAGTGGCGATATTTACTACACTGGTTCTGCTTCCGTGGAAACGTCCGTGGCAGGATCGGGGACGGTGAAAAAACTGGATTGAGGGGAACTGTTTAGCACTCACCTGCGGTGGCACTCAAAAAAATGCACCACAGATTTTCACAGATTTACACAGATTTTTAAGCGGAAAGAGAAAAAATCTGTGTGAATCTGTGAAAATCTGTGGTGAAAAATGATACGCCGCAGCGTGTACTAAACGCACGATCGTGGTCAACCCTTTCTTCCCACCTCACCGATCAAATCCGGATAATCCGTAATGATCCCGTCCACGCCGAGGCGCACGAGCCGCCGCATGGCGGGCACCTCGTTCACCGTCCACGGGATCAGTTTCATGCCCCGCTCGTGGCAGCGGCGCACGAGTTTTTCGTCCACCAACAGGTAGTACGGGCTGTAAATTTCCGGTGTAAAACCTAACCGTGCGAGGTTGGAATCGAGCGACTGCACATTTTCTATCAGCAGGGCGAGCGGCAGGTCGGGGTTCAGGCTGCGTACGGCCTGGAACGCACGGGGGTCGAACGATTGTACGTTCGCGTCTTGTTCCAAGCCGAGTGCCCGGAGCTCGTCGGACACGAGTTTGGCAAACGCGGCCACTGGCGGCGTGTACAGGCCGTCCCACTCGGGGCGGCTTTTTATTTCAATGTTCCAGCGCACGGTTTTTTTGGGGAAAGCGGCCCGCACGGCCTCCACGGTTTCGCGCAGAGTCGGCTTGTGTACGGGAATGGACTGCTGCTGCGGGAATCGCGGGTGGCCCCAACTGCCGCAATCGAAATCTCGAATTTCGGCGGCGGTAAGGTCGCGGATCAAAAACTTCATCGAATCGGCTTTGGCCATAGCCGTGCCGCCGGGCAGCCGGCAAATCTCGGGGCTGAGCCACGGCTCGTGGCTGACGATCAGTTGGCTGTCTTTCGACACGGCCACGTCCAATTCCAGCGTGTACACTTCGGGAAATTCCAGCGCCCGCAAAAACGCCGGAACGCTGTTTTCGGGCAACAGGCCACGCGCGCCCCGGTGCCCCTGCCAGTCGAAACCGGGCGGTGCCCCCACGGGTTTTTTTTCCGTGAAACGGCAGGTCAAAAACGGGAGCGCGGCGAGCATAAGCAAAAAGATTGTCGGTGATAATTTTTGTCCGGTCATACGCAGTGCTGTTTCTTTGGGCGAAAATTAAGGAACCGCATCTGCCTCCACCCCTCTGCCGGAGTTAAGTAATCGCAAAGTTTCACCCAACCCTCCAATCAGAACCCTCGAAACCAGAAACCTGCTAACCTAAAATATGCTCGACGTAAAAAAATTTCTCTTCGATCTTCCCCAGAAGGCCAATGCTGATGCCTTGGAGGGCCTTTCCACCCTTTTTCACTTCGACATTGCCGACGCGGGCCAGTTCACCGTCCAACTGACCGATGGCAAATTGGCGGTCGCCGAAGGCCTGAACGGCGAAGCCAGGTGTGTGGTCTCGACCACAGCGGAGTCGTTTTCCAAGCTGCTTTCGGGCGACCTGAACCCGATGATGGCCATGATGACCGGCAAACTCAAGATCAGCAACCCGGGTGAGATGCTGAAGTATGCCAAGATGTTCGGGATCATGTGAGATCGGCATCCGGCTCGTCGTCGTCTTTGAACCGGTCAATTTCCCGGCGCTCTTTTTTAGTGGGGCGGCCAGCGCCTTTCTCGCGTTTTTCGTTGGTGATGGCCGCATTGAGGAACCACAATTTGTACTTGTTGCGCTCCTCCTCGGGCGTGATGTCTTCGTAGCAAGTGACGGCGATGGGGGCGCCTACGCGCTTTTCGATCAGCACTAATGCGCGGTATTCAAAGTTAAAACCCTCTTTTTTCACCACTACTTCTTCTTTTTCGGAAAGCAGGTATGAGGGTTTTACCGGCTCACCGCCGACTCGCACCTTGCCCGCCTTGCAGGCATCCGTAGCGATGGTGCGGCTTTTGAAAATCCGTACGCTCCACAGCCATTTGTCTATCCGAACCTTGCCCATTGGGAAATCGCGCTTTGGTCAGCCCATTTTGGAGCGTTTGACCATCCAGGTTTGCAGGATAGGCACAAAGCCCTTGTTGATGTCAGCCTCCACGAAGTCAATTTTGTACTGGAGGCAGCGGAGCCGAAGTTGCTCCGCAAACGCTGCTACCTGTTTGGTGTAAAATTCCTTCACTTGCCCGGGCTGAAGGCGCACTTCTTCGCCGGTTTCCATGTCCACGAACAGGTAAGGCCGGTTTTCAAACTCGAAATCGAGTTCCTTGGCCTTGTCCGTAACGTGGAAAAGAATGACCTCGTGCTTGTTGTGGCGCAGGTGCTGGAGGGCGGAGAACAACTTGTCTGCCTCATCGGGGCGCTCCAATACATCGGTGAACAGAATGACCATCGAACGGCGGTGGATGGCATCGGCCACTTGGTGCAGGATGCCAGCCAGATCGGTCGGGCGATTCAATTGCGGGTTCTCGATCCGCTCCACGAGGAACGACAGCAGCTGCTGGTAGTGCTGGGTGGTGGATTTGCAGGCGGTGCTCACCCGCACTTGGTCGTCGAACAGGGTAAGGCCGAACGCGTCGCGCTGTTTTTTCAGCGCGTACATGAGCGAAGAGGCGGCCTGTGCGGCGAAGCACAGTTTGTTTTTGTACTTGAATTTTTGCGCATTGCGCTCATCCCAAGGGTAGTACATCGTGGAGGAGCAGTCCAGCACGATCTGGCAGCGCAGGTTGGTTTCTTCTTCAAACCGCTTAACAAAAAGTTTGTCCGTGCGGGCGTACACCTTCCAGTCAATGTTGCGGGTGCTTTCGCCTGTGTTGTACAGGCGGTGCTCGGCAAATTCAACGGAAAAACCGTGGAACGGGCTGCGGTGCATGCCCACGATGAAACCCTCTACGACTTGGCGGGCCAGTAGTTCGAGGTTGCTGCCGAGAGCGCGGATATCTTGCTGTTCGAGAATGTTGGACATAAAAAAGGTTATAAGGTTTGGGGGGGTGAGGTT
>JBEBHD010000387.1:0-2426 GCA_040080915.1 Saprospiraceae bacterium
GGCGGGTTGTTGTGGCGGGCGGTTTTCCTGTCGGGGTGGACGGTTATCAGGGCGGCCGTCACCACCTTGACGGTTATCGGGCCGTTGTTGCGGTGGGCGCTCCGGGCGGTTTTCCTGTCGGGGCGGGCGGCTGTCGGGTCGGCCAGCACCCCCCTGCCGATTTTCGGGTCTGTTTCCGCCGCCGGAACGCTGGTCGTTGCGGCGTTGTGGCGGGCGGGTGCGTTCGTCCTGACCGGCTTTTTCCACAGCGGAAGCGAGGCTTTCGCCAGCGCGGCCTTTTTGTTTTTTCTTGCGTTTTTTCTTGCGCTTTTCGATGGGCAGCTGAATCACGTTGTCCACGCTTTCGTAGTCGTGCGTCTCTTCCTCCTCGGTTTCTTCCACTATGGGCGGAGGGGCCATGGCCAAAATATCGTCGAGGCTTCCGGGTTGTTCGCCTTTTTTGATGAGATCGAGGGCTTCCCAAACTTGGTCCACGTGCAGGGAGTACAGCTTGCCGCGGTCTTCGGCATAGGTGTAGTACATGATACGCTTGAACACGTCAGTCTTGATCAGAATGGCGAGTCCGGCGCGGGTTTTGAGGCGCTCGGCCTTGTCGGGGAAATCTTCCAGCGCATCAATATACGTATCCAGTTCGTAGTTCAAGCAACACTTGAGGCGGCCGCACATACCCGACAACTTGGTTTGGTTGATGGCCAAGTTTTGGTAGCGGGCAGCGGCAGTGTTGACGCTCTTGAACTCCGTGAGCCAGGTAGAGCAGCACAGTTCGCGTCCGCAGTTACCTATGCCACCGATGCGGGCCGATTCTTGCCTGGCACCGATCTGGCGCATCTCGATCTTGACCTTGAACTCGCGGGCGTAGTGCCGGATGAGCTCGCGGAAGTCCACGCGCCCGTCGGCTGTATAGTAAAAGGTACACTTGCGCCCGTCGCCCTGAAACTCTACGTCTCCCACCTTCATGTTCAGGTCGAGGGTGCGGGAGACGGCACGGGCGCGGATCATGATATCGCGCTCCTGTTTGCGCAGCTCGTCAAGGCGTTCCAGGTCGCGCTCGTGCGCTTTTCGGATGATATTTTGCTGTTTGGAGTCGTTTCGCACGCGTTTGCGCTTGAGTTGCATGCGCACGAGCTCACCGGACAGTGTGATGGTGCCCACGTCGTAGCCGCCCGACGATGATTCGACGAGCACCCAGTCGCCCGTGATAGCGCGGGTGTGTGCGGGGTTTTTGAAAAACTCTTTGCGCGACCCGTTTTTAAAGCTCACTTCTACCACTTCGAACGGTTTGGCATCTTGGATGCCGCTGGCAGAAAGCCAATCGTACGTATTATGCCGGTTGCAGCCGCCTGTGGAGCAGCCGCCATTGGAGCGGCAACCCGAGACGGAATCTTTTCCGGTTGAACAAGAACAGCCTATACAGCCCATGATTATTGATTTTAAGTCATCGTTTTGCTCCCCTCTGCTTAGTTTTAGAGGCGAAAAGTCTCCAAAATTAAGCGGAGGGGAGCCAAAACGATGACTGTGAGTTAAGGTTTCATTATTTTATGCATCTGGATGGAGGTGTCGAGGGCCAGGATTTTTGGGTTGGCATTTCGTTCGATGAAGTAGATATTATCGTTCAGGATGGTGGCCAAACGGGTGATCTTGTCGAAGTTGAGCACGGTGGTCATGTTTAGTGCAGTTTTCAACTCTTCGGGGCGGAGGCGGGCATCGGGTTTTTGGGTGGCCACTAATGCGAGCAATTCGCGCAGGAAGTGGAGGCTGTATTGGAGAAACTGTTTTTGGTTTTCGCGGCCTAACTTGGCGAAGGTCTCGGTCCAACGGACGATCTCTACACCATTACCGCGCCAGCATTTGCGAAGCCAGTCGAGCAGAAGGGCTGCGTCGTCGTTGTCGGGGTTGTCGGCTGCATCAAGGGCGTGGTTGAAATCGCCTTCGGCAAGGAACGCGATTTGTCGGGCGCGTTCGGGGTCAAGGCCGCGCTTTTCCTGGAGTGCGACTGTGATATCTTCGTCCTGCAAGGGGTCGGTTTTCACGATCTGGCAGCGGGAAAGGATGGTCGGCAAGATCGCGTCCGCATTTTCGGCCACGAGCAGGAAAACGGTCTGTTCCGGCGGCTCCTCAATGAGTTTGAGGAGGCGGTTGCCCTCTTTTCCGAGGTATTCGGGCAGCCACATAAGCAGGATTTTGTAGTGTCCTTCAAAGATTTTAAGGCTCAGTTTTTTGATGATGGTGTGGCACTCTTCCTTGGTGATATTGCCCTGTTTGTTTTCGGCACCGATTCGCTGGAGCCACGTATTTGCGTCGAGCCACGGGTTTTCGTCAAGCGCTGCACGCCATTCTTTGGAAAAATTGGCGCTCACGGCATTGGCACCCACTGTTGGGTAAGAAAAGTGAATATCGGGGTGGATGAACTGTGCAGCCTTGTGGCA
>JBEBHD010000223.1:0-9185 GCA_040080915.1 Saprospiraceae bacterium
TCAATGTTCAATGTTCAATGTTCAATGTTCAATGTTCAATGTTCAATGTTCAATGTTCAATGTTCAATGTTCAATGTTCAATGTTCAATGTTCAATGTTTAATGACTTGCACACACTAAAAACACCGATTTATCCATGCTACAACACCTGCTTTCCGGCCGCGCCCGCCTGCTGACCCACGCCGTGGGCTGGCTGCTGGTTGCGCTGCTGTTTTTTTCGTTGTTTTCCAATGTGCGCGGCACTGGCGAGGCGCTGGCCCGCACCGCACTTAACCTCGCGTTTTTGCTGGTTATTTTTTACGGAAACGCCAAGTGGCTCGTCAACCGCTATTTTGAAACCGGGCGTTACAAGCCGCTAATCGCGCTGACGTTGGCCTTTTGGATCGGCATGACATGGTTGCGTACGGTCGCGGAAGTACGCTTGTTCGGTGGAAGTGTTTTTTCAGCAAACAAACCCCCAACCGATGGCGGGGTACAGATGTTTCTGGCCTACGCCTTGTCGTTCTTTTTGTTACTGTTGTTCAGCACGTTGTACCAGTTGTTGGAAAATCGTCACGCGCTCGAACTGCGCCACCGCGAATTGGAGGCCCGCCACGCCGAAGCCCGACTGGCCAATTTGCGGGCACAGATCAACCCGCACTTTCTGTTCAACACCCTGAACAACATCTATGCTGCCGCTACCCTGCAGCACCCCAACACCGCAGAAATGGTGCTGCGGCTCAGCAACCTGTTGCGCTACGTCACCTACGACAGCCAGGAACCGTTGGTGCCGTTGGCCAGCGAGGTGGCCCAAGTGCAGGAATACATCGAACTGTACCGGCTGAAGTCCGACGAGGTTTTTTCCATTGATTTTGATGTCAGGGGCGATCTCGAGGGGTGGCAAATCGAGCCGCTGCTGCTGCTGCCGTTGGTGGAAAACGCACTCAAACACGGCAACATGGAAACCTATCCGGATGCTTGGCTGCGTATTTCGCTTCAAGCCTCTCCCAGCAGCCTTGTGTTTTCGGCGAAAAATACCTTCGACCCTGACAATGAGCAAAAAGACAGCATAGGCGGAGTGGGCTTGGAAAACCTGCGGCAGCGCCTGCTGCTCCGCTACCCGAACCGGCACCGGATGGAAACCGGCGACGAGCACAATATCTTTACCGCCGAAATGGAGTTGAATAAAACACTTTCCTGTGTCAAAAATCCGCTGCCTACTAGTTGATGACGAGCACCTTGCTCTTGCGCTACTCGAAAAATATGTTGGTCAGGTGCCCGATTTGGAGCTGGTAGGGGCGTGCAAAAGCGCCATCCGCGCCGTGGAGGTGCTCCAGCACGAGGCCGTGGACCTGCTTTTTTTGGATATTCAGATGCCGTTTCTGAACGGCATCAACCTGTTGCGCAGCATCTCGATCAAGCCGGTCACCATTTTCACCACCGCCTACACCCAGTACGCACACGAGGCATACGATCTGGATGCGGTGGACTACCTGCTCAAGCCGTTTTCCTTCGAGCGTTTTGATCACGCCGTGCAAAAAGCCCGCGACGCGCTCCGGCTTCGCCGCAACACTACTACCCTGCCCGATGGTATGCTGACGGTACGAGCGGACCGGCGCTTAGTCAACGTGCCCCATAGCGACATACTGTACGTGGAGGGCTGGAAGGAATATGTGAAAATCCACACCGAGCACGGCAAGGTGGTGACATTGGAAAGCCTCAACAAGTTGGAAGAAACACTGCCCGCGGAGCATTTTTTGCGCGTACACAAATCGTACATCGTGGCCAAGGCTCAAGTACAGGCGCTGGACGGCAGCGCTTTGGTGATCGGCGGGGTACGCATACCCGTATCACGTGCCCGTAAAAAAGTAGTGGTAGGGGCATTGTTCCCCAAATTGGGATAAGGGTATGCCTGATCAGGAGCGCAAACTGTCGTAAAATTAGCGAACAGGAACAAATGTTTGCGATTTGCCGAAAGCCAGCCTACATTTGGCTCCCTTAGAGCGTGTTTTAATCCCGTCCGCCGATTTTATCGCTGCCGACGCAACGAGTTCCTCTCCGACCGTATCTTGCTGTACCAACTCTCTTTTTCTTTTCATCAAAAAAGTACTGAGCAATGCGTCTTTTTTTATCCATCACCCTTATGCTGCTCCTGAGTGTAGTTTCCAAACTGGGAGCGCAGATTCCGTATCCCTGTCCGTCAGGTTATGCAGGAGCCATTTTCTGCAACTCGGCTTGCATTGTTTGCAAGTTCGACACCGTGGTTGGCCAGACGAACTTCCCACTCCCGCCCCCGCTGCCTTCGCAGCCTCCGCCCGTATTTGACTTGTGCAGCACCGGCACGCCTCCTGTAGCGCTGGAAAAGCCGCGTTGGTACGGGTTCGTCGCGGGTTCCACCAATATTGGCTTTAATATCAGGAACTTGGGTTGCGTATCGGGTACTGACATTGAAGCGGCCATTGTGTACTCCTGCGACTATCCGAACTGGGCACTGAGCTGTGGCCCTATTGACCCGGCAAACCCAATCATATCCGCTTTTGGCCTCACCATCGGCAAGGTGTACTACTTGGTAGTGGACGGGGTGAGCGGTGCCGACTGCCGGTTCCAGATTACCGTGGCCTTTGGCTCCACGGTGCCGCCGACTTCGCTTCCGGGAAATATAGAAGGTTTGACGGAAGTATGCCCTGGTGCTACCACCACCTACACCCTACCCCCTGTGGAAGGCGCTATTTCGTACTGGTGGACAACCCCTCCGAGCACCAAAATCAAAGGCGGCATCGGTGCCGGCAATCAAATCAACCTCCCGGCAGCCGTTGGCCAGCCATCCACGATTGAAGTCGAGTTTGGTTCCACAGGTGGTGTCATTTGCGTGACCACCAGCTATGCCTGCGACACGGCCAAGACTGTTTGTATGACAGTGGCTAACCACCCCTTGGCCATAACTACCTTGCCAGACATCACACTTTGCTACGAATCCCTGCCTTACACATGGAATGAGGAACCATTCCCCAATGTGTCGGCTCCAGGCTCTGTTACGCTTACATCCACACCATACGAGTCGTACCTCGGCTGTGACTCGATCGTGCGGCAGAAAATCATTGCCAAGCCGCGCAAAGTGAAAACCCTGCCACTCCAGCGCCTGTGCAACGACGAGTGTTTCGAGATCAACGGGTTCCCCTACTGCGAAAGCGGCTCGTTCTCCGAAATGCTTGTGGCCGATGATGGCTGCGACAGCGTACTGAATTTTTCCATCCTCAAAGTCCGTTCGCGAGCGGGTATTGACAAACCAGACACCATCACCTGTCGGACACCAACCATTACCCTGCGGGCCGACAGCCTGACCACCACCGGCAACTCGGTGTTTTACAAATGGACGGACAACCTTGGCGCTACACTAGGTACAACGAAAACGTTGAATGTGAGCACTGCCGGGCCATTCTACCTCGTCGTGAATAACGTCAGCGGAAATATCATCTGCTCCGACACGGCGGTGGTCACCGTACCTGTCAACCAGACCGCCCCGAACGCCGATGCGGGACCTGACCGCGTACTCACCTGCGACGAACCGCAAATACAACTTCAAGGCACCGGTTCTACAGGCTCTCAGTACACGTATTTGTGGATCGCGCTCAACGGCGGCAATATTGTTTCCGGTTCCACTACTCTCAAACCCTTCGTGAACGCCACTGGCACATATCGCCTTCGCGTGACCAACGAGACAAATGGCTGTACCTCGATCAGCCTCGCCGTCGTCACTGCTGCCATCGCACCGCCCACGATCAGCGCGACGGGCGGCATGATTTCTTGCGAAATAAGCACCACGACCCTCGGCTCCACCACCAATGCCATTAGCCCCACCTTTGCATGGTCTGGCCCCAACGGCTTTACTTCCGCTTTGCAAAATCCAACGGTGAGCGCCGCCGGTACGTACATCGTGGTGGTGACGGAAAACAATACCGGATGCACCAATTCTGCCTCTGCCATTGTTGTGGCGGATACCGACCAGCCCGGCGCTGCCGCCACAGGCGGAACGATCACCTGCGTGGTGCTGAACGTATCACTCAACGGCTCCACACCGACGAACAACTCGGCCTTCGCTTGGTCGGGTCCGAACGGCTTCACGGCCACAGTGCCCAATCCGAGTGTGAGCGCTCCCGGCCCGTACCTCCTAACCGTCACCGGCCCGAACGGCTGCACCAGCACCGCCTCGACCAATGTGGGATTGGACAACACACCACCCGGCGCATCCCTGGCCGTGGGTGCCAACCTCAACTGCAACAATGCCGCCGTAAACATCGCCGCTTCGAGCAACGTGCCTGCTACAGGCAGCACGCACCTGTGGACCCTGCCCAACGGTAGTGAAATACACACCGGCAACAACCCGGTCCTGTCAGCTACTGCGCCCGGATCGTACAAAATTGTCATCACCGACATCCAGAATGGCTGCACCAGCAGCGCAACCGCCACTGTGATTCAAAACCCGGCGGTAACAGCCACCACCGGTAACGTGGTGAATGTCACCTGCAACGGCCAACAAAACGGCAGCGCCAACGCCAGCGCCTCCGGTGGAACGGGCGTATTTACATATGCTTGGAACACCAGCGACAATACAGCCGCTGTTTCTAACCTCAATGCAGGCACGTACACCGTCACCGCTACGGATGGCGAAGGCTGCTCGGCCACGGCCACAGTCACGATCACTCAGCCGACGGCCCTGTCCGCGAACGCCTCTGGCTCCCCGCAAATGGCCAATGGTATGGCCGATGGCACGGCTACCGTCTCCCCTGCTGGCGGTACACCCGGCTACACCTACGCTTGGAGCAACCTGGGCAACACCCAAACGATTACCGGTTTGTTGCCCGGCTCGTACACGGTGACCGTGACCGATGCCAATGGCTGCTCGGCAATTTCCATCGCCACTGTAAATTCCTACAACTGCACCATTAGTGCCGACGTAGAATCCGAAGATGCTACCTGCTTCAATGCTGATAATGGAACTGCCGGAGTAGTGACAACGAGTGGAGTGGCACCATTCACGTACGCTTGGAGCACCAACGAGAGTGTACCGTTCATCCAAAACTTGGCACCTGGCACCTATACCGTTCTGGTAACCGATGCCGCCAACTGCCCGGAAACGATCTCGTTCACCATTTCCGAACCGACGGCCGTGCAGGCAAACGCTACGTCCACCAACATGAGCGGCCCCGCTACCGGCGACGGAACGGCCACGGCCAACCCGACCGGCGGAACAAGCCCATACACCTACGCATGGAGCAACATGGGAACAGCCCAGACCATTAACGACCTGAATGACGGCACCTATACCGTCACGGTATCAGATGCTAACGGATGCACGGATGTACAAACTGTGACCGTGCTTGCAGGCAACTGCGGTGTGACCACTACATTCCTGACCAGCCCAGCCCTGTGCAACGGTCAAGCAAACGGCGCGGCAACCGTCGTGGTCAATGGAGGCAGCGCTCCGTTCACCTACAAGTGGAGCTCTGGCGGCACCGATCAAACCGAAACGGGCCTGGCTGATGGTACCTACTCGGTGACAGTCACTGATGTAAACGGCTGCACCGTGGAAGACGAAGTTGCCGTCACCGAACCGCCCGTACTCATTTTCCAAGTGGATAATGTGGTGAACACAGCCTGTACGGATTTGCCCGACGGAAGTATCACCGTTCTCGCCAGCGGCGGAACGGGTATGCTCGAAGTAATTTGGAGCAACAACCAAACCGGCCTGACAGCCATAAACCTCGTGGCTGGCAACTACTCCGCCACAGTAACAGATGCCAACGGTTGTACCGCAACCACACAGGCCACGGTGAATGCCGTGGATACGGAGGCACCCACGGTGAACGCCGCAGGCCCCTTCACGGCTGAACTTGGTGCCGCAGGCAGTGTAACTCTCAACGTGCAAACACTCGGCTTAGTAGTAACGGACAATTGTGCCGTGGACAAAGTGACGTTCCAGCCCGGGGCCTTCGACTGCTCGCAGCTCGGCCCGCACAATGTGGTCGTCACAGCCACCGACGATGCCGGCAACACCTCAACAACGACGATTGTCGTCACGGTAGAGGACAATTTGGCACCGACGCTCACCTGCCCACCCAGCGTGATCCGCTGCTTCGGCGATGATGTGGTGCAGTATCCCGCTCCGGTAGCCACCGACAACTGCCTCGGCAACGGCGGCTCGTTTGACCTTTCGGCTGGCCTGCCGAGCGGCGCACAGTTCCCGCCGGGCGCTACCACCACGACCTATACTTACACGGATGCCGACGGCAATGTCGGTTCTTGTTCCTTCGAGGTGACCATCCTGACGGAACTCACCGTTGCGCTGGATACCATCCTCAACGACGTAGGCGGGGCACACGTTGGTGCTGTGATGATCAGCCCGAACGGCAGCCTTTCGCCGTACAAATTTGAGTGGTACCGCAACAACGTGCTGCTGCCCGGCGAAACGAGCGAAGACCTGGACAGCATCGGCAATGGCTCCTACACAGTCATCATCACCGATGAGATAGGCTGTACCGCTACCGCCGGGCCATTCGTAGTGGACAGCCTCGTGAACAGCACCACTCCGGAGTGGAGTCACGGCCTGCTCATCGTGCCGAACCCGACGAGCGGCGAACTGGCAGTTATTTTCCCGACACAACTCTCCGACGACGCGCATTTTGCCGCCTACGACATGACAGGCCGGCTCGTGCTCCAGCAAACAGCGGTTTCGCCCGAACGCATGGACCTTGATTTGTCCAAGTTGGCCGACGGCCTGTACACTGTGTTGATTCGGGTCAAAGGCGAGGTTATCGCCCGAAAAATAGTAGTGAGCAAGAATTGAACGAATGCATGAGTAAATGACAGAGGGCTTGTTTCCCACACCGGAGAAACAAGCCCTCTTTGTATACTTCGCGCTGCGAGGTCGAGGTATATTTACAGGCGTGCTGTTTACCGCACGAACAACAGTTCCCGGTATTTCACCAAGGGCCAGTACTGGTCGTCCACGATGCTTTCGAGTTCGTCCACGGCTGCGCGGATGTGCTCCATTTGCGGCTTCACCGTATCGCAGAAAATGCGAGCCTCTTCTTGCAGGTTGTCGGCATGGTGATGGGCTTGGGCGAGGCCCTTCTCCATTTTTTCCAAACCTGTTTTTACGGCAGCACTGAGTTCGCCGATGCGCTGGAGGGTTTCTTTTTGAAAACCGGCGGAGCCGTCCATGCCGATGGCTTTGAGCGCGGCCACGTTTTGCGCCAGCTCGGTTTGGTAGCGGATGACGGCGGGCATGACCGATGCCTGGGTCATATCAGCCAAGGTTTTGGCCTCAATATCCAATTTGGTGCAATAGGCATGGAGTTGCACGTTGAAAAGCGCTTCCAGTTCCGTTTTGCTCAGCACCCCTGATTTTCCGAAGAAATCTTCTGCATGCTTCGTGCCCAGCACAGCCAGTGCTTCGGGCGTGTTGGCGTGGTTGGAGAGGCCTCGGCTGGCAGCTTCGGCTTTCCACTCGTCAGAGTAATTGTTGCCCTCGAATACGATAGGCTTGAGCTTGCGGATGTAGTTTTTCAGCACCATCAGGATAGCCTCGTCTTTTTCCGTGCCCTTGGCCATGAGTTTGTCCACGTCAGCCTTGAACTCGATCAACTGCAAGCCCATCATGGTGTTCATCACAGTCATGGGGCCAGCGCAGTTTTGGGAGGAGCCGACGGCGCGAATCTCGAACTTGTTGCCGGTGAACGCGAACGGCGAGGTGCGGTTGCGGTCGGTGTTGTCTAGCTCGAGGTTGGGCAGTTTGCTGATAAGGTCGAGTGCGCGTTTGACGGCGGCATCATCGGTTTTTTTACCATTGGCGATCTGACCCAACAGCTTGCTCATAGCCTCGCCGATGAACACCGAAATGATAGCGGGCGGGGCTTCGTTAGCACCGAGCCGATGGTCGTTGCCCGCGTGGGCGATGCTGGCACGCAGGATGTCGGCATACTTGTGGACAGACAGGATGGTGTTCACAAAAAACGCGAGGAAGCGCAGGTTGCGGCCAGGCGCGTCGCCGGGCGAAAGCAGGTTGATGCCTGTGTTGGTGCCCATGCTCCAGTTGTTGTGTTTGCCCGATCCGTTGATGCCGGCGAACGGTTTTTCGTGAAAAAGCACGCGCAGTTTGTGCCGGTGAGCGACGCGCTCCATCACGTCCATGAGCAGCTGGTTGTGGTCCACGGCTACGTTGATTTCCTCAAAAATCGGCGCCACCTCGTACTGGCAAGGGGCCACTTCGTTGTGGCGTGTGCGCACGGGGATGCCGAGTTTGTGGCATTCGGTTTCCAAGTCGCGCATGAACAGGTACACGCGCTCCGGGATGGAGCCGAAGTAGTGGTCCTCCAGCTGCTGGTGCTTGGTGGCGGGGCGGCCGACCAAGGTGCGGCCCGTCAGCACGAGATCGGGGCGGGCATTGAAAAGCGCCTCGTCCACCACAAAATACTCCTGCTCCCAACCGAGGGTGGCCGTCACTTTGGTCACGTTCGGATGGAACAGCTGGGACACGGGCACGGCGGCCTTGTCCAACAACGCTTGCGAACGCAGCAGCGGGAGTTTGAAATCCTGCGCCCGCCCGTCGTAGGTGACAAAAATAGTGGGGATACATAGCGTGCGCCCGGAACCGACCTCCATGATGAACGCCGGGCTGGAGGGATCCCACACGGTGTAACCACGGGCTTCGAACGTACTGCGCATACCGCCCGAGGGGAATGACGAGCCGTCCGGCTCCTGCTGCACCAGCGCACCACCGGTGAACTCCTCGATGACGCGCCCATCGTGGGTCATGGTGAAAAATGAATCGTGTTTTTCGGCCGTCTTGCCAGTCAAAGGCTGAAACCAGTGGGCGAAGTGCGTACAGTTTTTCTCCTGCGCCCATTCTTTCATGCCGGCGGCAATCACATCGGCCAGTTCGCGGTTGAGTTTTTGGCCGCTTTGCACGGCTGCCTTCACGCTCAGATATGCGTTTTCGGGCAAGTGCTTTTTCATGGCTTCTTCGCCAAAAACATTCTCCCCGAAGTACGAGGCGATGTTGGCATCAAAGCCCTCCCCGTTGTCCAAGAACGGGTCGAAGCGGTTTTCTACGGTCTGAAGTGCGTTAAATCGAGTGTGGGACATGGGTGAGAGGGTGAGAGGGTGAGAGGGTGAGAGGGTGAGAGGGTGAGAGGGTGAGAGAGTGAG
>JBEBHD010000224.1:0-9085 GCA_040080915.1 Saprospiraceae bacterium
TCAAGAGCAATCCCCCCTTCCCACAAAAATGTCCAGTAGTATGGGAGGACACTCCGATTTATATTTGGTGCGAAACCGTAAATAAAATGTGGAACCTCCTCCCGTTTTACAGCGTCGGTTGGTTTGTAGCCCAAAGTTTAGGTTGCGCGTTTCGACCCTGCAAGCGATACGCAAAGAAAATTTCTCCATTGTCCAAATCGTCAATCAAACTCTTAACCCTTCCCAGCCTCCGCCCTGGCCGCCAGCACCCAGTTGCCGCCCGTATTGATTTTCCACCCCTTGGGAAACACCGGCAGGAACTGCTGATCGAAAAAACGCTCGGTGTCCAGTCGAGTTCTGACGTTGTTGTGCAGCCGGTTGTACAGGAGGATGCCTCCAGGGCGGAGCAGGTCGCGGCAGGCCGTGAGGAACTCGGCATCCTCGAATTGGTCGGGCGTGCGGTCGTCTTCGAAAATATCCACCACCACCAAGTCGTAGGTTTCTTCTGTGACCACCACGAATACGCCAGCGTCGGCGCAAATCACCTCAACGGGGCTTTCCAGCCGGGTTAAAGTGTAACGGGAGGCGAGGTCGGCTACTACCTCGTCCAGTTCAACGGCGGTATAGCGGTACCGGCATTCGAATATTTTTTCCAAAATAAACGGCACACTACCGAGGCCGAGACCCAGCACCAGCACATCCTCGATCGGCTCCTCGTCGAGGTCGAACGTGCCAAAAGCGATGGTGAAATTGTGGTACAGGTCGTCCCAGGAGTAAATGGCGTTTCCGCTCAGCAGTTGCAAGCGGCCCCGGTCGAGCACCACCGCCAAGTCAGGGTTCAGCGAAGAGCCAGCCCGTTCGAGCGTGACCGGGACGAGGTACGAAAGCCATTTTTTCCAAAGAGACACCATAAGTTCGGAGGATGATAGCGGCCAAAGTAGGCCGAATTGAGAAAAGAGCCGCGTAGTTTGTTAAAAAAGGGAAAACTTGGCCCCAAATTCATCTCCGAGCTCGCCCACATGGTTTTTTCACGCCGCATTCTTTTCGCTTTTCTTGTCCGCGCAGGCTGCTGCTGGCCGCTGTTTTTGGCTGCACCCGCCCTTGCGACCGGCCCGTTCGAGTTTTCTGCCTTGGCCCGCGATGCCTACCGGAAGGCCTTCAGCCTGCGCTTCGGCGAGGCGGCGACGGCACTGGCGGAGCTGCGCAAACGCGAGCCGAACAACCACATCGCCCCCTTGGTGGAAAACCACCTCGATTTTATGACCGTACTGGTCAATGACGACCGGGCCGAGTACGCTCGCCTGGCCAAAAACATGGAGCCTCGGCTAGCCCGCCTCTCCCACGGTGACCGGAAGTCGCCGTGGTACCTGTTTTCGCAAGCCGAGGTGCGACTCCAGTGGGCGGTGTTGCACGGGAAACACAATGCCTACCTGTCGGCAATGAGCGACATTAAGCAGGCGTACGCGCTGCTGGAGCAAAACCTCCGGGAACACCCCGGTTTTGCTCCCAACCTCAAAAGTATAGGAATCATCCACGCACTGGTCGGTGCCGTACCGGAGGAATACCGCTGGACAATCCGTGCGATGAGCGGCATTTCAGGAACAGTGGAGCAGGGCATGCGCGAGCTCCGAGAAGCCTTGGCCCAAGCCCAAAAGAATGATTTTGTGTTCGAGGACGAGACCCGCGTAGCCTGCGCATTCCTGCAAATAAACCTCGCCAACGAGCGGGCTGAGGCTTGGAAGATCATTTCCTCCGGCAGATTGGAACCCGCAAAAAACCCGGTGGCCGCGTTTGCCATGGCCAGTCTCGCCATGCGCACGGGCCGCAACGACGAGGCCGTCCGCTTGCTGGAGGCCTGCCCGGAGGGTGGTGCTTACCATCCATTCCCCTACCGACATTACCTGCTCGGCATGGCCAAGCTCCACCGCCTTGACCCGGATGCCGACAAGCCGTTGCTGGCGTTTTTAAAAAACTTCAAGGGCGAGAACGGCATCAAGGAAGCCTACCAAAAATTGGCTTGGCACCAGATGGCCAAAGGAGACGAGGTTGGCTACCAAAAATACATGAGCCTGCTGAAATCCAAGGGAAATGATCGTTCCGAAGCCGATAAGGCAGCCCTCGAAGAAGCCCGCCGCGGCGAGGTGCCCGATGCCCGGCTGCTCCGTGCCCGTTTGCTGTTCGACGGCGGCTACTATCAGCGTGCGTCCGACCTGCTCCACGACGCGACCGGTTCCTACTCCGGCAAACTGGCCCTCGAACTCGAATATCGGCTCGGCCGTATCGCCCATGAATTGGGTAAAACCGAGGAGGCCGAACGCCTGTACGAACAAACCATCGAAAAAGGTGGGAAAAGCCCGGCGCACTTTGCTTGCAACGCCGCCCTGCAGCTCGGCTTGCTGTACGAGGGAAAAGGCAACGCCGCCAAGGCGAAGGCAGCCTACGAGCGCTGCATCGATCTGGAGCCGGAAGACTACCGGGCCAGCCTGCACGCCAAGGCCAAAGCCGGGCTGGCGCGGCTTGCCGGGCGTGATTGAGCGCGTGCCTCGGCTTAGAGCGCCAGCGTCACGTTTTTCACTTCCGTAAAAAAACGCATGGCTTCCCAGCCGCCCTCACGGCCTACGCCGGACTGTTTTACTCCGCCGAACGGTGTGCGCAAATCGCGCAGGAGCCAGCAGTTGACCCAAACGATTCCAGCCTGGAGCTCCGTGCTGAGGCGCTGGGTACGGCGCAGGTTGTTGGTCCATACCGTAGCGCTGAGGCCGTAGGGCGAACCGTTGGCCAGGGCCAGGGCCTCGTCGTCGGTATCGAATGGCTGAATGGTGACCACGGGGCCGAAAATTTCTTCCTGGTTGGTGCGGCATTCCAGTGGGAGGCCCTCGACCACCGTGGGCGCGATGTAGTACCCACCCGCTAAATGCCCGGAAAGTTGCAGGAGGTGCCCGCCGCAGAGAATGCGCCCGCCCTCCTGTTGGGCCAGTTCGATGTACGACAGCACTTTGTCAAAGTGCAATTTGGACACTACGGCACCGAGCCGGCTGTCGGGATCGGCGGGGTCGCCCACGCGCATGGCCCGCACCCGTTCCACGAAGTCGTTTTTAAACCGCTCGTACATCGGACGCTCCACATAAATGCGGGAGCCGCACAGGCAAATCTGGCCCTGGTTGTTGAACGACGAGGCCACCGTCGTTTCCAGCATCCGGTCGTAGTCGCAGTCAGCGAAGATGAGGTTGGGGTTTTTCCCGCCCAGTTCGAGCGACAGTTTTTTGAACATGGGGGCGGCGATGCGGGCGATTTCAGCCCCGGCACGGGTGCTGCCAGTGAACGATATGGCTTTCACCAACGGATGCCGGACGATGGCCTCCCCAGCTCTTGGTCCGAGGCCGTGTACGATGTTGAGTACGCCGGGGGGCAGGCCGGCGGCAGTGCAGATTTCACCGAGCAGATAAGCCGTGTAGGGTGTCACTTCGGAGGGTTTTCCCACCACGCAGTTGCCCGCAGCGAGCGCTGGCGCTATTTTCCAGGAAAACAGGTACAACGGCAAGTTCCACGGCGAAATGGCACCCACAACACCAAGCGGCTGGCGCAGAGTATAGCTCAGGGCACCGGGCATGGCGTGGCTTTCGGAGGCGAAATGCAGGAGTGCCGTGGCAAAAAACTTGAAATTGAGTGCGGCACGCGGGATATCCACGGTACGGGCGGTGGTGATTGTTTTGCCGGAATCGGCGCTTTCGGCTCCCGCCAACTGGTCGAGGTTGGCGAGGATGCCGTCGCTGATGCCGCGCAGGATGTCGTGGCGTTGTTCCGACGGCATGGCTGCCCAGGCAGGAAAGGCGGCGGTGGCGGCTTGTGCGGCAGCGTCCACGTCCTCGGGGCCGGAGTCGGGGATTTGCCCGTATACTTCGCCGGTGGCGGGGGCGATGTTGTCGAGGTATTTTCCGCCGATCGGGGGGGTAAACTGGCCGTTGATGTAATTTTGAATGATGCGCATGGTCGCAAGCGAATTTGTGGGGCGAAGGTAGGGCTACCGAATCCGAATTTCCACCCGCCGGTTTTGCTCTTGTTCCGCATTGGAGGCACCGTAATTCGGGAAGAGCATTTCCGTGTTTCCGTAGCCCTTGTAGGTCATGCGCTCGGGGGCGATGCCGTGCCTCCGCAGGTAAATGTACACCATTTTGGCTCGGTTGACCGACAGGTTCCACTCCCATTTTTCCAACTCTTCCGGTTTTGTCCCAGGCTTGTTGATATGGCCGGCGATCTCAATTTGTATGTCGGGATTTGTCTGCATGAACTTGAGCACCTTGGGCAGTTCCGGCTCCGAGGTCTTGAGCAGAATGGCTTCATCGCCGACAAAAAACAGGTTTTTGATAGCCATTTTTTCGCCCGACTTGGCAGAGGGCAGCGCAATGACCAGGGGTTCGGTCTGCATGCGGCGGAGCATTTCGGGCGAGCCGTACATTCGCTGTAAATACGAATCGAAAAAATAACCCTTGGCGTACACTTCGGTTTTGACCACGGAATCAGTCGGCAGCCGCACGGAAAAACGGCCTGCGGAATCCGTCTGCACTGAATCGCGCAGGGTGCGGGTGGAAAAATGCACCGTGGCGGCTATGCCCTCGCCCGTATTTTTATCAGTCACCTGTCCGGCGTATGGCGACATGGGCAGCACGGTTCCGATCTCGAGCGTGACGCGTCGGTTGCGCTGCCGCCCCTCCTCGGTCGCATTTTCGGCTGATGGCTGGTGCTCGCCGAATGCATGAGCCTTCATTATTGCTGCAGGCAAACCACGCTGAATCAGTGCTTCGCGCACGGCTTCGGCGCGGCGTTGCGACAAGGCCATGTTGTTGTCCAAGTTGCCCACCGAGTCGGTATGGGCAGTGATGTACACGATGTTTGCGTTGGGTGCTGCCGCCCAAATGGCCGCGAATGAATCGAGCACGGCCAGCGCCGTCGGGTCTATATTGTGTTTGCCGAAGGCGAAAAAAGTCTCGGCGTGGTGCGCTACGCGCAGGGAATCGAAAATGGACTGGCTGGCGGCGGAAAGCGGCAGGAGCAGCAGGCAGCAGACAAGGCGGATATTCGGCATGGAAAAGGCAGCTGTTTTCAACACTTGACATTGGATCGAGCAAAAACCCGAACGCCAAGGTGGTGCGGAAATTTTGTGTTGTGCTGCATCGAATCAGGCTCTTGTGCCCGCTATCCTTCCATCTGCTCCAACGTCCAGTCCTGCACTGATTTTTTCGCACTGTCGAAATTGATCCCAGCCAAAGTCAGTGGAATAAAAAATATGACCGCATGCGCCTACTTGCCGCTGACCGACATACTTTCGTGCCCGGACTTGTGCGGTTGGCCATTCACCTTCCCATTTGCAGGCATTTTTACTATGTTTCACCTTCGACTGTCTCTTTATTCGGGCTTTTTTTGGGTCGGGTTGGCCGCCATTCTGCTCACTCGTTGCGTCGAACCAGCATTGGGATCGCAAAACCGTTTTGAAAAAATAGCCGACGCTTACTGCGAATGCACCGAGCAATTGGCGCTTCTCAACAAACAAGCCGACACAGCCGACCGCGCACGCCTTGGCGAGTATTTCCAGAAAATGCAAGCCGAGTACAACAGCACAAAAGACTGTACGGCCACCATCATCGGGCAGTACGGCCACCTGAAATCCGCAGAACTCGACACGCTGAATATGCTCCTGAAAACCCGCTGCCCCGAACTGGCCGACAAACGCGAACAACTGCAAGAATTACTCGGAGATTAGCCGTTGGCTGGTTGGCTATTGGCGTACGTTGATTCGGAAGCCAACCAGCCAACCAGCCAACCAGCCAACCAGCCAACATGGCCCTTATCGCACTCGAAGGAATGAAGTTTCACGCCTTTCACGGCGTGTACGAAGCCGAACGCAAGATCGGCACGGATTACATGGTGGACGTGTACATCCAGACTGTGACCGCTGCCGCTGCCGCATCCGACCAGCTGGAGGCAACCATCAATTATGAGTCTGTTTATCAGGCCTGCAAACTGGAAATGAGCCAGCCCAAGCAACTGATCGAATCGGTGCTGAACGGCATTTTCCAGCGCATGAAAAAACAGTTTCCCGGCATGATGGCGCTAAAAATCCGGGTGCGAAAACTGAACCCACCGCTCGGCGGTCAAGTGGCCGCTGCCTGGGTGGAAGACGAACAAATGTTTATGCAGCAATGCCCGCGCTGCTCCCGCAGTTTTGTCAACTACAATCCCGGCGACTGCTGGGCACGCCACCCCAACCTCCACCCGGCCACCCGCGAGACCTTGACCCGGCAGTTCGGCGGCAAGTGTCTGTGCGATGACTGTTTGAAATTTTACGCTGGATAGTTCTTCTTTGTCCAAATGTAAAAACATACCATGCTCATAAAACGCCGCAATTTTCTCAAGACTGCGTCACTGGCCACTGCGGCCTTGTGGGTGCCCCGTTTTTTGCACGCCCATGCACGCCCCGGCGCTCTGGCCCGGAACGGAAAAATCCTTGTCGTGATCCAGTTTAGTGGCGGGAACGACGGGTTGAACACCGTTATACCGGTTCGCAATGATTTGTACTACCGCGCCCGTCCACGTCTCGGCATTAAAGCCGCCGAAGCCCTTCACCTGACCGATGATGCTGCCCTGCACCCGGCGCTGGGCACGCTCAAAAAACTGTATGATGCCGGCGATATGGCTGTACTGCACAACGTAGGCTACCCCAACCCCGACCGCTCCCATTTTCGCAGCATGGACATTTGGCACACTGCCAGCCCCGCCAATGAATACTGGCACACCGGCTGGATTGGCCGCTACCTCGACGCGCAATGCCCCGGCGGCAGCACCTGCCATGCGCCCGTACTGGAAATTGATGATACCCTGAGCCTTGCATTGAAAGGCCAGCAGCACAAAGGATTGGCTATGCAAGAGCCAAAACAACTGCGCGAAAGCGCACGCAGCCCGTATTTTACCGACTATGCGGCGGCAGGCAACGTGCTCGCGCAGGAGGACTCGCCTGTGGGCTACCTGTACAAAACTATGACCGAGACCATCGCCTCGGCGGAGTATATTTTTGAAAAAAGCCGCGCCAAGCCCAGCCCCGGCACCTACCCGAACACGGGCCTCGGAAAACACCTGAAAACCGTAGCATCGCTCATACTCGGCGATGCCGAAACCTCGGTGTACTACCTCTCGCACGGCAGTTTTGACACCCACATCAACCAGGCATTCCAACAGAAACGGTTGTTCACTGAGTTCAACGAGGCACTTGCGGCCTTTGCCGCCGACCTGAAAGATCAAGGCCGTTGGGACGATGTGCTGGTGACCACTTTTTCCGAGTTTGGCCGCCGGGTGGCACAAAACGCCAGCGGAGGCACGGACCACGGTACTGCCAACCAGATGTTTTTCCTCGGCGGAAACCTGAAACAAAAGGGCCTGCTCAACCCCCTGCCCAATCTCACCGACCTCGATCAGGGCGACCTGAAATTCAACGTGGATTTCCGGCAGGTGTACGCCACCCTGCTGGAGCGTTGGCTCGGTGCAGAGTCTGCGCCTATTTTGGGGAAAAAGTTTGAACCGCTGGGTTTTGTGTGAGCAGGAGTGCTTTTTAGAATCAGTTGTTGACCGCCCGTTGCTGCACTTTTTTAAACCACTTTGGCGCTTTTGCAAATTGGGCTTTGTTATCAAAGCAAAACGCCCGTCATTTGCCTCCACCTGAAAAGGAGGACAACAATCATGGGCAAAACAATCAATATCCGCCGGGGCTACGATATCAAATTGGTCGGCGCTGCCGAAAAATCAATTTCCGACCTTCCCACCTCCGACGTGGTAGCAGTAAAACCGGCTGATTTTCCGGGCATTATTCCCAAACTGCTCATTGCGGAGGGCGATGAGGTTTTGGCTGGTCAGGCGCTTTTCTACGACAAAGATCGCCCCAACCTGCGTTTCCCCTCCCCCGTGAGCGGCGAGGTGGTGGAAGTGCTGCGCGGCGAAAAACGCCGCATTCTCGAAATCCGGGTACTTGCCGACCGCACCAACCCACGCTATGTGGAATACGCCACCGCCGAGCCAGCGACCCTTGGCCGTGCTGCCATCACGGAACGACTGCTCGATAGTGGCTGCTGGCAGTACCTGCGCCAACGCCCGTATTCCATCATCGCCGACCCGGCGGACACACCCAAGGCTATCTTTGTTTCCGGTTTTGACTCGGCCCCGCTCGCGCCCGATATGGGCTTCGTGATCAGTCAGGACAGGGAAAATTTTCAGGCAGGCCTGCAAGCTCTCCGCGTTTTGGCCAACGGCAACCTGCACATCGGTATCCGCGACAGCGGTGCGAGCGCTGGCGAGAGCGACTTGATTGGTATTTCCACCGACAATATCCACCGCTTCTGCGGGCCGCACCCGGCTGGCAATGTGGGCATCCAAATCCACCACATCAGCCCCGTCCGGCGCGGCGATATCGTGTGGACCGTGCAACCCCAGGACGTGACCATCATCGGACGCTTGTTCCGCGAGGGCCGCTACCAGGCCGACCGCATCATCGCCCTTACGGGAAGCTGCATCAAAAACCCGGAGTACATCCGCGCTCTGACCGGACAGCGCCTGAGCGATATCCTCGCCGACCGCTTAAACTCCAACCATTGCCGTATCATCCAAGGCAATGTGCTCACGGGGAAAACCACTTCCACAGACGACTTTTTGTCGTTCTACACCAACCAGATCACCGCTATTCCTGAAGGCGACAAGCCCGAATTTCTCGGTTGGGCCTTGCCGGGCTTTGGCAAGCTCAGCCTGTCGCGCACTTTTTTTTCCTGGCTGATGCCAAACCGAACGTACAACCTCGACACCAACACCCACGGCGAAGAGCGTGCGTTCGTGATGACCGGCGAGTACGACAAGGTGTTGCCGATGGATATTCTGCCCGTTTTTCTGCTCAAAGCCATTTTGGCCAAGGATATTGAGCGCATGGAACAACTCGGTATTTACGAAGTAGCCGAAGAAGATTTTGCCCTGTGCGAGTTCGTCTGCACCTCCAAAATTGACGTGCAAAAGATCATCGCCGAAGGCCTCGAATACATGCAAAAAGAAGGTTAGGGGGTTAGAAGGTTTGGGG
>JBEBHD010000388.1:0-2370 GCA_040080915.1 Saprospiraceae bacterium
GGTGCCTACGGCGAAAATTTTAACGCAGTATGAAGCAAAATTTGCCGCTTGCAGCCCGGCGACTGAAATTTAAACACGCTCTAAGCCTCTAACCAGAAACCTTCTAACCAAAAACTTTCTAACCTAGTTATGCCCACGTTTGAGCGGATTCAGAAAAAAATACAGAGCGCCGAGCAGGTGCGCGACACCGTGGCGCGTTGGCGTGCTGAAGGGGATCGCATCGTTTTCACCAACGGCTGCTTCGATCTGTTGCACTTTGGCCACTTGCACTACCTGGCGGATGCCCGCGACCTCGGCGAGCGGCTTGTGGTCGGCCTGAATAGCGGCGCTTCCGTTCGGCGGCTCAAAGGGCCGAACCGGCCCATCAACGACGAAGCCACCCGCGCCCACCTGTTGGCGGCGCTTGAAGTGGTAGATGCCGTGGTTTTTTTTGAAGAAAATACGCCCATGGCACTGATCGAGAGCCTGCGGCCCGATGTGCTCGTGAAAGGCGGCGATTGGCTGCCGGAGCAGATCGTTGGCTCCGACGTGGTGCTCGCCCGCGGCGGCACCGTCCGCAGCCTGCCTTTCGTGGACGGCTACTCCACCACCAACATCGAACAAAAAATCCGTTCTCAAAAATAACTGTTCACGCCCACAACCACACAGCGAATGGCCTACTGGCTCGTCAAATCCGAACCCGATGTTTACGGCTTTGAGCACTTGCTCGCCGACGGCAGCACCCGCTGGGACGGGGTACGCAACTACCAGGCCCGCAACAACCTCCGCGCCATGCACGCCGGCGACCTCTGCCTTTTTTACCACAGCAATATCGGCCTCGAGATCGTGGGCATCGCCCGTGTGCGCACCGAGCACTACCCCGACCCGACTGCAGAAAAAGGCGATTGGTCGTCGGTAGACCTCGAACCGGTGTGCCGGCTGAACCGCCCGGTGCCGCTCCCGGAAATCAAGGCGCACCCGGCGTTGCAGCAGTTTGGTCTGGTGCGCAACCCGCGCCTGTCGGTAATGCCTGCCTCAGCAGAGGAGTTTGCCGTCTTGCTGGCCCTTGGCGAAACCGATCTGGGCAAGTGAAAATTTAAACACGCTCTAATTGGCAAACAGCGTTATGAGGAAACCACTCGTGACTGCCCTCGTGGCGCGGACGGATTTTTTCAAAATTACGTAAAAACTTAGGCTAAGTTTTTACAAAATTACAAAGCAAACGTTCACCTAAATTCTTGTACAACCATGTTGTCTGTAAACAAACTTTTGGAGGGCAAGAGGAGCCACGCCACTTGGTGGGTAACACCGAACCAGATGGTCATTGAAGCCCTCGAACTGATGGCCGAACAAAACATCGGAGCCGTTTTGGTGATGGAGGGCGACCGTTTGGCCGGTATTTTCTCCGAGCGGGACTACGCCCGCAAGGGCATCGTGCAAGGCCGAAAAGCGCAAAGCACGCCCGTGAGCGAGGTGATGACCGCTAATGTGTTCACCGTTTCACCCGACATGACCATCGAAGACTGCATGAACCTGTTCAGCAGCAAACGCATCCGCCACTTGCCGGTGATGGACGGAGACAAAGTCGTCGGGTTGCTCAGCATTGGCGACATCGTGAGCGCCATTATTCAGGAGCAAACGTCGCACATCCAGTTTTTGGAACAATACATCATGCGGACGTAGGAAGGCGGCTTATCCGCTCACCAATTGTTTCGCCTTGTCCAGCGCCTGCGCATCGTCTGCGAACACTTGGCGCGAGCGCTGAGCGTCAAGCGTTTCTTTATGGCTTGGAATAGGAAGGACTTCGGCCAGTGGCCATGCTTTGAAGCCTACTTTTTGTACAGTACAATGTCGCTCAGGATTACTTTATTGACATACCTTTGTACAAAAAGTAGCATCATGTATCCAAGAAAGATTTTCCCGGAACTTGAAAAGCACCTGTTGGAAAAGGAAATCACGGTCATAACCGGCATGCGCCGTGTCGGAAAATCAACAGCCTTGCGGCATTTAATGGGGCAGGTCTGGCATGAAAACAAGGTTTTTCTCGACCTCGAGCGCCCCGACCACCGCCTGATCTTTGAGCACCCGCTCTTCGGTGAATCGCAGCGCGAGCTTGAACAAATGGGGCTTGATTTTTCAAAACCCGCCGCCATTTTCTTGGATGAAGTTCAATTGGTACCCACGATTACGAGTTTCATGAAATATTACCACGACCACTTTGCGGTCAAGTTCGTCGTCACGGGTTCCAGTTCATTTTACCTGCGAAACCGCTTTTCTGAAAGTCTTGCCGGGCGAAAACGGATTTTCGAAATGTACCCGCTCGATTTTCAGGAGTTCCTGCAGTTCCGAAACGTCGAATCCGCGACGCTGGAAAAATGGGTGATGCAGCCG
>JBEBHD010000225.1:0-8989 GCA_040080915.1 Saprospiraceae bacterium
GTTGTTGGATATGCTTGGCCTTGCGCTTGTTCAGCATTTCGCGGGCCACGATGGTGTGGTAGTCGTGCGCCAGCATAAAGTTGAGTTCAAAATCAACCCATTCCTCGTCGCTCATCACCTTGTTGCGTGTCAGAACAAACTCTTGTCGGAGTTTGCTATTCCGGCCCCAGTACATTTCCATACCGAGGTGACTCAAGTCGGCATCACAGATGATCTGCTCCAGCAGGTCGGCAGGCCGCTGGGGTACTTTGGTGGCCCGAATGCAGCGAAAAACGGTGTTGAGATCGTCATCCGAAATGCGCCCCTTGAAGAATCGCTCGGCGTTGGAGCAGCTGCGTTCTTCGTGGTCTTCCGGCCCTTGAGCGTAGCCGGTGTCGTGAAACCACGTGGCTAATTGGAGCAGCTCAATGGTGTGCGCATCTAACTGACAGCCTTCAGCAATGACTTTCACGGCACCCACGGTCTGGACGGTATGCTCAAAATCGTGAAAGACGAACTTGGCCGGTACATTTTCGGCAAAGAATGCCTCCACGAACGATTCGGCTTCTTTCAACAGGGATACAGTGTTCGAGATCATAAAAAACGGAGCGATTGGCCGGCAAAGGTAACGGATACTTGGCAAAAACCGTGAATGACTGCCAACGCGCATTTATCGCACCGCCCGCCCTTTCCACACGTATTTTTTTACAAACAAACTGCCCGTTCCAATGCCCGCGATGTACGCCGTGTGCCAACAAAACGCTGGCCAAAACCAAAGAAGCAGGTCGCGACGACCAAAAAAGCGGCACATTTCGCGGAGCAGGACGTAGTCAGTCAGGGCTTTCAGGGCCAGTTGGCCAAGCCAGGCCCATGCCAGAGTTGGCACAAAAAAAAGCAGCACCGTGTTCAGCACGAGGGTGGTGCAGCACAAAAAGACGACGGCCAGCACGGCCTTGGCCCCCGGCTCGGGCAGGGCCGTGTTTTTGGTACCCCAGCGCAACCGTTGCTGCACGAAGGCAGGCAGATCAGGGCAAACCTCGGTGCGCACAGCGGCGGGATTTTTGAGAAAAAGCACCGGGCACTGCCGCGCGATTTTTTGCAACAAAAACACGTCGTCGCCCGAGGCCCTGTCACTGTTTCCGGCGTATCCGCCCACGGCTTCGAAGGCAGACTTGGCGTAACACAGGTTGGCACCATTGCCGATGCGGTGCCAGCCCAGAGCAATGCCTGCCCCGGTGATGCCCGCCATGCCCGCCAGGTCAAGTGCCTGAAACCGCTGGAAACCGGTGCGCTCCCGGTGCGCCTCCACCGGCCCGACGATGGCCCCTGGGCGCTCAGCCTCATACAGCGAAGCCAATAGCAACAGCCAGTCGGGTGGCACGAGGCAGTCGGCATCCGTAGTCGCGATCAATTCACCCCGGGCGCAGGACACGCCGAGCGCGAGGGCGTTTTTTTTTCCCAAGCACGCCAAAGCACCCTGCTTGGCGAGCCGGATCACACGCACGCGCCCTGCGCTTGCAACCGCTGCCTGCGAGGCGATGTCGGCAGTGTCGTCGTCCGAGTGATCGTCCAGCACCAGAATTTCTAACAGTTCGGCGGGGTAAGGGCAGGCCAGCAGGGCTTGCAGGCTTTCGCCAATATTGGCGGCCTCGTTGCGGGCAGGTACCAGCACGGTGATGGCGGTTTTGGGAGCAAAGCCCGGAGGAATTTCCCAACCCGGCAAACGCCGCCAGCCGTGCAGGTAGCAGGCGATGATAGCGGCATACGCCAGGGCGGTGGCGAGGCTGAAAGCCAGGTAGGCGAACAGCATTTATTCAAAAAACGGGTTGTACTCTTTTTCGTGCCGAACGGTGGTGGCGGGGCCGTGGCCGGGGTACACGATTGTTTCATCAGGCAGGACGAACAACTGGCTGCGCACGCTTTCGATCAGCGTGTCGTAGTCGCCGCCGGGAAGATCGGTGCGACCGATGCTGCCGAGAAACAGCACGTCGCCCGCCAGTACAAAGCCCGCGTCGGGGCAATAAAACGACAGGCTGGCGGGCGAATGCCCCGGCGTGAACAGGATGTGCAGGCGCGTGTTGCCAAACTCGACGATCTGGCCAGCCTCCAAAAACCGCCCCGGCATGGGTGACGGCTCAGCATCGCGGATGCCGTACATCTGGCAAACCTGTGGGAAATGCTCCAGCAACGGCAGCTCGTCGCAGTGAATTTCCGGCAAAATACCCCAGGTTCGGTGTACGAAGGCGTTGCCGAAAACATGATCAAGGTGGCCGTGTGTGTTGATGAGCCGCTCCACCCGCAGTCTTTTTTCCAAAACAAAATCATGCAACGCCGTGCGCTCTTCCTCCGTGTAACAACCGGGATCGAACACGGCGCAAGCGCCCGTTTCGTCGTACACGACGTAGGTGTTTTCGGCAAACGGGCTGAACTCGAACTGGGCAACTTGTGTCATGGGCCGCAAGGATAGGCAGTTTTTCAGTGTACTGCCAACCGTTTTTCTGCCACGCCCCGCTCCGTTCGGATGCGCAGCGTGAAAATGCCCTTTCCCCAACGGTTGGTGTCCAGCCGGGTGGTGTGGATGCCGGTTGGTTTGTGCGCTGCGATGTGCCGCCCCAAGGCATCAAATACATCCACGTGCTCCAATTGGTGCCCGGGCACGGCCACCCACACGGCATCGGAGGCCGGGTTGGGGTACACTATGGCGCTGATCTGCGGCTTGTTGCCGGGCGTGGAGCTGGTGCTGGTATCTTGAATATTCAGCCAAAGGGTGTCCTTCACGGCTCCCGTCATTTCGATGGGCTTGCCATCGGGGTCAATGGCCCGCAAGCCACGTACCGGCATGGTGAGCGGTATCCGGGTCGCGCCCGTGCGTTCGATCACGTCAATGATGATGATGTAGTCGGTAGCAAAATTGATCTTGGCAATACTGCCGAAGCCCGACACCGGCTGCCCGTGCTTGCGGGCAAAACCGAGATCAAACTGGCGGCGGGGATGGATGTCTTTGGGCAGGAGCAGGATATCGGTCGGGAACCCGAAAAATGAATTGGTGCTGTACAGTACTTCCGGGTCGTGCTTCACAAACTCCGGGTAGGCAATTGCAAAAGCCAAGCCGTACAGGTTAATGGCTGGCTTGGACACGTTGCCCACCATCACGTCCGCACTGATAATGATCGGCTGGGGGTTTTTCGGGTCGAGGATAATGGAGTCGGTGGCAAACCGGAGCCACACTTTGGGCGCATCCTCGCCAGCGTCCGTGACAATCGTGTCAATGGGGGTATAGTTTTGCTCAATGGCGTTTCGGTCAAACTCGTTGACGGTGCCGCTGCCGTCACAATCGGCGTGTTTGAAATTGATGCCCGAAACGGTTGCCAGCGCCCAGTTCGGGGCGAATTGTGGTGCCCAGGCAGTTGTGGCGAAGGGGCGCGGCGCACCGGTTTTGGCGAAGCCAAGCCCAAGGCGGAGCAAGTCGTACACGTTGGCGCGTTTGTCGCCATTGGCATCGCCGGGCAGCACATAGTCGGTGCCGAGGGCGGCATGTTCGGTTTGCAGGCTGTAGGAGTCGGTCACGAGCAGCTCGTCCACCGACGACACGCAGTAGTTGTTTTTCCAAACCGTCAAGTTGACGCGATAGATGCCGCCGGAGGCGTAATGGTGGAAAACGACGGTGTCGGCAGGGCTGCCGGCCCACAGGCTGGAACCGTCGCCAAAGTCAATTTGGACGGAAGCGTAAGTCCCCGCAGACAGGTTTCGGAAACGCACGGTATAGCCTTGGGAGGGGCTGCCGTTCACTACGGCCATGTCCAAGTCAGCACCGCAAGCACCAGAAGTGGGGGCACCGCACTCGCCAGCCCACCACTTGGTGAGGCCGGAGGCCATGGCAGTGCATTCGTTGGGGTAAGTCACGCCATTGCAGCCGCAAACAGGAGCAAAAACCGAGGAGCAAATCGCACCGGGGTTGGTGAGATCGGGATTTGCGCAGCTGGCAGCGGACACGGTGACGGTTTGGCAGCGCGTGGTCGTGCAGGTGGTTTGGCCATCAGGGTTTAGCACCTCGTACTGGGCGCAGATGGCGTATGTGCCCTCGCCAGGCAAGGTAGCGGTGAACTGAGGTGTTTCGGCCAGCAGGGCGTTTGTTTTGCTGTTGAACCACTTGACGGATTTCAGGGTGCCGGGGTAGGTGATGGCGGGGGTCACCTGTCCGTACAGTTTGGTGCCCACTGCGGTCACTTGTACTTCGTGTCCGCACCAGTTGGGGTTTTGTTGGCTCACGAACACGTCTCTGCAGTTTGTTGTGGCGCAGCCGAAAGCATCTGACACAGTCAGACAAACCTTGTAGTAGCCTTCCTGCGCAAACGTATGCTGCACCTCGTGGCCGTTAGCGGCGGAGCCATCGCCAAAGTCCCATGAGCAAAACTGCACCGCAGGGTCGTACACATCGGCGGAAAAATGTACCCGAAAGGCGTTTTGCTGGCTTACGGCGTGGCCGAACTTGGCCACGCATGGCAGGGTATCAGAAATGCAGGTGATTGCAACCGGCATACCGAGGCCGGAGCACCCATTGGGCAGGGCAGCGGGCGTGAAAGAAAGCCGCAGGGTTTTGTTGGCGGGCAGGTTGTCGGCCCCCGACACGGCCCGCAGTAGATGGCCGTTGTCCAAGTCAATGATAAGCGGGCCGCAGCCGGTGGAGGCACCCGCCACCCAGCCCACGCGGTCGCACTGAGCTGCCAAGCGCGTTGGGCCGAAGGCCGAAAACGCGATGAAGGCAAACGCACCCAAAAGCGGGAGCGCGGTATTTTTCAGCAAGTAAAAAAGTTGACGCATAGCCAGGCAGGTTTTTTCAAAAACGGTTCTTCACGTCACAAAGGTTGAAAAAATAGGCAGCAAGTCAAAAGACATTTTCATAAACTTGCCGGACAAAAAAATGATGTCATTGCGTGCATCCTCCTGAATTCCAAAAATTTAAACTGTCAACAGGAACAATCAGACCCATCTGCCAGACCACTGGGCATTTTCCCGTAAGTACCCAGGCTTTTCAGGTTTTCAAATCTGGAAAGCCTGTGGCCCGGAAAAATACCCTTAGTTTGACCATCCGCCTATGCTCAGCGACAAACTGCTTTCTCTCCTGGAGGCTTTTTCCAAGTACGACCTGAACCGGTTTCGGAAGTTCGTACAGTCGCCCTATTTCAACGACCAGGAAGATGTGGGGCGGCTGTTTGAGGTGGTCAACACGGCTATCCGCAACGGCCCTGCGGCGGTGGCGGCTTTGGACAAGACAGCTGTTTGGGCCATGTTGTATCCCGGCCGCGCCCACGACGACGGGCACTTGCGCCGCCTCGCCTCCGACCTGACCCTGCTGGCCCAGCGCTACCTCGTGCAGGAACTGCGCCAACAAGACCCCGTGTCAGAGGCCATTGACCTGCAACGGGCCTTGGCGCAGTACGACCTGCCCAAGCACCTTGCCGGGGCAGAGCGGGGCATCGAAAAACTCTTGGGCCAGAGCACGGGCAAGTCCACTGACTACTACTACGCTCAGTTTCGGCAGCACTGGAACGTGTTCAGCCGAGCCTCGAGGATGGTGGCCACGACAGGATACACTGAAAAACTCGTGGCCGCCGATTTCCACTTGGAGTGTTTTTACCTGGCCCAAAAACTCAAGTTGTACATTGACTGGCTGCTCTACCGGGGCTTTCGAATCACCGAGCGCGAGGTGCCGGTGATGCCCGGTTTTTGGGAATACCTCGAAGACGAGCGCTTCCAGGCCGTGCCGCTCATCCGAATTTTCCGAAAAGTAATCCGCAGTTTCGCCGATTCGGACAACGAGGCGCATTTCGAGGAGTTGCTCGACTTGCTCGACCGGTTTGGGGCCGACCTGACCCGCGCCGACCTGCGCGAGTGTTTTTTCATTGCCCAAAACTATTGCGCCCTCAAGATCAACCAGGGCAAGACCGACTACTACTACCGCTATTTCTTCATTATCAAAAAAGTAGTGGACATGAACCTGCTGCTGGACAACGACCAACTGCCCGAGGCCGTGTTCAAGAATTTCATCACCGTCAGCCTTGGTGCCGGGCAGTATGAGTGGACGGAGCAGTTTATCCGTCAGAACGCCGACTATCTGCCCGTCCGCATCCGCGAAAACGCCCGTATGTTCAACCTCGCCTACGTGTACTTTTACCAAAAAAACTACGACCGGGTAATCGAGTGCCTGCGCGACGTGGAGTACAGCGATGTGGTGTACGCCCTGGGGGCCAAATCCATGCTCCTGCGCACCTACTACGAGCAGGCCGAGTACATTGCACTCGACTCCTTGCTCGATAGTTTCCGCATTTTTCTGCGGCGCAACAAGGTCATTTCCAAAAACCTCAAGCGGGAGTACGTCAACTTCCTCAACTTGGTGAAAAAACTCACTACCCTTTCGCCCTACGACAAAAAAGCCATCGCCGATTTGCACCGGCGCGTCAGCGAAACCTCGTACTCCATGCCCAAAAACTGGCTTTTGAAAAAAATAGCAGAAATCGAAGGCGGCCAGCGGCGCTAAGGAACGGTCTGCCCTGAAAACACAAGCCCCCCAGTCCGCGTTAATTTGCCCTACCTTTGTCGCCCGTTTTTTTACGGCCAAACATTCGAACACAATGAAATTGTACATCCGGCGGATTGCCGCCCTGCTCATTGCGCTGTCCGGCCTCGTCGGCACGCTCGGCGCTCAAACGCCCAACCAACAGCTCGCCAACCAGTACTACCAAAACGGCGAGTACGAAAAAGCCGCCGAACTGTACCTGCAGCTCATGGAAAACGACCGTGGCTTGGCGGACTATTACTTCGATTCCTACTTCATCTGCCTGCTCAACCTCCAACAGTACGAAGAAGGTGAAAAAGCGCTGAAAAAGCAAATCAAAAAGTCGCCCAACAGTGCCAAACTCTATGTGCTGTATGGCAATCTGTACGAGCGCCTTGAAAAGCCCGAGGAGGCTGCGGCCCAGTACGATATGGCCATTGCAAAAATGGCCCCGGACTATGCGTCCGTGCGCAATTTGGCCAAGGTGTTCACCGACAACGCCAAGTTCGACCTCGCCATCAAGACCTACGAACGCGGCGGCGAGATTTTCAAAGATGCCAAACGCTTTGCCTTCGACTTGGCCGAACTATATCGCCGCAAGGGCAACACGCCCAAGATGGTGGAACACTACCTGAACAACATCGAAGCCGAACCGGCCAGGCTCCTGACCGTGCAGACCCAACTGGCCCGCTCGTTGAATGATGCCGACTATGCCGAACTGCAAACCCAACTGTACGCCCGCCTTCAAACACAGGACAATCCCGACTTTATCGAACTACTGGCGTGGACGTTCGTCCAGCGCAAAGATTTCAAAAGTGCCCTGCGCCAGTTCAAGGCCCTCGACAAGCGCCTCGGCGAACCGGGGCAGCGCGTGTTCAAACTGGCTGGCGACGCAGAGGCCGCCCGCGATTACGATGCCGCCATCGCCGCCTACGAGTACATCATCCAAGAAAAAGGGGCCCAAAACCCCTTCTTTTTCGACTCCAAGCGGCAGGCCATGAACTGCCGCCGCCGGAAAATCACCGAGGGTTACGACTACACAGTCCAAGACCTTCGCACCCTCGAGACCGAGTACGAAAGTTTCCTGACCCAACACGGGCCAGGCCGCAACACGGCCCACATCGTCGTCCAATTGGCCGACCTCGAGGCTTACTACATCAACGACCTGCCTAAGGCTATTCGCCTGCTCAACGAACTCTCCCAACAACCCGGCCTCAACCGCAGCGTGGTAGCGCGGGCCAAGATAAACCTCGCCGATTTCTACCTGATGAGCGGCGAAATCTGGGAAAGCACCCTGCTGTACAGTCAAGTGGACAAGGAGTTTCGGGAAGAAATTTTGGGTCAGGAAGCCCGCTTCAAAAACGCCAAGCTGTCCTACTTCAACGGCGATTTCGAGTGGTCGCAGGCGCAGTTCAACGTGCTCAAAGCCTCCACCTCCAAGACCATCTCCAATGATGCCATTGACCTGTCGGTGTTTATCATGGACAACCTCAACTCCGATACCACTACTGATGCCATGGCGATCTATGCCGCAGCGGAGATGCTCGTGTACCAAAACCGTTTCCCGGAAGCCTTTGGGCTATTGGACAGCCTCCGGGCCAATTTCCCCGAGAATACCCTGCAGGACGATATCCTCTACCTTCAAGCGCAAGTTTTTGAGAAAAAACGCGACTACGCCAAGGCCGCCGAACTGTATGCTACCGTGGCTGAAAAATTCCCGGAGGACATACGCGCCGACAACTCCATGTACGCCTTGGCCATGCTCTACGAGGAAAAACTCAACGAGGTGGAAAAGGCCATGGCGTTGTATGAAAAAATCTTCATTGACCACTCCGGCTCCGTGTTCGCTGTGGATGCGCGGAAGCGGTTCCGAATTCTGCGAGGGGATAAACTGCAGTAATACCCTGCCAAATCGCCCGAATTCGTAACCCCAGCGTGCTAAAACCACGCGCCTCAAAGTGTTCGATACGGATGCTGTGCCTGCCGCCCAATTTCACATCTACCTCGTCCACGGCGGCTTCGTGTACATCCCAATGGTCGAGCAGGCGCTTGCCATCAAGGTACAACACCCGGAGCAACACCGGCCGATCACGCACCGGGAAGCCGCCCGTTTTCAGTCTTTCCCTGACACCTTTACTTTTCAGGGCAGCAAGATTGAGATCGCCCGCCAGATTGGAAATGCCGTTCCACCTCGTTTGGCTGCCGCCGTGGCTCAATCGGTTGAACAGATTTTAACACTAAAAACAAGGTAATAGGGCACTTACGGAATCTGTGCCAAGGCACTGCAGGCCGCCTGCCCACCACCGTTTCAACCAAACCGCCATGAGTGCATGAAATCGGATAAAGAAATTTTTTGTAACTATTTAGTACCTCCTGATGCATACAATTTTCACCACAGATTTTCACAGATTCACACAGATTTTTCCTTATCCGTTTAAAAATCTGTGTGAATCT
>JBEBHD010000226.1:0-8965 GCA_040080915.1 Saprospiraceae bacterium
CCCCTGCCCCGCCCCGCCGCCTCCTCGGCATCCGCATCCAAACCAGCCTCGCCGAAAACCGCGCAGCCGAATTGTGGCGCGGCTTCCGCCCCAGAGTAGCCGAAATCCCCAACCGGCTCGGCACCGACTTTTTCGATGTCAAACGCTACGGCCCGGAAATGGCCAACGGACAATTTATGCCCTCCACCATGTTTGAAAAATGGGCCGCTGTGGAGGTGGAAGCCCATGCCGATATGCCCGAGGGTATGCTACCCCTCGACCTACCCGGAGGACTCTATGCCGTGTTCGTCCACCACGGCCCGGCAAGCGCGTTTGCACGCACTTACCAGTACATATTCGGTGGCTGGTTGCCCACTTCCGGGTATCTTGTGGACGACCGGCCCCACTTCGACATCATGGGGCAGGGCTACCGGCCGGACGACCCGGAGGCTGTCGAGGAGATTTGGATACCCGTTAAGAAACGTGATGGTTAGTGTTGTGGCACCTGCCGAAATACGCCCTGCCTCACCGAAAAGGCAATGTTTCTCAGGCTGAGCAGGTTGAGCAACGGGTTTTCATTCAGCACCACAAAACTACTTTCGTAGCCATCCTCGAAGCGGCCGATTTTTCTTTTCGGAAAAATAGCCTGCGGCGTGTTGGTACAGAAGACCCGGATAGCCGCGCCATTGTCGAGGTCTTTGATCTGAAACCAATAGTTGACCTCCGCCCGCACGGCCCGCTGGGGGTCGTCGGTGCCGAGCACCACGAGTACGCCGTGATTCAGTAGTCGCTTGAGCAGAGTTCCTTGTATTTCCTGGGCATTTGGGCGGTTTGCCCGTGTAAGGGCATGGGAAAACAGCGCTACCACGGGCGTTTTTTCTCTGGCCAATTTTTTCAGGTCCTGATCGGTCAGTTCGTATTTTGAGCCGTCGCCGGTGCCGTCCCAGTGGTGGCCGGGTAGGTTGGCAAAGCCGTCGACACCCAATTTCAGGCCGAGGCGGAGGTCAGCGGCGGTTTCCACGTGGGCGAACACCCTCAGGTTGGAGCGGTGCGCTTTTTTCACGATAGCCTTGGCAGCATCCGCCGTCAGACCTTTCGATTCCTTTCCGCCGCTGTTTTGTGCATCCAGCAGGTAAATGGAAACTGCGCCGGGCGATTGGGCGAGGAAGTTTTTCCAAATTTGGCCCACCGCCTTATCGGTATCGGCAAACCAGTACCCGTTGCCGAGCATGGTTCGGCCCTCTCGGATTTGGGTGTATTTCTGGGCGATGTCCTCCGCTGAGCGGGCACCCTGGGCGGGCGCTTCGTAGTCCAAAAACGGGTGTCCGAGGGTGCAGGTAAAGCCGCCATTGGCGAAAACGACCTCGAGCCCGCCGGTTGGCGGTAGCAAAGCGGTGGCTTTTTTGCGGTCCTCCTGCGTGTTGGCGAGCACTTGCAGGTAAAAAACACCGTCCTCCGAGTACGAGCGCAGTTGTTGGGCCACAAACGATTTTTCCGCAAGGCTGGAGCAAAATGCATCGCCGAGCGGAGGCACCACCCAGCGCCAAGCCAAGTCAACGACAGAGTCCACCTTGGCTGGGGCCTTTTTGGTGAGTTTGCCATCCACACTGTACCAAGTGCCTTCCACAAACTTAGACCCGTCGAACCAGTTGCCGTTGGAAAATTGCAAAACGGGCTGCATGTTTTGGGCATGGGCCGAAGACAGAGCGAGGCACAGGCCCAGTATGAAAAGTATAATTTTTGTCATGAGAATCAGGTAATTCAAAAATTAAATGTCCAATAAACATTGGCCAATATTCAATGACCAAGCGGCTGGGGGGAGTAGTTTAATTGATCTTCCTCGGGGTATTGGGGTCATCAAAGTCAATTTTCATGCCCCACATCCGCATTTGGCCGATGATCCACTGTTTGCGGTGCCGGACAAGACCCGATGGTTTGGCCGGGTTTCGCTTGAGCGGATTGGGCAATACGGCGGCCAAAAGGGCCGCTTCCTCTGTGCGCAGGCTTTTCGCGCTTTTTTTGAAATAATGCTGTGCCGCAGCTTCGGCCCCGTAAATGCCGTCGCCAAACTCAATCACGTTCAGGTACACCGTCATGATCCGTTCTTTGCTCCAAAGCACTTCGATGAGGAAGGTGAAATACACTTCCAGTCCTTTCCGTACCCACGAGCGGGCGGGCCAAAGGAACACATTTTTGGCCGTCTGCTGGCTAATGGTACTGGCCCCGCGCACGCGCCGGTTTTTTTTGTTGTGCTTGTATGCCCTCTCAATAGCCTGAAAATCAAAGCCGTCATGCTCCAAAAACTCCTGATCTTCGGCGCAAACCACTGCCAGTTGAAGCCGTGGCGACAGTTCCTCGAACGATACCCAATTTTTTTGGAGGCGCGTTTCGCGGGCGGGGTCGCTGCCCTGCTCGAACCAGCGAATGACCATGAGAGGAGTCAGCGGAACGGGTACGAACCGGTACAGCAAGGTCAGGCCGATGGTGATGCCAAAAAACCAGAGCGTAAGGCGAATCACTATGCGCCGAAAATATAGGCCCCAACGCGGGCTGCCCGATTCCGTTTTGGGCACCGAACGGTACCAGCGCCGCAGAAAATTTTTGATAAAATTCAAGGCTGTACAATTTGATGGCAAATGTAATGCAATGGCTCTTTACCGGATGACAACGTCCTTCACGAATTCCACGCCCATTTCTTCGTTGAGCAGGTCTTTTATTTTGTCCTTGGCAAACGACAACTCGTGCTTGAGTGGCGCTGACAGGATGGTCAGGTAAAGCACGTTTTTTCGGACGTGGATGTTGGCTGTGTATGTCGAGATGGTTTTTCCCATAAGTTTTCCCCACAGCATCTTGACGCGGGTCTCGTTGAGCTGCGGCTCGAGACGGTATTCCCGGATCATGGCCTGCATGGCCTCTTGCAACGAGATGTCATTTTTTTTCTTCATGCTGTTTTGGATTTTTTCTTGTAAAACCGGAGGCCGAAACAGGCTTACAGGTGGAAAAACTTGCTGCAAAGAAACGCAAGTGCGGGTTTAAATCACGCCGTATTTTCACGGCGGGAAACGGCTTGTTTTTTTCGCAACCGCTACAAACTTGAACAATGGCAATCAAAGAATCCGAACTGATCCTGAACCCGGACGGCAGTATTTATCACCTGAATCTCCACCCCGAACAGGTGGCCCCGGTCATCATCACCGTGGGCGACCAAGACCGCGTGCCCGCCGTCAGTCGGCACTTCGACCGGGTGGAACACCGGGTGCAAAAACGCGAGTTCGTCACGCATACAGGCTGGATCGGTAAGCAGCGGCTGAGCGTACTCTCGACGGGTATCGGCCCCGACAACGTGGACATCGTCGTGAACGAATTGGACGCGTTGTTCAACATTGACCTCACAACCCGATTGCCCAAACCATTGCTCACGTCGCTGACATTGATCCGCTTAGGCACTGCAGGCGGGCTACAGGCGACGGTGCCCGTGGATGGGCTCGTAATCTCCACCGGCGGGATTGGGCTGGACGGACTGCTGCAATTTTACCAAGCACCCGATCAGCACGATCACCCGGTCGTTCAGGCACTGCGCAGGCACTTTGGCGAGACTTGGCCGTTTCCGCTGTCTCCGTATTTCGCTGCGGCAGATTCGGCGTTGATCAAGCAGTTTTCTGAAGGCTTTTTTCACGGTTTTACGGCCACCAATCCAGGTTTTTACGGCCCGCAAGGACGACAATTGCGTGCCCCGGTACGGTTGCCGGGCTACCTCGACTGGCTTCAGCGATTCGAGCACGAAGGTGAACGCATCCTGAATCTTGAAATGGAAACGGCGGCTCTGTTCGGGCTTTCCCGGTTGCTCGGCCACCGGGCGGTCTCGTTGAGCGCCGTAATCGCCAACCGGGCGTTGGGGCAGTTTAGCCGGGACACGGGAGCGGCTGTGGAAAAACTGATCCGGTTGGCGTTGGAGCGGATACTCACCATACCTTCCACGGTTTCAACCAAAACGGCATTAATTTGAAATGCTGCTTTTCCCCAATATCCGGGTTGAGAAAGGCAAACCCGAGGTCAAAACAATCAATTGTGGCCGTGACCCTTTCGTGCTGTTTGATTTTTTCCCAAGCCGTTGTCATTTCCGCCGACCAATACAGGTCATCAAAGACCAACGCTGTACCCCCGTGGCAATACGGCAGGCAGCGCTCGAAATAGTCCAGCGTAGCGGCCTCTCGGTGGCGGCCGTCGAAGAAGACCAGATCAACTTCTCCGAGCGATTCTAACGCCAAAGCGAGCGTTTCTCGAAAAGGGCCGCTTCGTACCTCGGTATTCCGGTGCAGGTTGAGTATTTCGAAGTTCGTTTGCGCTACATGGGCGACGGCCGCGCTGCCTTCCAGCGTAACGAGGCGTGCCTGCCGGGCAGCAGAGGCGAGGTACATGCCCCCCACCCCGATGGACGTGCCAATTTCGAGCAAACGTTGCGGGCGGAGCCATTGCACCGTGCGGAACAGCATCCGTCCTTGTGCGGGAGAACTGGCGGAAATGACAGCCATCTGGCGTACCGGCACCCGCCGGTGTACTGGTTCAACACCATCGGATACCGCACCGTAATCTTCCATGTCGAGCACGACCGGGCTAACCAACATTTGGCGGCGCAGCGCCTCAATATCGTCGAAGGCATAAAACCAGCGGCGGTCCTCCAACACAGCGTTCACCCATTCGAATACGAAGGGCGAATGCACCTGATAGCGGGTTTGGGCGGCCGCATAGAAGCGCAGAAAAGAGCAGAGTTGATGCAGTTTGTTTTGCAAAATGTTGTGTGTTAGTTTTTTGCGAAAAATACCGGGCAACGAAAGTACGGCATTGCCTACATTTACCCCATGGATTTTGGCAAACTGCCCAACGTAGATCACGTCAACTTCACCCTGCCGCCCGAACTACCGCAGAACGCAACCCTTTTGGCCGCTCTGCCGCCGCGTCAGGGGCCAGCCGTGATTTACCTCGGAGCCACCGGCTACAACATGAAACCTTGGGTGGGGCGGTGGTATCCAACCGGGGCACGAGAAAAGGATTTTTTAAGCCACTACGGTCGGCTGTTCAACACCATCGAGCACAATACGACGCACTACCGTATACCCGACGCGGCCACAGTGGCCCGTTGGCGGGAGGAGGTTCCCGCCGATTTCAGGTACTGCCCCAAAATCCCGCAGACGATTAGCCACGCCCGCGACCTGGGACTGAACGGGCGGGAAATTCATTTTTTTTGCGAAGCGATCCGGGGACTTGGCGAAACGTTGGGCTGCTGCTTCATCCAACTGCCGCCGCATTTTGGCCCCGAAAGCCTGTCTGTGTTGTACCGGTTTTTGGATGTCTTTCCCGATGACATTCCTCTGGCGGTCGAGGCGCGCCATCCGGCCTTTTTTCAGGACAATGCTGCTGACGAGGATTTTTTTCAACTATTACACGACCAGCGGGCGGCTGCCGTCGTGACCGACGTGGCTGGCCGCCGCGACGTGTGCCACCTACGCCTGACCACAGGCCGCGTGCTCGTCCGCTTTGTGGGCAACGGCTTGCACCCGACCGACTACACCCGCACGGCAGATTGGGCAGATCGTTTGTCGCTGTGGTTTTCCCTTGGCTTGCACGAAGCCTATTTTTTTTGCCACGAACCGGACAACCTGCTGGCCCCCGATTTGGCGGTGAACGCAGCAGCGTCTTTTTGGGAGAAAATACCGGATGCGCGGCTGCGCGGGCCTGTGGAACAACCCGCATCTGCAAAGCAGGGGACGTTGTTTTGATAAGTGGCCAAGGTGGCCGAACGCATGGCCGAGAAATTTAACACAAAATTACCGCCGTATAACCTTGCGAATCCCCACATTTGCCGCCCACACGCTCAACTCCCACTTTCGTTCGATGACCTACTTTCATCGTGATATTTCCTGGCTGTCGTTCAACTACCGTGTCCTGCAAGAGGCAAAAGACCCGGCGGTCCCCCTTTTGGAGCGGTTGAAGTTTTTGGCCATCTACTCGTCCAACCTCGACGAGTTTTTTCGCATTCGCGTGGCCAGCATCCGCAACCTGAAAAAAGTAGGCAAAAAAACCAAGGCTGAACTGGACTTCGTTCCCCGAGAAGTATTGCGCGAGATACACGAGATCGTGAACTGCCAGCAAGAAGAGGTGTCGCAGATTTTTGCCAAACAGATCGTACCAGAATTGCGCAAACACAATGTGTACATTTTGCGCCGAATGGACCTCAACGCCGAACAGCGCTACTTTGTAGAGACCTATTTTCACAACAACCTGCTGCCGTTTGTGATGCCCGTGTTGTTGGTCAAGCAGCGCATTCGGGCATTTTTAGCCAATGCCCACCTATACCTCGCCGTGCATTTGCGCCCGCGCAAAAAGCCTTTGGCCGCGAGCGAGTACGCTTTAGTGAAAATTCCGTCCGATCAGTTGCCGCGTTTTATTCCACTGCCGTCGGCGGACGGGAGGCACGACCTGATTCTATTGGACGACATCGTGCGGCACTCCGTTTCGTGGTTGTTTCCGGGGTATGACATCCAAGACACCTACTCCATCAAGCTCACCCGCGATGCCGAACTGTACATTGACGATGAGTTTTCGGGCGATTTGGTGCAGAAAATTAAGGCCAGCCTGTCCAAACGGCAGGTCGGCCCGGCCAGCCGTTTTGTATTTGACCGGGAAATGCCCGATCACCTGCTGAATTACCTGAAAGACACTTTCGGCCTCGGCAAAAACGATATGTTGCCGGAAGGGCGTTACCACAACAACTTCGACTTTTTCAAATTCCCTGACTTTGGCCTGACCTACCTGAAAAACAAGCCGTTGCCGCCACTGCCCCACCCGTTGCTCCACGACACGGACGATCCATTTAGCGTGATTCGGCAAAAAGACCAGATGGTGCATGTGCCCTACCAGTCGTACCAGTCGGTGGTCAATTTCTTCGAGCACGCAGCCAAAGACCCCAACGTGACGCATATCAAGGTGATCCAGTACCGGGTGGCTAAGCGCAGTAAAATATTGGAGGCCCTGATGGATGCCGTGCGCCATGGCAAGCAGGTCTCGGCGTTCGTGGAAATAAAAGCCCGCTTCGACGAGGCCGCCAACTTGGAGTGGGGCGAGCGGCTCGAACGGGCGGGCGTACGCGTCCACTACTCGTTTCCGGGCGTGAAAGTACACTCCAAATTAGCCCTTGTGCGGCGCATGGAAAACGGCAAGCCCCGGCTGTATACCTACCTCGCAACCGGCAATTTCCACGAAGAAACCGCCATGGTGTACTCCGATTTCGGAGTTTTCACCGCCGACACCCGGCTCGCGACGGAGGTCAGCAACGTGTTTTCGTTTTTGGAAAATATCAAACCACCGCGGCAGGAGTTTGAGCACCTGTTCGTGGGCAAGTTCAACCTGCGCCCGGCACTGTACGAATTGATTGACCATGAGATCGCTGAGGCCGAAGCGGGCAAACCAGCCTACATCCTGATAAAAACCAACAGCCTCGAAGACCGGGAGGTGATCCAAAAACTGTACGCAGCATCGCAGGCGGGGGTGCGGGTGGAATTGATCGTGCGGGGTATTTGCTGTTTGGTACCTGGAATCAAGGGCGTAAGCGACAATATCGAGATCATCAGTATCGTGGACCGGTACCTGGAGCACGCCAGGGTGTTCCTGTTCCACCACAGCGGTGAAGAAAAAATGTACCTGTCCAGCGCCGACTTGATGCAGCGCAACCTCAATTTTCGCATCGAAACGGCCTTTCCGGTGTACGACAAAGATTTGAAAGCCGAAATCCGGGAGCTGATCAATTTACAGTTGGAAGACAATGTGAAGGCCCGCATCATTGACCACGAGAGCCGGAATGAATACCGCCGCAGCAACACCGACATACCCGTCCGGGCGCAATTGGAAACCTACTTCCATTTCAAGCGCAAAATCGAAACAGGGGAGGAAATACCGGGGTAATAATTTTTTCAAAAAATTTACCGAACAAACGCTTGCCAGTTTCAAAAGTGCTGATCTATCTTTGCACCCGCTTAAAGGGCAGAACGTTCAAAGCGACATACGCGGAAATAGCTCAGCTGGTAGAGCGCAACCTTGCCAAGGTTGAGGTCGCGAGTTCGAATCTCGTTTTCCGCTCCACGAAAACCCACGCCAGCGCGTGGGTTTTTTCGTTAGTGCGGCATACTTTTGTCGGCACAAAAAAGCCCGGGTGGTGGAATGGTAGACACGCAGGACTTAAATTGAAATTTGAGTGCTCATGGGGAAACCTACGATGCAAAACCGCTTAAATTCGGGGAAACCTTCGCCCAACAGGCATGGCAATCCCGAGCCAAGTCCCGATCATCAGATCGGGAAAGGTGTAGAGACTTGACAGGCGGCGCCTACGTCCCATTTGTGGATTTGGCGAAGAGAAAGTCCAGACCACGAATCCCGATGTAAATCGGGAGCGGCGAAAGCCGAAGTGTGTACGAAAATCCTGTGACCGTTGAGGTCGTACGGGTTCGAGCCCCGTCCCGGGCACCTAAGTTTGGGTGCCAATTACTGTTTTCGTCTGCGCCATGTGCCTGTTAAGGCATGGCAATTAGGGCATAGCATGGTTAAATTCTCCAACCTGTTGTTGCTGCTGTCTCCGTCTATATGCTCCAATTCCAACGGTATGGGATGGCCTTGCCACTCCTTAATTCCACAAGCATAGCACCGCCTTTCAAAATACCCTTCTCGAAGTAGTCACTTCCGCAACTTGTGCGACTGGTACGTAGAACCACCTACCAATAACTCTTCCAGCGGTTTCGCAGGGTTTGGCTTAAATGATAGACCTTGATTCCACCCTTTTCCTATAAAATGTTCCGTATTTATGTCATGCTCGATAATTTTTCGTTGGATGGTCACATAGTTTCCACCCGCCTGTTTCAGTCCCAAAAGGATTAGGACTTGACGAATTGAGGTAGCCTTCGCAATGGCTTCGATTAACTGTTCCTTAGTGTATGAA
>JBEBHD010000030.1:0-31319 GCA_040080915.1 Saprospiraceae bacterium
GGGCGAGGGTGAGCGTTCCCCAGCCGGTTTTTCCTAAAAACAACAACGAATGCGGCACGCGGCCGCGTTGGAGCAGCCGGTCGAGGTGGGCTTGGGCGCGTTGTTGTCCGAATGTCATTCTTTTAGGTTTGGAGGTTGGGGGGGGTCTGGTTAGGAGGTTTGGGGTTTCTGGTTGAGGGTTTGGGTAACCAGAAACCCCTAACCTCCTAACCAAAAACCCATTTGCTCAATTTTGGGAGCGAAGGTAAGACGAAAGTTTTGATGATTCCATCAACTACGTTTCGTCTGGTTGCCAACCATAAACTCGTCTTCGCCAAGGCTATGTTTATTTAAACAACTCACTTTCGCGAAGGCTGTTTTTTGTTTAAACATCCCACCTTTATCAAGGCTTCGGCGGGTAAACCAGCCCCCTTGCGGGGTGATAAAAAAACCAGAAACCCCCAAACCAGAAACCCTAAAACCCACGCACCTTACTACTTTTGCGCCTCAATCGAAGCACACCATGTCCAACAAAGAAGCATTTATCGCAGAAATCGAAAAAGGTTACGGATTTGCCAGTTCATCTTTCGTCATCGGCGGAGCCATGCTTGATGGCGAGGCGGTACAGGGGCTACAAGTGAAAGTCCCTCTGCGCACCATGAACCGGCACGGCCTCATCGCAGGTGCCACCGGCACGGGCAAGACCAAGACCCTGCAGGTCATCACCGAACAATTGGCCGCCAACGGCGTGCCCACCTTGCTCATGGACATCAAGGGCGACCTCTCCGGCGTGGCCATGCCTGGCACCGACAACCCCAAGATCGTGGACCGTGCTGCCAAAATAGGCATCACCTGGCACCCGAAGGGAAACTCCGTGGAGCTCCTGACCCTGTCTGGCGAAAAAGGTGCCCGTTTGCGGGCCACCGTGAGCGAATTCGGCCCGGTGCTGTTCAGCCGCATTCTTGGCCTCAACGATACCCAGGGCGGAGTGGTAGCCGTGGTGTTCAAATACTGCGACGACCGCAACTTGCCCCTGCTCGACCTCAAGGATTTCAAAAAAGTGCTCCAGTTCCTCGGCAACGAGGGCAAAGCCGAAATTGAGGCCGAGTACGGCCAGTTCAGTGCAGCCACGGCCGCTACCATCTTGCGCAAAGTGGTAGAAATGGAACAGCAAGGTGCCGAACTGTTCTTCGGCGAGATTTCCTTCGATGTGCAAGACCTCTGCCGCATGGACGAAAACGGCCGCGGCGTGATCAGCATCGTGCGCCTGACCGACATCCAAGACCGGCCCAAACTGTTCAGCACGTTCATGCTCCAGATGCTCGCCGAGATTTACGCCTCCTTCCCCGAAGAAGGCGACATGGAGCAGCCCAAACTCTGCATTTTCATTGACGAGGCACACCTCGTTTTTCAGGAAGCCACCCCGGCGCTCATGCAACAGTTAGAGGCCATCATCAAACTGATCCGTTCCAAAGGCGTGGGCATCTTTTTTATCACCCAAAATCCGGTGGACATACCCGATAGCATCCTCGCGCAATTAGGCCTCAAGGTGCAGCACGCGCTGCGAGCCTTCACGGCCAAAGACCGCAAGGCGATCAAACTGGCTGCCGAAAACTACCCTATCACGCAGTGGTACCAAACCGAGGATGTGCTCACCAACCTCGGCATCGGCGAAGCGTTCGTCAGTGTACTCAACGAAAAAGGCATACCCACCCCGCTGGCCCACACGCTCATGCGCCCCCCCGAAACCCGGATGGACGTGCTCACGCCAAGCGAGATTGACCAAATCATCGGCCGATCCGGATTGGTGCGCAAATACAACCAAGAGGTGGATCGCGATAGCGCCTACGAGATTTTGAACGAAAAAATCCAGGAAGCGCAAGAGCGCTCGGCCGAGGTCGCTCCCACAGCAAAATCCGGCCAGCGCGACGAAAAAGGCGTGTTTGAGCAAGTCATCAACAGCCCGACGACGCGCCAGATCGGACGCGCAGTGGCCCGCGAACTTACCCGTGGGTTGCTTGGCGTACTGGGTATCGGGGGCAGCAGCAGCCGGCGCCGAAAAACCGGGTGGTTTTAATTCATTCGACTGATCGCGGAATTTTTATCCTTGGGAAAAAAATGTAAATGCGTCACCAAAATTGGCTTAACCCTAAACGGGCGACATCTCGTGCGGAATTAGCACATTAGCACATTGTTTAATTAGCACATTGTACTTACACGATGCGATACCTTTTCCTTTTTTTTAGTTGCCTTTTTGGGAACAACGGTGCCTTGCTGGCGCAAATGAGTGCGGAGCAATGGCAGGCTGATATGGCGTTGCTGCGGCGGGAGTTGCCCAAGCGCCACCCTAACCTGTTTCAGTTCAGCCCGCGCGAGGTTTTTGAGGCTGACCTGAACAACCTGGCCGCCAACCTCGACGGCAAGAGCGACCTGCATATCGCACTGGAACTGCAAACCATCGTGGCCAAGGTGCGCGACGCTCAAACCCGCGTCGAGCTCACACCGCTGCTCCAGCAGCACAGCAAGGTGATCCCGGTAGGCTTCGGCTGGTACGCCGACGGCCTGTACGTGAGCGGAACGGTCAAGCGGTTTGCGCCAGCCTTGGGTAAAAAAGTGTTGGCAATCAACGGTATCGAAACAGAAGAAGCGCTCCAGCGAATCAGCAGGTTTTTTGCCCGCGAAAATGCCGAGTCCGTGCGCCGCGAAGGGCCGACTTGGTTGCGTTTTTCGGAGGCGGTGCGCCTTGCAGGCGTGGCCAAGGACGACACCCTGACTCTGCTGATGCAGGACGAAAGCGGCCAGCGTTACCTCGTCAAAACCTTTCCGCTCGACTTCAAGACTGACAAGGCTGGCCTCCAACCGGCTCAGTTCATGCCCAAAAACCCCGATCTGCGCTGGAACCCCATGAAACAAGTCTACAGCCTAGCATGGTTGGAGACCGACCGGATCGCGTACCTGCAATACAATGGCTGTTTCAGCCAGGAAATGGCCTTGGCCATGGGCGACAGCACGAGTGCCAGCCAGTTGCCAGCATTTCGGCCGTATGTGGATTCGTTATTTGCCCTGCTGGAGCGCCGCCCCGATGCCCGCCTCTTTTTCGACCTGCGTTTCAACAATGGCGGCAACCCGGCGGACGGCATTGCCTTGGCCGAACACCTATCGGCCATGCCGTTCATCAACCTGCCCAACCGGGTTTTTGTGGCCACTAACCGATACACCTCCGGCGCTGCAGTGGAAATAGCTGCTGCATTTCGGGCCAAGACCAACGCTACGATCATCGGTGAGCCGCCGGGCCATCGCCCCAATCACATCGGTGATCCCAGCTACCTGATCCTGCCTAACAGCCAGTTGCAGGTGTTCCACGGCACGCGCCCGGTACAAGCCCTGCCGGGCAACCCCGACACCTTGCAGCCCAATATCGCTATTGAATTGCCCTTTGAAGCCTTCCGAAACGGGCGTGACCCCGTCCTGGATCATGTCCGCAAAAACTAGGGTTTCTGGTTAAAAGGTTTCTGGTTGCACACCCCCTCTAACCCCCTAATCAGAAACCCTCTAACCCCCTAACCAGAAACCCTCTGACCCTTTTTATGCAAAACATTTTAGGAATAGATGTGGGTGCATCGGGCGTGAAAGGCGCTTTGGTGGACTTGCAAAACGGAAAATTACAGGGCCCTCGCTTTCGGGTGCCCACCCCCCAGCCTGCCACGCCGGAGGCCCTGGCCGAGGCTTTTGCCGAAGTGGTGGCGTTTTTTGGCCACAAGGGCCTGGTCGGGTGCGGCTTTCCGTCTATTGTCAAGAATGGTATCGCGTATTCGGCGGCCAATATTGACCCACGATGGATTGGAACAAGCATTGAGGATGTATTTGGTCGGGCTTGCGGCACGCGTGTGTGCGCTACGAACGATGCCGACGCTGCGGGCATCGCGGAGATCCATTTTGGGGCGGGCAAGGGCGAACAAGGGTTGGTGTTGCTCATCACCATCGGTACGGGGCTTGGCACGGCGCTGTTTTACAACGGCATGCTGGTGCCGAACACTGAGTTGGGGCATCTGATTTGGAAAAACAACAAATCTGCCGAGGCAGACTGTTCATCTGGTGCCCGCGAGCGGCTCAAAATCAGCAGGCCTGAGTGGGCCAAACGCTTCAACGCCTATTTGCTTCATTTGGAGCGGCTGTTCTCGCCCGACTTGTTCATCCTTGGTGGCGGCGAAAGCAAGTATTTTGATCAGTACAGGGACTTGATCAGTCCCCAGGCTCGCGTATTACCGGCACAGCTGCTGAACAACGCGGGCATAATCGGTGCTGCCGTTTTCGCGGCTGAGGCTATGGGGGTCATTATTGCTCAACCGGTGCCAACAAACAAGCCACTTCCCCCGGCCTTGTCCTGACAGACCCCAACCCTGCGGCCTCGTGGCCACAAACACGCTCTAAAAAACGGTAACAATCTTCTTTACTGCCCTTCGACATTTCACGTTCGGTAATCGAATGTGGGGTGTCGAAGGGCTTTTTTGCTTTCTTCGAACATCACGCCAGTTGCTCCAGCAACCACTCTTTTTCCGTGAGCACGGGTTCCGCTTCAATCTCCCGGCGCAGGGCATCCCGCTGCTTGCGCTCGTGGCCGCGCTGGAGGATGCGTTCCGTGAAACGAATGATGTTCAGGTAGTTCTTGTGATGGTAGCCCAGCACTTTTTTGCGGTGGATGTAGTTGCGCATGGCATCGAGATGGGAGTGCAGCAGGTCGTGCTCGTCCAGCACGAAATATGTTTTTAGTAACAGGGTTTTTGCTGCCAAATGGAGCAACGGATCGGCATAGTTGGCCTTTTGCAGGAGTGTGAGCACCGAATCGAAGCGGCGGCGGGCATACTCCACGCGGGCGAGATTGAAACTCAGGGCGCTCTCCCGGTACTGGCGTTCGAGGTGGCCGTTGTACCGGCGGACGAACTCCTCCGCCCAGTCCGGATCGCCGCAGCGCAGGCTGGTGGCGACGATGTTGTGGTAGGTAAAGCGCGAGAGCACGCCGTTCTCGAACAAGCTGCCCGCCTCGAGGGCGCGGCGGTACAGGTTGAGCAGCTCGGTCTCCATTTCCCGGGCACCGCCGTTGGCCCGTCGGATGCAGTGGTTGATGGCAAAGAAAAAAAATTCGCGCCGTTCTACCTCCGAAAAAAGCACCTTTCCGGCTTCCATTTTTTCCAAAAAATCGTGGTAGTGGGCGCTGTCATCCCCGTGCTGGAGCATGCGGATAGCCGACAGGTACATTGAAATGCCCGGCTGATCGGCCCATTCCGGCACCTCGGCCAAAGCCACCACGATGCGGTGCAACACGGCCTCCGAATCGGAGCGGTACACGTTTTTTTGCGATAGCTCCAAGCAGATAAGGCGCAGACGGGCGGTCAGGTAGTAGGCATCCGTGCTGCGCGCGAGGTCGCGTAGGGGAGCCGTTTCGGCGGGGTTTTTCCGCAGGGCGGTCTCGAGCTGCTCAAAACAGTACAGCCGTTGCAGCGCGTAGTAGCTTTCATTGCGGCAGGGCTGTGTGTTCAGGTCGCGTTCGAAGGCCCGCATAGTGCGCTCGTACGGTTCCATCAGACCCCGGTTTCGGTAAGCGGCGGCCAAGTGAATGCGGCTCTCCGGGGCTTTTTCGTGTATGTCCTGAACTAGCAGGAAAGTTTCCAAAAGTCGGTTCAAGTAGCTCATCAACAAGCGCATGCGAGTGTCGTCGTACGGCTCGGCAGGGCGGAGTGCTGCCCAAGCGCCCGCTTTTTCGGGTTGTTTGTCGGAACAAATAAAATCGAAGAGCCGGATCATGTCGGTTCGAAGGTTGAAGTACGGCGATTCCAAAAAACGCCGGGCATCGCGTCTTTCCACAGCGCTCAGGGATTGCACCAACCGGTACACATTGTTTCGGTCCACGTTTTTTTCTTTTAGGGAAAAATAAATTTTGGTCTACAAAGGCAGTGCTGCTGCTGCACAAAAACTGTGCTCTATTTTACTCAAGAAAACAACGGCTTATTTTTTTTGAAAAAAAACTGCTCTACAAAACCCGAAATTTGATTTTTACTGAACCATCGCGACCCCGCACTTTTGTAGCGTCGAATCAAATCCGGCTCGACACCGCCTCCCCGGGGTTCTCTTCCTTTCCGCTAACAACAAGTTACAATCCACACCATGAAAAATTTGACATCAGTGCAATCCCAAAACCGAACGGTACTGCAACTGTTTCTTTCCGCCCTGCTTTGTTTCGGGGCAAGCCTCCTTACTGCCCAATGCAGCAATGACATCACGCCGCCCGTGCCCGTGTGTGCCAATCCGCTGCAAAAACAGGTACAACTGTACGATCCGACCATCATTCAGGCCGCTGAATTCAATGCAGGCAGCACCGACGACTGCACCGCCGCCGCTGCATTGAAGTTTTTCGTCGAGCTCGGAAATACGCCCTCACCCGTTCCGCCTCCGATCACCTCGATCCAGTATCCTGAAGGTCAGACGGGCCTGCACCCAGCCATACTCTGGGTAGTGGACTCAGCGGGCAACGCCGCCAACTGTGCCACCACGGTAGACTTGACACCTTGCACCATTTCCACGCCCTCTATTGTCTGCAACGACCATGTCATCGTGCATTTGGGTGTCAACGGCACGGCCATTATCACGCCTGGTATGATGCTCGAAGGCGGCCCTTACTGCCCCGACTACGAATACCTGATGCGCTTCCCGCCCCCAGGCCAGTACGCTTCGTCCATCACGGTGGGCACCGCCGACATCGGGACACGGATTATGCAAATCACCACCTTCCAGAACGGCAGCCCCTTCAACTCCTGTTGGGGAAATGTCACCGTGACCGGAGGCTGCAACCCGGACATAACGCCACCTATTGGCGTTTGCGAGGCTACCACTGTTGTGGCCATTGACACATCCTTGTCCGAGCAGTTTGTATTGTGGCCCGATATGCTTAACCAAGGCTCCTTCGACAACTGTACGGCGGCCGGCAACCTAACTTACCTTTTGGGACTAACCTCCCCTGCGGGCCAGTTCTTCGACTCCCTCCTGTTGCAATCACTCGGCACATACAATGTTATTCTGCAAGTGACTGACGAGGCAGGAAACCTAAACTATTGCTGGGGGGAAGTGACCGTCAACCACAAATCCGCTCACCTGATCCAAGGTGCCGTGTTCCACGACGAAAACGGGGACTGCAACCACCAATCCGGCTCCGAACCGGGGTTGGCTGGCTGGCCGGTGCGGGCAGTAGCACAGAGTACCGGCGCGGTGTACCTCGGCACTACCGACTCCGCTGGCCATTATACCATCAAAGTGCCCTTGCCTCTGGCGGCCTTCGACGTGGCCGTAGCTGTGCCCTTCAACTACGGCGGGGGTGTCTGCCCGACCACATATATCGCTACGTTCACCAAGCCAACCAAATCGGAAGCGTTCGTACAAGACCTCCCGGTTATCCTGAGCTATGAGTGTGCCCTTCTGTATGTAGACCTGGCTACACCACGCATCCGCCCCTGTTTTCCGGGCATTTACCACGTTCAGTATGTCAATCTCAGCGGAAATACCGTGCCGGGAACATACGTGGACGTGACGCTGGATGCCGCGCTGGCATTTGTCAGCAGTTCAATCCCCGAAACTGACCTCGGCAATCAGGTTTATCGCTTCCAAACGGGCGACCTGGCTCCCGGCGCTGGCGGGCGATTCAGCATTAACTTTTTTACCGACTGTAATACGCCAGCAGGTGCCACGCACTGCACCGAGGCGCACATTTTCCCCGACACAACGTGCGTAAACAACCCCGCCTGGTCGGGTGCCGACGTGACCGTGCAGGCCATTTGCGCCAACGACAGCGTGCGACTTTCGATTAAAAACATCGGAACTGGCCCCAATGCCGGCCCGCTGAACTACATCGTGGTGGAAGACGTGCTCATGCGCAACAGCAACACGTTCCAATTGAACGCTGGCCAGACCATGCTGCTCGATCCGTTCCCGGCCACGGGAGCCACTATCCGCCTGCAGGCTCAGCAGGAGCCGGGTCACCCCTACGGCGGCGTACAAGCCGTGGCCCTCGAAGGCTGTGGAGGTTTCACGCCAGGTATGGTCACGCTCTTCCCGCTCAGCCCGGCCGACCCGTTTGTGGCCCTCGACTGTCGTCAAAATGTATCCTCTTTCGACCCCAACGACAAGCAGGCACTTCCCTTAGGCTACGGTGCCCAGCATTTTGTGGAGAAAAACACCGACCTGGACTACACCATCCGCTTCCAAAACACGGGCACTGACACCGCCTATACGGTGGTGCTGCTCGACACCCTTTCCCAGTTTCTGGCGGCGCGGCAAATCCGCCCGGGTGTTTCCAGCCACCCCTACCGCTTCGAGTTGCTCGAAGGCCGCGTAGCCAAGTTCGTGTTCGAAAACATCTTGCTGCCCGACAGCAACGCAAACCTCGCCGCTTCGGAGGGCTTCGTCCAGTTCCGCATCCCGCAAGCGCCCGACAACCCCGACGGAACGCGCATTGAAAACACGGCAGCGATCTATTTCGATTTCAACGCGCCAGTCATCACCAATACGGTCTGGCACACCATAGGCACCAATTTCGTCACCAGTGCTACCACATTTTCCGATCCTAACCGCAGCCCACTGCGGGTGTATCCCAATCCCGCCAGCACGGTGGTGCATTTCGCCGCCGAGGCACTGCCCGGAGAGACCATGAACTTGTCGGTGACGGACGCGCTGGGCCGCGAAGTTCGAAGCAGCACTGCCGAGCAAATGCCTATTTCCCTCGATTGCAGCGGGCTGCCTGCAGGGACGTACTTCTTCCGCATCCATGCCGCCAACGCGCGCACACTTTGGGCTGGCACGTTGCTGGTGCGCTAATCGAAGATAAGCATCGTTGTGAACATCTGTCGGGAGGCTCTGGAAACAGGGCCTCCCTTTTTTTTGAGGGGGCTACTAGCAGGGCAGACGCGTGAATTTTTTATTGATACATGAAAACGGTTTAGATTATTGACAATCAATTAGATTACATGATTGAAGAATACATGATTGTTGATTTTTGAAGTATTCGTAGCGTACACCATAACTCTTGGTTTTTTGTCGCGGAGTGTGCCGCGGACACTTCAAAAATCTAAAATCATGTATTCTGCAATCATGTAATTTTTATATCTCGACTTTTTCGGTTTTTACACATCAACTTTCATGCGTCTGCTCTGGGGGGGACAGGGAGTGGGCTCAACAGACGTGTTGAGCAGTTGCTGCCGAGCGGTTCACATTCGCAGCCACTTGCCCAGATACTCGTCGCCTTCAATGCTTAACCGAAGCGTATAAAATCCCTGCGGCAAATGCCCTAACCACAGCAAATTGGATGGCTTGGCCACGATCTTTTTGGAATAAATCTCACGCCCCTGTGCATCGAATACGCGGATCGTGCCAGCCATGGGATCTTCGAGCGGAAGGTGGAACCACAACTCGCCGTCGGGCGAGGGATTGGGCCAAATGGTCAGGGGCAGCGTGCCGGGCGCTACCGTGGTGCTCACAGAATTGCACGAATCCTGCTGCTCGTAGGCACCGAGGTCCACCGTTCCGTAGCGGATGCGCTGCAACCCGTCCAGATCGTCTTGTAAGCCGAGGCCGAGGGGAATATCGTTGTTGCCTTTGTTCACCGCCGGAGAGCAGGGCAGCAGCCGAAGGTTGCCAGCAACTGAGTCCTGAAACCCCGGCCCGATACCGCGCAAAATGCCCTGCTGAAAAGCCTGCGCTGCGCCCGGCACACTCGTGCTGTCGGTCAGGTTGAGCAGTGTGTTGTTGATGTGATAGCCGTGCATATTGCTTACCATGGGCTCGTTGTTGTAGAACATTTTGCGCAGGTCAGTGCCCGGCTCCCAAACGATGCAGTTGTCTATGAAAAAATCGTTGAAATACTGGCTGGAATCGTTGAAGAGCGTGTCCCAGGTCTTGATGAAGATGTACTCGTTGTTGTCGAAAAAAGTGCAGTTGGCGATGCGGGTGGTGTTTTGGTTTTTGGCTTGAGATGTCGAAGAAACCCCTCCCCCATTGTCAAAAAAGACGCAGTTGGTGATTTCTGATTGTACCGTGTTGTGCCTCCCGCCGCCATGGCTTAATGCAACGCAAATACGGTTAGGGCCATCACGGTCTTTGTTTTGAAAAAACAAACAGTTGTTTACTGTTAGAGTGGATTCATTGTTTTCTGAAACTGATATTTCCCCGGTAATATCACTCGCCAAATTACGTACAAAGGTGCAGGATTCTACTTCCACATCAATTTTAGAGTTGAACCCAATATACATGAAGTAGCCAGATCCATTAGCGCTCCTTGCCAAGTTTTCTTCAAACAAGCAATTGGATATTTTACAATCAAAAGAATAGCCTTCTTCGCTCACAAAAAAGGCCGTGAATCCATCAAACAAAAATGCACTGCCTTCAAGTGCCACATTTTTGCGGAAAACGCAGGAATCCAGAATCAGGTCATACGTACTTAGCCCAGGAGGGCTGGCGTAATAACCGATAGCTCCACCCGCATCAACCCAGGAAGTGTCCCGCTCAAACACGCAATGCCGAATAACCGTTTTGGAATTGGCCGTGGCATTAAAATAGATGCCGCCTCCCTGACCAATAAATGCTTTGTTGTCTAAAAATCGGCATCCATCCAAAATAAACACATCTGAAGGGGCTGAGGGGCTGTTTTTGTAAAATGCTCCGCCAAATTGCGAGGACGTGTTCCGGCTAAAGGTACAGTTGCGCAGCACCGGGTTCACGGGGCTGGCAAACTGTTCAGGGCTTTCGAAATCCGACCAAGTGGCGCACAGCCCGCCGCCATTGTTCGCGTGGTTGTGCTCAAAAACGCAGTTTTGGATGACAGGGCGGGAATTCGCCAAGGTGGCCGATCCTTCCAACAACATGCCCGCACCGTATCGGTCAATCTGGATCGGTGTAAACTCGTTGTACGAGTACCCGTCGCGAACGGTGAACCCGTCCATGACGGTGGTGCTACCCAGACCCTTGCCACGCACAACGTGGTACGAGTTGTCAGAGGGCAGTCCGAGGGTGCCGATATCTCCGCTGAGGATTGTTTTGTTCATTTCAATATCGCGGGCCGACAGGTCGGATTCCGTCCCGGCAAAACCGCCGTACATGGCCACGCTGTCCTTGAGCACAAATGATACCGTCCGGTCGGTCGTGCTCGTGGGCTGGTAGGTGCCTGCGGCCACCCAGATTGTGTCGCCTGCTTTTGCGGCGGCCAAGGCTTGTTGCACATCGCTAAAAGCATAGGCCCAAGATGTGCCGGTTTGGGAGCCGCCGCTTGCATTTGCACGGACATAGTGGCGGGTTTGAGCGAAAATAATGTTGGAGAGAAAAATGCAAAGGCAGGGTATGAGGAAAGAGCGCATGGGAGCGAGGATTTTTGAAAAGCGATAAAAAGGGAAAAATTTTGCACGAGAAGAAGTCTGTTCTTGCCGAAAACGGGCGGGCCGCGAGCAAAACGAGGTTCATGTTCCCTTCTTGCTGAAAGCCAAGCGTAAGTGTCGGGGTGACTTGAAGTCACCCCGACACTATCAGCGGGTTAGGCACATGAGCCAATAACGAACCTATTTTTTGCTGATTTTACCGCGAGCGGTCAAGTCTCCCGCCTGGAGGACATACCAATAGAAACCCGATGGCCGCGCTGCCAAATCGGAGATATTGAGTTCGTTCGGCCCGGCAGGAAGCGTCGTGTGGGTACTACTGACCAACGCTCCGGTCGCGTCAAAAATGTCGAGGTGTACTGGTCCGCTGTTCTGCATATCGAAGGCAAAATCCACCTCCGAGGTGAACGGGACGGGGTAGGTTTTGATCCGAAACGATCGGGATGGGCTGACCGTGCCGGGTAAAACGGGCTTGCGAAGGCCCTGCGGCACTTCGGTGATGTGCAGTGTGAGCGAAACGTTGGGGACAAGGTCGCCGTCCTCGTTGTAGAAAAAGAAAGGCAGCACGTTTTTGTCTAACTGCAAAGCATTGGTCAGGTTGACTACGCCTTGGCTCGTCGTCATGTCAAACTCGAACAGTACCTTGTTGTGTATCGAAACCGGCTTGCCGTCTTCGGCATACCATACAGCCCGGAAGTGGCCGGGGGCACTCAAGGCCCCGCCCGGCGTGATGTTGAAATTTTCTTCGTCGAAGAGTTCGGCATCGGTGCCGGGGGCTACGTTGAACAGGGCCAAGGAGTCAGACACATAGCGAGCGCCAAACTGCCAGGCTACAACCTCCTCCGATGCTGACGCGATCACTTGGACGCGACGGGTGCCGGAAAAGTTCAAGTTGGCGAGGCTGGTTGAATCAATGAAAAATTCGTGGTCATCGCCTAAAAATGGGTTTCCTTCTGTAATTGCATTGCAGTTTACATCGCCTAATTTGATACCGGTAAAGGACCAAGCATCTTCATTGCTAGAGTAGTTTGAATTGGTATGTAAATGAACAAAATCCATCCATGTTTTCGGATTGGGCACGGCCACTCCAAACTGTTGATCGTTGTATTTGCGCTTGATACTGGTAAATGGATCGTTGGCTACAGCAGTAAAAGGGTCGGCACTAAAATCATTCCAGAAACCGGATCTCCAGTGTACAGCTTCGGGACGTATCGCCAGCTAATGCCGTTTGGGGCCGAAATCGGGTCAATCAAAAAATTGGTTGTGTAACCCAAAAGCAACCGCTGGATTAATACAATATCAAAAGTGGAGATAATGGCGCTGTTGTTGACATCTGCTGCGATCTTCTGAAATGGGTTCACAAAAGGTTTCGTCCCAAAAATATGCTGCCTGATGAGGAACATATCGAACGTGGTGATACCATTGAGCGGTGCCGGTAAATAGTTCCTGTCGGGCAACGACCAGCGGAGGTTTCCAGTCAAGGGGCAAGGCTTGGTCAGGTAGCGTCCAAGTGTGTTGGTCTTGTTGTTTTGCGCGTTGCAAAAGGCACCTACATCGTTGCGAACCTCACAAGGGACATATACCATCGGGGTAACTGGGTTTGTGATTAAGGGGTTATAGTCTTCACAATTCCGTTCGATATGCCCAAAAGAGGGAGAAATACAATCTTGAGGCGGCGGTTTCAGAAAATTATAAGCCGGGAAATACAAGTAAAAGGTACGCATTGACTGGAGCTGTTCGAGTGTGAAGCGGTTGCTACAATCAAAGGAATAACCCATAAGCAAAGTCGGATCCGGGTTATACGGCAGTCCAAGCGGGTCAAAACCATCAGTACAATTAAACAGCTGGCAGGAGCTGTTGTAAGTACACTGCCTAGGATCTGCTGCTGTGTCGCAAAAGCCGTCACCCGTTTGATGGCAGGTATAGCTATCCCCGTTGATGGTTACCGGATGATTGATTGGCTGGGTAGGGTGGTGGACGTACTGCCTCTCTGGGCTGATAAATGAGTGGGGAAGGAAAAAAAAGTGCCCCAATTCATGCGCCCATCTAACCGGGTCCATGTATGTAACAAATATCCCCGGATAGTTTGTAGTAATCGGGTCGTTTCCGTAGCCCGTGTAAGCGGGCGACCCGTTGGCATAAATGGCCTCCCCTCCAAGCAAAAAGATGCGAACACAATGGTCAGAAGCTGGCTCGTTTAGCGCGGCAATATCAGCCCACAAATCATCTAAGTCAGTATTCAGGTCCACTTCGAAGTACTCGTCGTTATCAATGTTCGTTGAACCACAAACGACAAACTCGAAAAGGCCACCAAAATAGCCGTTCACGGCGGCAATGGCTTGATTTGGGTCTGGATTCTGTTCATTGGAAGTGCCATCAGTGCGGCGAAGGTGGTAGAACCAGACACCGACCTTCCAAACACCACCAGCGGCGACGCTGCCACTGGCAACTGTGTTTTCGCTGGTCGAGTCAATGCCTTCAAGAAAGGCCAGCCGTTGTTCGAGCGAAATGTCTGGCGTGCCGCACTCTACTTGGGCTAAAGAAGCGGTTAATGACCAAAAAACCATCAGCAAAGCTAGCGCGAAGCGGTGAGCGGTGAGCGGTGAGCGGTGAGCGGTGAGCGGTGAGCGGTGAAGATTATACCTCACGTCGCCAAGTTTTCAGCATGACGTATTGGTTTTCATGCTGAAAACTTGGCGACGCGAGGTATAACATAGCGAAAATCGTTTTTGGTGAACGGAAAAAATGAATCGGCTACAAAAGTAGCACACGATTCTGGAAAAACAACCTACTCGGCAAATGAACCTCTGTTAAAGTTTTGGGGGTGTTTGCTACTGGGTGGAGCGATAATACTTGACCATAACACCTAACGAAGTTGCCCATGTGCGAACTGCGAGCGACTTTTGCGGTCTACATTTTTTCAACGGTGCTTGCCTGGCACCCGATAACCTGTTTACAACCCTCACCGTACACCATGTTTTTTACAAAAGACTTATTTGAAAAAAATGCCGCCACCACGCGGGCACTCCATTGCCTGCCAGCCTTTTTGCTCGTTTTCGCTTCCTTGTGCCAGGTGTCGGCACAGCGCAGTACGTCCATCCGCGGCCAGATACTGGAAGCCGCCAACCAGGAACCGATCCCGTATGTGAGCGTACAATTGGAGGGAACCACGCTCGGTACCCGGGCTGATATTCAGGGCAATTTTTTCATCGAAACCACGGCAAAGGGCCTGACAGCCATCAAAGTAGCCTGCGTGGGCTTCACGACCCAGCTGGTCCCGATCAAAGAAGGCGAGGCCAACAAGGTGACCGTGCTGCTCGAAGAATCCAGCGTGAGTTTGAAGGAAGTGACTGTGAAGGTGGAAAAATACCGGAACAAGGACAACCCGGCGGTGGAATTGATCCGAAAGGTCATCGAAAACAAGGACAAAAACAGGAAGGAGGGCTTCAACACCTACCAGTACGAGAAGTACGAAAAATTGGGCATGGCGCTGAACAACATCACCGAAAAGACCAGAAACAATTTCATCTGGCGGAATTTCAAGTTTGTTTTTGACAACGCAGACACCAACAAAGTGAACGACAAGGTGAGCCTGCTGCTGTACATGCGCGAAAAAATAGCCGATGTGTACTACCGCAAGTCGCCCCAAGCACAAAAAGAATACGTCACGGGCGAGCGCGTCGTGGTGCCCAAGACCCTGTTCGACATGTCGGGCCTCACCTACCTCATTGACAACCAGTACGGTCAGGTGGATTTTTACGATGCCGACGTGACACTGCTGAACCTGCCCTTCGTGAGTCCGCTCAACCCCATCGCGCCGACTATCTACCGGTTTTATATCCAGGACACGGTGAAGATTGACGGCACGCCTTGCGCGCACATGTATTTCGCTGCGCGCCAGAAAACTGACCGTGCCTTCATCGGCCACTTGTGGGTGGCACTGGATTCTACTTATGCCCTGCGAAAAATCGAAGCGGGCATTCCCAAGGAGATCAACATCAACTGGGTGAACGAGATGCAGATCAGCCAGGAATTTAGTTGGGTTGGTACGGGTGTCAACGAGCGCGGGTTGATGCTGACCAAAGACGAGGTTTTCATGGATTTCGGCATCACGCAGGGCGACAGCACCAAGTCCATCCTCGGCAACAAAACCACTACCTACCGAAACTACAAAATCAACCAGCCGGTGCCCGACAGCTTGTTCGGGACTACGCTGGCCAGTACCCAGGTGGATGGAGCGCTGAAACGCGATTCTTCGTTTTGGCAACAAAAACGGCACGTGAGCCTCAGCCGATCGGAGCAAAACCTCGAAGTGACCTTGGACAGCCTCAACAAAAACCGGACGTTTCGGCAGATCATTTGGGGTCTCAAATTTTTGTTTGAGGGCTATACCACCGTGGGCATCTTCGACATTGGGCCGGTGAACACATTTTACAGTTTCAACCAAGTGGAAGGATTTCGGCCCCGTCTTGGCGGGCGCACAAACTACAATTTCAGCAATCGCCTCATGTTCGAGGGATATGTAACCTACGGCACCAAAGACGAACGCTGGAAGGGCTTTGGCACCGCCCGTTATTCGTTTGGAGAGCAGAAGGTACGCCTATTCCCGGTACACGAAATACAGGTCAGTTACCAAAACGACACCGAAATACCCGGCCAACGGCTTCAGCTCGTCAACGAGGATAATTTCCTCTTGTCGTACAAGCGCGGAATCAATACCAGAATGTTTTACAAACAGGCCGTGACCTTGGGCTATACCAAGGAATCCAGGTCCGGTTTTTGGTACAGCCTTGAGCTGCGGCACATCAAGCAAAACGGTGGCGGCTCATTGCTGTTCGACTACTCCGCCAACGGCGAGATCCGTTACAAAAGAGACCTGACGACATCAGAGATCGGGCTGAACCTGCACTATGGCCCGAACGAAAAATTTCACGACGGCGCTAATTTCCGCCGCCCCATCCCCAATAAATACCCAATTTTCGACCTCTGGTACGACGCGGGCGTGGCCGGGCTGGCCAACGGTGAGTACACCTACCACAACCTCCGTTTCCGGGCATTCAAAATGTTTTATCTCGGCCCGCTGGGCCGCACCTCCTGTGTTCTGGAGGCCGGGCGCGTGTTTGGCCAAGTGCCTTACCCCTTGCTCGTGATGCACGCTGCCAACCAGACCTACTCCTACCAGTTCGAGTCGTACAACCTGATGAACAACTTGGAGTTTGTGAGCGACAAGTATTTGGCCATCAACCTGTTTCACAACTTTGGCGGCGTGTTTTTTGGCCGCATACCCTTGCTGCGCAAACTCCAGTTCCGCGAAGTGGTCACGTTTAAGGCGCTGTGGGGCGGCCTCGACGAGCGCAACCGCCCAACCGGCCAAAACCAGCTGCTTTTGTTCCCGACGTACGACGACGGCAAGCCCGTAACCTACACCTTGGGCCGTACGCCATACATCGAAGCAAGTGTGGGCGTAGCCAACATCTTGAAATTTTTCCGCATTGATGTGGTGCAACGCTTCACGTACACCGACAACCCGCTGATTGCCAAAACGGGCATCCGGATGCGGGCCAAGTTCGAGTTTTGATGGGGTACCATTTTCCAACCATAGCACCGTACCTTCGCCACTTCTAACCAGCGTGTTCCCGAATTATGAAGCAAACTACCATTGTCGCTCCCGTTTCGGTCGAGGGAGTTGGTTTACATACTGGCAAACCTGTTACACTCACGTTCAAGCCAGCACCGGCCAACTACGGCTACCGATTTCAGCGTGTGGACCTGCCCGACCAACCCGTGTTGCCAGCCGATGTCAAGTTTGTGGTGTCCACCAACCGGGGCACGACCCTGCGGAGCGGTGAGGCACAGGTAGCCACTGTCGAACACGTCCTGTCCGCTCTCACCGGCGTGGGAATTGACAACGTACACATGGACATTGACGGGCCGGAAATGCCAATCATGGACGGCACCTCCATGCCCTTCGTAACGGCCCTGAACGAGGCTGGCCGCAGCGATCTTGATGCCGAACGCGAGTACTTCGTCGTCACCGAACCGATCTCTTACAAGGACGAGCTCACGGGCATTGAAATGATGGCCCTTCCCGCCGACTCGTTCGAGGCCACAGTGATGATTGACTTCAACTCCAAGGTGCTCGGTCAACAATTCGCTGCCTTGAACAACCTGGACGACTACACCCGCGAGATTGCCCCCTGCCGGACGTTTGTCTTCGTACACGAGCTCGAAAAACTGCTTGACATGGGTCTCATCAAGGGTGGCAACCTGGACAATGCCATTGTGATCGCCGACCGGAAAATGGACCAGACCGAATTGGATGCCTTGGCAAAAAAAATGGGCAAGCAGTCCATCAATGTGGACTCCGAAGGCGTGCTCAACACCGTGAAACTGCATTTTCAAAACGAACCTGCCCGACACAAACTGCTTGACGTGATCGGTGACCTGGCGCTTATCGGCAAGCCCATTCGCGGTAAGATCGTGGCCACCAAACCGGGCCACACGGCCAATGTGGAGTTTGCCAAAATCCTGAAAAAACACTACACCGAAAAACGCCGCCTGCTCGGTGTGCCCCGCTACGACCCCGACAAGGAACCGCTGTACGACATCAACGGCATCAGCCGGTTGTTGCCCCACCGGTATCCGTTTTTGTTGGTGGACAAAATCATCGAACTGAGCGACACCCACGTGGTGGGCATCAAAAACGTGACTATGAACGAGCCTTTTTTCCAAGGGCATTTTCCGAACAATCCCATCTTTCCGGGCGTGCTTCAAATCGAGGCCATGGCCCAAACTGGCGGAATACTGGCGCTCAGCACCGTGCAGGACCCCGGAAACTGGGACACCTATTTTCTCAAAGTCGAAAACACCAAGTTCAAGGCCAAGGTTATCCCCGGCGACACCTTGGTAATGAAATTGGAGCTGATCGAGCCTGTTCGGCGAGGCATCGTACACATGCAGGGAACGGCTTACGTAGGCAGCAAAATCGTGTCCGAAGGCGAACTGACAGCCCAGGTTGTGCGGCGCAGCAAAGACATCTGAGTTATTTATCACGACACTTCACCGGGCGCGCCCAACCCGATAACCTGTGCCCGACTTTACAAACACGGCTATTCCATGAGCAGCGAGATAAGCAAACTGGCGGTCATTGATCCCAAGGCAAAAATAGGCAACAACGTCACCATCGGACCATTCACCATCATCGAGGGAGATGTGGTGATCGGCGACAATTGCTGGATAGCCAACAACGTGACCATTATGAATGGCGCCCGCATCGGCACCAACTGCAAGATTTTTCCCGGGGCGGTGGTCAGCAGCGTCCCCCAAGACCTAAAGTACAAAGGTGAGCCGACTACCCTCGAAATCGGCAACAACGTGATTATCCGTGAATTTTGCACGCTCAATCGGGGCACCATTGACAAATGGAAAACCGTGATCGGCGACAAGTGTCTGCTCATGGCATACGTGCATGTCGCCCACGATTGTATGATCGGCAAGGGCTGCATTCTGGCCAACAACGCCACCCTGGCCGGCCACATTGATGTCGGCGACTACGCCCGCCTCGGCGGTTTGGTGGCCGTTCACCAGTTTGTGCGCATCGGCGGACACGTCATGATCGGCGGCGGCTCGCTGGTGCGCAAAGACGTACCGCCCTACGTCATGGCCGCCCGGGAGCCGCTCTCCTACGCTGGCATCAACCGCGTGGGGCTACACCGGGCCAAGTTCTCGCGCGAGGACACCCACCACATCGAAGACATCTATCGGGTGTTGTTCGTGCGCGGCATGACCACCCCCCGGGCATTGGATGCCATCGAAAACGAAATCGCCCCATCGCCGTATCGCGACGAAATCGCGGGCTTCGTGCGCGAAGCCAAACGCGGCCTGATGAAAGGCTTTCACTCCCTGAACAACTCGTAGCCTTTCACTCCTCCACCGTTTTGACCATCCAACTCACTGATGCGGGCAAGCGTTTTCGATTCGATTGGATCTTTCGCGGCTTGAACCACCGCTTCGAACCAAGCGGGCGATACGCCGTGGTCGGCCCCAATGGATCGGGAAAATCCACACTGATGAAGGTGCTGTCGGGGCACTTGTCCTTGTCCAAGGGTAGCGTGGTTTTTGAGGAAAACGGTCACGCACTTGACTCTGATGCCGCCGTATATCGCCGGGTGAGCTATGCCGCTCCCTACATCGAACTGATCGAAGAATTTTCACTCAACGAGGCTATCCGGTTCCACACCCGCCTTCGCCCCCTGTTGCCCGGCCTTACGGCCGAAAGCCTGTACGACCTGCTCGACCTGCCCCGCGCCCGCAACAAGGAACTGCGCTTTTTCTCCTCTGGCATGAAACAGCGCGTCAAACTCGCCCTGGCTATCTGCACCGACTCGCCCGTGCTGCTGCTGGACGAACCAACCACCAACTTGGACCAGAACGCCGTGCGCTGGTTCAAAAAAATGTTGGAAACCTATGCTGGTGATCGGCTGCTTGCCATTGCGAGCAATGAAGCGGGGGATTTGGAGCTGTGCCGGGAGGAGGTGAATATTTTGGGGTACAAGTAGGGGAATAATTGGTGGTCACAGGCATCATTTCTTGATAAAAACCTCCGACCGCCAGGCATCATTTCGCCCGAAGGAAATTGAGTAGGCCCCCCGTGGCAGTGCACTGGCATCATACTTCCAAATATTGCTGGAAAACGGGTTGGGGGTCACGGTTTCTTCGTACAGCTGCTGGCCGAGCATGTTGTGGATCACGAACTGGTAGGCCGAGTACGTGGGCGACTGGTAGCGAACGAGCAGCTCGTCGAACACGGGATTCGGGCGCACCCACAGGATGCTCAGTGGCCCGGTAGTAGCACCATCGCAGGATTCCAGCACGGCCTTCACCGAGCGGGCCACGTTAAGCCGCCCATCGGTGGTGGTGATGCCTTTTAGTGTGGGTTCAGGTGCCACGTTTTCCAAGATCAGGTCGCGCATACGTTGGGCGCATACGGCTGGGTTTGTTTTTGCGTCGGCCGTGAGCAAGGCACAGTTTAGGCTGTACAACAGCGCCAATGCGCCCGTCACGTGGGGCGTGGAAGCGGACGTGCCGTTGAACGCGCCGTAGGTAGGTGACAGGTCTTGGCTGCGGGCAGTGTAGGTGCCTTCGCCGGGTGCGCCGAGGTCAATGTGTGTAGCGCCATAGCCGGTGCTGGGGACCTTGCCCCCCAAAAGCCCGACGTTGTTCACAGCAATCAGGTAGCGGCTGGGGCAGGTGCAAGGCATGTCGCCTTGGGTGTCCACGTTGGTGTCTTTGTTGGCAGTAGCGCCCACGCTTACGATGCCTACAGCCCCGAGCGAGTCGTATACGGCGCACCAGAGTGGGTGGTCCTCGGCAAACTCGAAATCAATACCGAAGGAAGCATTGGAACTGACCACAAACGCGCCTTTGGTACCGTTGGTGGTATTGTACAGCCGCCGCATGTCGGCCGCGTATTTGTAGGCGGCAATGATCTCGCTCTCAAATTCTACGTTGGCGAAGTTCATCAGTTTTACCTTCCAGTTCACGCCGCTCACGCCTGTGCTATTATTGCCAGCAGCACCGATGATGCCATTGACGGCCGTGCCGTGAAATCCGGGCACCGCCATATTGTCGTTTTTGGTGCGCGGATTCCAGCCCCGGTAGTCGTCCTTGTAGCCGTTGCCGTCGTCGTCGGTGTCGTTGCCGGGTATTTCGCCCCAGTTGAACCAGAGGTTTGGCACCAAGTCGGGGTGACTGAGCAGCGAGCCTTTTTCCAACACAGCCACCACGATAGTATCGCCCGCCGGGGTGAGGCCGCCGGTGGTCACGTCCCAGGCATCGGGCATTCCGATGAGATCCATGTCGTCCTGTTTGAACCAGTCGGGGTCGTTGGGAAAAGTTGTACGCTCTTCGGCGCGCTGGTTCCACTGGGCGTTTCTTACGTCGGGCAGGAGGCGGGCGGCGGCCAGCAGGGCATCGGGGGCCGTCTTAGTTTCGTCGAAACCGAGCAGGTAGATTTGCCAGCCCGGAGCCACGGGTTCTTTCCAAAACAGGTCAGGGGTGCCGGGAAGAGCCGCTTTCAATTGAAACAAAACCGTGGCAGGTGAAGCCTCGGCGTTCAACTGCAGCAACAACTCGCCCGCCCGGCGTTCGGTCGTTTGAGCGTTGGCGCTGGTGAAGAAAAACAGGAAAAAAAGTATCGCGGAGTAAAATTTGCCGGTCATGAATCGCAGTTTTTTTCAACAAAAAAAATCTATTCAAAGGGCTGGCAAAATACGGGCGAAAACCAATGCGCTGCTCTATTTGCGTTTGGCTATCTTTTTCCGTTTGGCCGAAAAACACGGGAAAGGTCGTTTTCCCACAATTGCCGGAAATAGGCCGGGGCCGAGAGCAGCCGACTTCCGTACCAAGCAAACAACTCCCCGTCCACGACGGCTACGGCACGAGCGGCGGGGCACAATGCCCGGAGCTCGTCCACGTGTTTTTCCGCAAACGGATACGGCTCGGACGACAACAGCAGCACATCAGGCGCACATTCGGCAAGCCGCTCCCGCGAAACCTCCGGGTAGCGGCTTTCTGAAGCAAAGGCGTTTTCAAAACCTGCCTCTTCGAGCATAGCGTGTATGAACGTGCCACCGCCCGCCACCATGTAGGGCTTGCGCCAAATGAAATACGCCGCACGGGGTCGGGGCGCATCCACGCTGGATCGGTGGTCCACAAATTTTTGCCTGATTTGGGCGACCAAGTCTAACGCCGCTTCAGGCCTGCCGCAAATCGCGCCCACCTGCTTGATCATAACCAACGCTGAAGCGAGGTCGCGTACATCGCTCACCCATAGCGGTAGCCGCTCCGCAAGGAACTCGATCTGTTCGCGGTCGTTTTCTTCCTTGTTCGCAATGATGAGATCGGGCTGCAATCCAAGTACCTTCTCGAGGGCAACTGTCTTGGTACCACCCACGCGTTTTTTTCCCTGAAACCACTCCGGCGGATGTACACAAAACTTGGTAATGCCTACTACCTCGGCTTCCAAGCCGAGGGCGTGCAGGAGTTCCGTTTGCGAGGGCACCAGCGAAACGATCCGCCGTGGCGGGAACACGGGCAGGTTCACTACCCGGCCCACTTGGTCGGTACAGGTGTGCGGGATCATCGCTTTAGCAACTCCTTATTTCAAAATAACCAATTTCTCGAACGCGCTTTCGGCAGTAGCGGTGTTTCCGGTCACATCGGTACCGCGCACCTTGATCCGGTACAGGTAAACTCCGCGTGCGAGCACCTCGCCGTACTCGTCGCGTCCGTTCCAGTTGACATCTGTCACGCGGAACCCGTCGGCGGGTGCCGTGTGCAGGATGGTCTTGACCAATTTCCCCGATACAGAAAAAATGCTGACCTGCACGTCGAGCACTTGCCCGGCGAGGTTGTGTTCGAACTGGAAATTGGTGTTGGTGCTGAACGGGTTGGGGTAGTTCAGGACATGGGCGAGAGCGGCCTTGCCATCCTCCGCCACTACGAACTCGGTGTAGCCTTCGCCGGAGTTGTTGGCAATATCCCAGCCCTTGGCCCGCAAGGTGTGTCGCCCGGGGGCAAGGCTACGCAAGGGATACAGCGCCTTACCTTTTCGGGCATCGTCGAGAGCGCTCTCGTAAAAATCGTTCAGCACGATGGTTTCCAGCGCGTTGCCGTCGAGCACCACGGTCAGGTCGTGGCCGAGGCCGGCACCGGTTACGTTCATGCCGTAGTCGTCGGAGCATTTCACCAAGATCGTCGGGTTTTTGTCGGTAATACCGCCAAAGGCGAAAGCATCCGTATTGAGAAAAACCTGCACGAGGGGCGGGTTTTCGTCTTTGATGGAATTGTCCGTGCCGCCAATGACCACCTCAGTGTCGGCTCCCGCAGCGTCAAGCGGGGTTCCGTCCTCGGCGTAATAGCTGATCTTGCCAAACCCGTAGGGATAGTTTATGTCCTTGGGCACCACAAAATTGATTTTGAACTGGCCGTTGGTCACCGTTGCGCTGCCTTTGAACAAAATGCTGCGCTGGGCCGTGAACGGGCGCACATAGCTGCGTTCGTCCTGACCGAGGGTGAACAGCGTCTGTTTTTTGTCGAACAGGGTGACGAACACGCGCCCGCTGAACGCAGGCAGCAGGTTTCCGGCCAGGTCGGTCACCTCCCCTTCTAATTCCACGGGCATGAGCGCCCGCAAAGTATCGGGCTGGACTGGGTTGAACGGCTTGCTGTTGATCCGGGTAGTGCGCACGCGGTGCTCTGGCAGAGCCAGGTACATAGCCGGATCGCCGAGTAGGGTGAAGCGGCGGCCGTTGTTTTCGTTGCCGCTGCTGAGGGTGTTTTTGGCATCCTTGAGGATATCGCCGATGGTCCGGTAACGACCGTTGGCCAACCGCTGGAAAATGACTTCCTGTACGGCATCGGTGAGTTTGTTGTTTCCGTCAATAAACACGGCGCGTACGGTTGTGAACAACGCTACAGCACCAGAATTGACCTTGATCAGCGCCTGTTCACCGCCAGTAAGCGTGCCGTAATCATCGTACCCGCCGAAGGAGCAGGTAGCAGTGATGACGAGCGGGTACCGGTTGGTGTTGTCCCAACCCGCGATGTCGTTGTTGTCAATGACCCGCTCTTGCGCCCAGCCGCGCGGGCCGCCGTGGCCAATGTACTGGGCGATGAGTCCGCCCTTGAAAATGTTGGCGTTTATGGCCGTCTTGGCATCGGGGATGCGTTTTTCGCTGGAGGTGGCCACCTGCTGGTAAGCGTCGAAATAGACCTTCTCAAGGTTGAACCACTTCTCGGTTTTTTCAGCAGCCCAAGCCAGGGAGTCTTCGGCTTGGTTGATGTGGGCGTTCCAGTCCTCGTCGTCGGCGAAGTACAGGAGCCGCAGGTGCCAGTCGCCCAAGGTTTTGGAGTTGCTGTCGTAGTCTATGATCTTGTTCACGATGGCTTGCGCCTCGGCAGCATTGCGGGGTGTGACGCGCCCGACAGCAATGTCCAAAGCACCTACGAGGTTGCCGCCATCGCTGTCGCTGAGCAGCGCAAAGTAATCGTCGGAGGGAAATGAGTAGATCGGGTTGAACGACTGGTAGGTTTCAAAAACAGGCACCAGATCGAGGTTGTCGTCGCTTTGCGTGTTGTTGCGCGGGTCGAAGGAGCCGTCGCCGAACAGGAGCAGGTAGTCAAACTTGGTTGGGTTTCGATCCAGCAGCATCCGGGCAAAATCGCGGATGGCGGTAGGGTCTTTCGCCCCCGACGAAAACTCGTTGTACAGCTGGTCAATACGCACAGTGGCCACATCCAAGCCGCTGAACGTGCGCCGGTGTTGGGCTAATTGTTGCGCTGCAGCCTCCAAGTCGGGGGGGTAAATGATGGCCATGTGCAGATTGTCGAGGCCGTGGATGTTCTGGTTGGAAATTTTTCCGATTGCCTTTTCCGGTCGAGGCAGGTTGCCGTTGTCGAAAAACGCAACGAAATTGCGGAGTGTGCCCTGGGTGGCTGCGCCAAATTCCACCGTGCTGCCGGAGGCCGTGGTCACTTGGCGTTTGGGTGCTTTCCGGTCGGTCACATCCCAAACGACAAAGCCTGCACCACTGACACCGCTCAAGCGAAAGGTGGCATTGGGTTGGGCCAAGGTTTGCAAGTCGCGGAATTCCATCGCTTGACCGGTCATCACGAGCCTGCGCCGGGCGTTCACCTCGATATAATCCAGCCAGCCTTCGCTGGTTTCGGCGGCGGGCAGGTAGCGCACTTGCACGGGTATGTTATCGGTGGGAGGCGCGAAGGTACCGTTGACCAGCGTGTTGGAGGCAAAGTCGGCTTCGTTGTTGCTGACTGCCACGCCGAAGACTGTGCGGGAAAACGTGGAAGTGCCCGCCAAGACCTGCAAGCTGGTATTGATCCGGCAGCGTCCGGCAAACTCCGCCCTCAAGCGAGCCGACGATCCGGTCACAAGGTTGGGAAAACTGAACGTGTACGTGCGGTCGCGGGTTTGGAAAAAATAATCGCCGAACCAGCGCTTGCCCGAGCCTTGAGCGGATGTGAACAGGTTGAGCAAGTTCACCTTCTCGTCTTCGAGGCGGCGCACGTCGTCGAACTCCTCCGTCAGGTAAGTTGACGATACGCTGGCCTGTTCCACAACGCGCAGCCCCTGCCCGTCGCCGATTTTGATAAAATAGTAGGCGTACTCGTCGTACAGGTTCTGCTGAATGGTCAGTTCCGGGTCGGTTGTGCTGGGCCGGTACGACCAGGGTGCCGGGCCGGTGGCGTAAAACAGGAGGTAGTCGCCGTTGTCAAATTTGCCATCGGCCTCGCCTGACACGAAAATGGCGTTTTCGAACAAGTCATCGGGACGAGCATCACCGGCACGTTCCGGCAGCATGGCACCGCCGTTGCCGTACACACGGATTTGGCGCGGGTCAATGCTCTCCAAATTGGCGATGCCGAGCGTATTTTTCAGGTAGGCAAAATCGAGGCGGTACACACCGCTTTGGTTCACGCCAAATTTGTAGGCCGTACCATCGCTCAATACGGAGGTGAAGGTGTTCGGTCCGCCGCGCGGCTTGGCTGGCTCCGGCTCGGGAGCCGATATGCGCACTGTGAACGAAAACGCAGTGACGCGCTCGTAACCGTTGCCAGTTTTCCGAATAGGGAAAAATTTCACGCGGCCAAAAAACTGACTTCTTTCCTGTTCCACCGATGCCTGAATGTCCAAGTCTTGACCTAAAACTGCTAAGTCCGAGCTGGCCTTCGGCTCGAGAGGCGCGTACTGCACGGAATTGATTTCCACTGTCAGGCGGGAGCGGCCCGGGAGCGCAAATCGCTCAATGAACAAGGGCAGGGTGGGTGCTTCGTCGCCGAAATCGCAGCCGTCAAAACGCCATTGCTCCACCACATCGCCGCCGGATAGTGTTTGCCGGTACGGTTCTGCGGACCAGTTCAGGGTGCGTTGGATTTGGTGAGTACTTTGGGCGGACAGCGCTGCGGTGCCGAGCACGAACAGGATCAAGGGCCGAAGTTTCATCATAAAAGACGTTTTTGTTGTGTCGGTTAAATGGCGTTGCCAGTACGGGAGCGGTTGCCCGGCGGTGTTTCGAAGACACAACAAATTTCAGCGGCAATGTTCCGAGTTGTTACAAATATGTCAGCACGCCTGCTTGAATGGAGAATGAACGCGCCGTTTCTCCCTGCGTGCCGTAACCCTTGCCGGCAACTGCTTGCCGCATAGCCGGTTCCACGAATGCCACATGGCGCCCTTTCCCGAGCCGGTGCTCAATGCGGATGCCCGCGTCTACAGTGGTGTACAGGTTGTCGGACAGTCTGCCGTTTTCGAGCAGCCCGTTGGAAGCCAGGGTCGGTTTGGGCGTTGGGTCGGGCAGGGTATTGGGTGGTAGGGTGCCTGGTGGGAAAAACGTGGTGCCATAGTCGTGGTTTTTGTTCAAGGTTATGTTGGCTGTGGCCCCGAGCACAGCGTGTGCGCTGGTGCGGCCCATTTTGGCTATGCGGCGTGTGAATTTCACGGGCACGGTGAGCAGGTCGGCGCTGATGTCGGCGAGGGAGGACCCGTAAAAACCGTCGTCTTGGTTTCCGCTGATGATTTTCACGCTCTGTTTGGGTGCGTATCGCTTGGCGGAGTAGCCGATGCCAGCTTCCACGCCCCATTTGTCGGGTCGAAAGCCGCCAGCCAAAACAGCCCCGTAACCGTTGCCGGGGTAGCTCTTCCCGTCTACGCCGGCTATCCGGTCGTTGTCGGCTACGGTATAGGCAGCGAGGAAAAACGGGCTTTTCGGCGGCACTTTCGGCACAGGCGCTTGGGCGAACGAGACAGAGCGGTCATGCACCAACAACCGGGACGTGAGCAGGAAGGGCGAAATGGATTGGGCAACGGCGTACGAATGTTGGGCGGCCTGATTGGCCGGTTGGTTCAGGTTGGTCAATATTTCCGCAGTACTGCTGGCGGTCAGGTAGTCGTTCGACAGCAGGTTTGGGGAGCCGGGCTGCGCCAGTTGCGCCCGAAGGTTTTTTGCGGTCAGGGCTTCGAGCGGTATTTGCGCAGCGTATTGGGTGGGTAGTTGTCCGTTCCGGTTTTTTGAGGCAACGGGCATGCCCGGCCGGACTTGTGCTACAGGCACATTCGGGTCGAAAACCGGCCGGGATGGAGGCAGGTATGTGCCCGTGCCCCAGTACGATTCGGTATTCCATAACAGCAGGAGAAAAATGGCGGCTTCCGCCAGTTTGGCTATGCGCAAGCGACGTACCCGCAACGCGACGACCTGCATCCGGTTGGCCAGTGCGTTCCAGTGCGCCTGTTGATAGGGCGCTTCAAGGCGTTGCAATGTGTGGTATACGGCCTTATCCACCGCGTCCACGGCAGCGGGCTGCTCTTCGAAGGCTGCCTGGTCCATCTTGCGTGCCAACATGTCCCACGTTGCGGGGTCGAAATCCGGTTCTATGTTTTCCAGAACGGACTTCACCTGCTGGTCAAAATTGTTATCGCTCATATCGTTTAAATCGTGCGGTATGCTTAGGCTTCCGTGTCCCGGCCTTCAAAATACATGCGGCGGGCGAGGAAATGTTCTTTTAGTTTGATTCGCGCCTTCACCAAGTTGCTCCGCGAGGTACTTTCGGTTATGTCAAGGGCATCGGCTATTTCGCGGTGGGAGTAGCCCTCCACGACGTACAGGTTGAACACTGCCCGGTAGGCCGGGGAGAGTTCCTGCACGGCTGCCAAGATTTCCTGTTCGGAGAGGCTACTGAGTGCATCGGGGTCATCCGCCGACAGGGAGTGCGCCTCGTTGATGTCGTCGGTTCGTCGCCGGATGGTTTTTCGGTAGTAGTCAATGCAGGTGTTGACCATGATCGTTCGTATCCACGCAGGGAGAGAGGTACCGGGCTTGTAGCGGGCGATGTTTTGGAAAACCTTGATAAAGCCTTCGTGCAGCAGGTCGAGTGCTTCGTCACGAGAGCTGGCATAGCGCTGGCATACGCCCATCATCTTGCCGTAGTGTTGTTCGTACAGCTGTTGCTGTGCCCAGCGCTCTTGGCGAGCCAAGGCCGTGATAAAGTTGTGTTCGGTGTGTTCCAACGTTATGGCGAGATCCATGTGCCGATTCCGGTTCAAATTTTATTAAAAAAATGGTTGTCCTGCAACTCCATGCCCGGCGAACTTGGTCGAAACGCGCACCTGCGGGCAAACGCTGCTTTGGCTCCTTGGCGAAAAAATGACGCTGCGGGTTGTTTCATCGCTATTGAATTCATTGGCCTACATTTGCGTCGCTTTTTACGAACGAACGCACAATACGATAATGATAAAGATTCTCGCCAACGATGGCATCCACCCCGACGGCAAGCTCCTGCTGGAAGAAGCCAATTACCACGTCGTCACCGACAAAATCCCCCAAGAAGAACTTGCTGCACGCATTGAGGCCTACGACGTGCTCATCGTGCGCAGCGCCACCAAGGTTACCCGCGAAATCATTGACGCTGGCAAAAAACTCAAGGTTATCGCCCGGGGCGGTGTGGGCCTCGACAACATTGACGTAGCGTATGCACAGAGTAAGGGCCTGGCGGTGTACAACACACCAAAGGCCTCCTCTCGGGCAGTGGCCGAATTGGCCATGGGCCACCTCTTCAGTCTCGCCCGTATGCTTCAGCGCGGCAATCGTGAACTGGCCTCCGGAGGCGATTTTAAAAAACTCAAAAAAGCCTTCGAGACCGGCTTTCAGCTGCGTGGCAAAACCTTCGGCATCCTCGGTTTTGGCCGCATCGGCCAAGAAGTGGCCCAAATGGCACTGGGCCTCGGCATGGCCGTGCGGGCGCACGACCCCTTTGTGCCCGAGGCCGAGATAGGCATCAAAATGTACGGCTACGACGACCTGAAACTCTGCGTACAAATCCAGACAGAGCCGTTCGAACGGGTCATTCGCGAGTCGGATTTCCTCTCGCTGCACCTGCCTGGCGGTGGCGGGGCGATCATCGGGGCCGCCGAAATCGAAAAAATGAAGGACGGTGTCATCCTGATCAACACGGCCCGGGGCGGCGTAATTGACGAAGAAGCCCTACTCGCCGCTCTCGACAGCGGCAAGGTCGGCGGGGCGGGCCTTGACGTTTTTGAAAACGAACCTACTCCTCGGGAGGCGCTGCTAAAGCACCCCCAGGTGTCCTGCTCGCCACACATCGGTGCCAGCACGATGGAGGCCCAATCCTACATCGGCATGGAGCTGGCTGACAAGATCATCGCCTTTTTTGGAGACGATAAATAGAATGCTGTTGGCTGCTGGCTTCCGAATAAGAGGACACCATTTAGGTTTGGCATCTCGCTTACAAACCAACGGCCAACAGCCAACAACACCTATGCATACCTTCACTGGACACCGGGCCGCCGTTTACGCGCTTGCGCAAGGGGCGACCGACCGCGACCTGCTCTCGGCGGGCGGCGACGGCTGGATCACCGCATGGAACCTTGACGAGCCGGACACGGGTAAGGTCGTGGCCACAGTGGAAGCACAGGTGTTTTCCATGATCGCAGTGCCCGAAAAAAATCGCCTCGTTGCCGGAAATATGAACGGCGGTCTGCACTGGATTGACCTGACTCAACCAGAGCACACACGCAACATTCAGCACCACAGCAAGGGGGTTTTTGATCTGAAAATGCACGATGAATGGCTTTTTTCCGCCGGAGGCGAGGGCATGCTCACACGCTGGTCGCTGGCAGAGGCGCGCTCGTTAGAGAGTTTTCACTTGTCGAACAAAGCCCTGCGCTGCATCGCCATAGCACCCGCCCGCCGAGAGGTGGCAGTGGGGGCCAGCGACGGTTCCATTTATTTTTTGGACTTGGAAACGCTTGCTCTGAAACACATCCTGCCACAGGTACACAAGCCTTCGGTGTTCGCGTTGGGCTACACGCCCGACGAGCAGCACTTGCTCAGCGGGGGGCGCGATGCCATGTTGCGGGCATGGGCTTTGGGAAAAACCGGCGTGCCCGCTCTCGTATCCGAACAAGCCGCGCACTGGTTTACGATTAACTACCTCGCCTTTTCGCCCGATGGAAGCCGCTTCGCCACCGCCAGCCGCGACAAAACGGTCAAAATCTGGGATGCACACACGTTCCGACTCCAGCGCGTTTTCGATCCTTTGCGCGACAATGGCCACCGCAACTCGGTCAATCGCCTGCTCTGGCTGCCCGGCGCGTTGGTATCCTGCAGCGACGACCGGACGTTAAAAATCTGGGAGGTGTAGCAGACTGATTGTTTTTACTACTCGTTCAAAGCCCAGTCGTACTCGGCAAAGCCGATAACTGCATCTCCGCTCACTTGCGCAGCGGCATAGCGGTTGAGAAACTCCCGCAGGTTGCCAAAATCGGCGGCATACCATTCAAAAATCTTGCTGACCTGTGCCTTGCCCTCCGAAAGGGTGTTGTACTTGGGATCGTTCACAAACTGGCGCGTTCGTTGCTCCAGCATGGTGGCCAGATTGTCGGCGGTGTAGGCCCGGTTGTGCAAGGGAGGGCAGGATCGAGCGGCACAATTGACCGCGAAATGGATGCGCGCGTCCTTGAACTGGGGCCGCAGGATGTCGTTTTCGATCTGGTTCAGGCTGTATTTTTTTCCGCCCAATTCGATGCGTTTCACATCCCATGTTTTGCCGCCATCAAGGTTCATGATGCTGGCCACCGGGTAGTTGTCGGTGATGAGGTCAATGGTGAAGGCGTTGTACGCGTTGATCCAGTAGGCCATTTTTTCGGCACGGCTCCAGCCCTCGGCGGGCGGGTTGGTGGCCAGCGCGGCGAGGTAGGTATCCAGCGCGGCTTTGTCGGCCCGGAAGCCTTTGTAATTCACTTTCCCGGAAGCGTTGACGTGCTTGCGAAGCAATCTGTCCCACGCCTCGTGCAGGGGCGCGATGGCTTCGGGCTGTGGCGGTTGGGCAGGCTGGGGT
>JBEBHD010000389.1:0-2336 GCA_040080915.1 Saprospiraceae bacterium
AACAAGTCTGGTAAACAGCAGGAGCCTACACAGCATCGTGCAACGTCAGCATGGCCACATGAACGCGGTGCGCCAGCCGCCGGGTGATACTGTCGAAAAACAACCGGTGAAGTACACTGTGTTCGTGTGCTACGGCGATCAACAGTCCCCCGTCAACCGACTCCATAAAGTTGGAAATAGCCTGTGCAATGTCGCGATCGTGCAGGTAATGGAAGTCGTGCGGTACGCCACCGAGTTTGTCGCCGAACGATTTTTCCCGAGCCGTGTCGCGTTCTTCACCGGGTTTGTCCATGATGTGAACAACGTGCAGTTTTCCCTTGGAAGGAGTCAACATCTCGTGCAACACCGCTGCGGACAAGTCGCCAAGCCGGAAATGGAAATCGGTGGCAAAAACAGCACTGGCCGACAAATCAATATTCGCAGCCTGTTTGGGGATGGACAGGAGCGGGCGCTTGGTTTTGGACAAAACACCCGCCGCAATACTACCCAAAAAAGCACCGTGCAGACCGGTAGCGCCGGTGGTGCCCATCACGATCAAGTCGGAGTATACGTCGTCGGCCATATCGCAGATGGTGGATACAGGAAACCCGATCCGGCACTCGGCCCGAACGGGAACCTTGCCAGTCCGGGTTTTTCGCTGGTACTTGTTTGCCCACGCGCTCAGGCTTTTCGTGCGTTCAGACAGGTATTCGTCTGACCAAAAAGCATTGTACACGTTGTTATCAACACCTTCGTTCGGGAAAATTACGTGCAGTACTGTCACCTCGGCACCTGTACTCCCGGCCAAACGCAAGGCAAATTGCAAGGCATTGCCAGCGCATCTGGAAAAATCAATAGGCACAAGAATGGACTTCATAGTCAAGGCAGTTGAGTGTGGATATGTTTATTCCTGTTCCCGATAGTCGTATTCGTCCTCGGGTAAAAAATTGACATGCTCGCTGGCACGCCCCTTGGCGTTCTGCTCCTCCAGAGTAAGTTGATCGGTCACGGTGGTAATCAGCCACATATCGCCCGATTTGCGCATCACCTGAACAAACAGCCCGAACTCGTTCTCGAAGATACGTTCGATATCGAACGTGCGCGTATTCGGCAGCAGCGTGAGGAAACCGCTTCGTGCCACCGCTACCATATCCCCGATTTTTGTATTCCAGTCTTCGATCAAAAACTTGGCGTGGGTGCCCGTAACGGCACGGTGGGGCTTGGAGAAAAAGACAAGTTTCAGGTAAGGAAACTCCTCGTGAAAGGCCGTTTGGATATCGCCAATGGTTTTTTCCGGTGTGATCTGGATTTTCATAATAAATTTTAGCCCAAAAGTCGGTCACACCTTGGGCAATCAGGATGACATGCATTAAGCCTGGGCATGAGCGTGATCAATAATCGCTCGAATCGAAAGGTGTCGTTGCAAACGGTGTCTAAAAATCCTGTTTGCAATTTGTTGAAACTAAAATTACCTTTGCCCCCGCTTTGGGGAAAAGCAGTTTTTTTGCGGCCCCAAGCAGATATTTTTGAAGGCTGTTCGCAGCCGATCTGGAGAGATGTCCGAGTGGTTTAAGGAGCGCGCCTGGAAAGTGCGTATACGTCAAAAGCGTATCCAGGGTTCGAATCCCTGTCTCTCCGCCACGATTGTGCCGTTGGTTGATGGTTTAAAGCCAGTAGCCAACCCGGAGAGGTGGCAGAGTGGTCGATCGTGCTTGACTCGAAATCAAGTGTACCTCCGGGTACCGTGGGTTCGAATCCCACCCTCTCCGCAACAAGATGAAGGCCTGCTCGATGCTTCGAGCGGGCCTTTTTTTTCAAAACAACAACCATGAAAACACAGCCCAACAACCCGCTTCACAGCAAAACCTTGCAAGCGGTCGTAGAGGAGTTGCAGGCGCACTACGGCTGGGAAGGGCTGAGCCGCCACATCAATATCCGGTGTTTCAAAGAAAACCCCAGTGTAAAATCCAGCCTGACCTTTTTGCGCAAAACGCCTTGGGCACGGGGACAAGTAGAGGATTTGTACCGATGGACGTTCAAGCAGTGAGCAAGTGTCTTGTAGATGTATAAGTCCTCTCCGTCAATCAGCAGAATAAAACCCATCAGACTCCCAGTCGCCCGGATTACCGACGATGTACCCCTTGATTTGGTTATAGGCATCTGCATCTCGAATGATGTTTTCCCAATAATTGCGCTGCCACAGTTTTCCCAATACAACTTCCGGTTGTTTTGATTTGGCAATTTTCAAGCATTCGGTCACAATGGTTCGTGAAAAATTCAAGAGTTAATGCATAAACAAAAAAGCGTGTATGTTTGGGTTGCTTACACCTAACGACATACACGCCATGATAGGAAAC
>JBEBHD010000227.1:0-8916 GCA_040080915.1 Saprospiraceae bacterium
ATGCCAGCGGTCGTGTTGCAGTAGATGCTGTTTTCCGTGATGCGCACCGTGCCACTGAGGATATTGATGCCAGAAGCGCCGTTGTGGGCGATTTCATTTGAAAAAACAACGCCCGTCGTGGCGGCTTGGATGAAAATTCCGTTCGAGATATTGCCAGTGCCGCTGGCACCAATCGTATTGGCTGTAATGGAAAACGAAGAAACGGTAGTGCCTGTGTTCACGCCGGTTCGGTTGGAGATCAACGTGTTGTTCTGAATGACGGGATTGTTTCCGTTTACCAAAATGGCGTTTCCACCGCTGGCGCTGGTGAAATTTCGGATCGTCAGACCCACAATGGTCACGTTGGGGGCCGTGACCACGAAACAGTTGGCCGGCGCACCGGCTGGCGACGAGCCGTCAATAATCACCCCATTTTGGCTGAAACCGTCAATCAGCGCCCCGTTTTTGCCGATGTTCGGCAGGCTGTTCGGCTGGATTATCGGCGAACCAGGGATGTTGAAGGTCACCGTCGTGATGGAAGGCACCGTATTCAGGCAATTGAGCGCAAAGGTCAGCGAGCCTGGAGTATTAGTGCCCAAGTTGTTGGTCACCTGTACTGTGGTACCCGTGGGGCACTGGGCCAGCAGGTTTGCTGTGCCAAGGGCGCAACACAGGGCGAGGATTGTTCTGGTCATGTTAGTCTTGTTGGCAGGGCAATGCCCTATGTTATTGGTGTCGTGTTACTTGTCTCCGCCCAACCAGTAGATGGGCATTTCCTTGTCCAATTGGCTCTCCGGCATGAACGGCATTTGGCCGGTCGGGGCGTTGGGGATCGTGTTTTGCACGAGGCTCGGCACCCGGCGGCGCAGAAAATCGTACAGTTCGCCGAGGCGAACCGCCTGATCGCCGTTGGCATCGGCGCGGTAAGCCCCGCTGGCATCGTGGCACTCCGTGTTGGCAAAGGCCTCGAGCAGGGCCTCGGTGAACGCGCCGTTTGCCCAGGCTTTGTCCTCGTACGATTTTTCGGTGCTGCCGCAAGAGGTGAGCGTGGTCACACCAGGTTGGGTTTTGGCCAGCTCCACCACGGCTCGGCTCAACCCGCCGTAGCCATCCTTGGCACCGCCGCTGTGGCAGGCATCGAGGAACACCACTTTTTTACAATTGATCGGACTTAGCACTTCCAGCACATCCGATTTGAAGTCTACCGCGAGCCGCTCGTACTTGGGGTTGTAGCCCGTTTGCAGGAGTTTGAAGCGATTATCCACAATTTTCCCATGCGACGATATGAACACCAGCAGCACGTCTGTGGGCTTGATCTGTTTGTCGTCCCACTGGTATGCGAGGTCGAACGCTGCCTGTTTGATGCCGGTCAGGTCGGTTTTTTCCGGCGCGTTGAGCACGCTTACAAACACTTGGCTGTACAGTTTTCCCGCCTGTCCGGCAAATGCAGCAGCAAAATCGGCGGCATCTTTGGCGGTGTACTTCAGATCGTCGTGTGTGGGGCCGATGGCCAATACGAACAGGTTGGCACGCTCGGGGGCAAACTCGACTTCAATATAGTCGGAAACCTGCCCGTCCACCACAACCTCTACCCGGTTTTTCCCTTGCTGGAGTGGGATTTTATTGTGGTAAGTATAGGTGTATTGGGTGTTTTCGCGCTTGGGCGGCGACAGGTCTTCCTCGTTGAACTTGGCACCTTCGGTTTCCGTGCCGTTGAGTTTCATTTTGAAATTTTTCGTGTCCAACGGCTTGCCCGACACCACCGTCATTTTGAACTCGAAGTGATCTTCCGCTACCCTCAACTTGTTGGAGCCGGTTTCGTGCGGAGCCGGGTCGGTCCAGATCAGGATGGGGCCGGTGGCGAGGATGGACGTTTTTCCGCCTGCCTGCCATTCGAAGGTTTTGCGGACTTTTTCCGTCCCGCCCTCCAGCACGGCGCAGGCGATGGCCGCTACCGGGGCGGTAAACTGGGGCGTTTTGGTGAACGTGAGTTTTACCTCCCGGCGGTCATGCGGGGCCAAGGGGCCGAGCAGCATGATAGTCGCGCCGCCTGTTTTTAAGCCCTCCGGGCAAACAAACCGCACCTCGACCGCCCGCGAAACGGTGTCGCCGCTGTTCTCGATTTGCACGGCCAGGGTCACCTCGTCAGAGCGGTCGCTGGCTGCAAAATTGTGTTGGGCCACCAACAGCGTAGCGGGTTTGGGCTTGCGCAAACGGATGTTTTTTTCAAACGACTTCAGGCTTTTTTCGCCACTGCTCACCGCAAACGTGAGGCGCTGCTCGCCATCGCCCAGGTCGGTCGCGGCTTGCAGGGGGATACGCACCTCAATGCCAGCGTTTTTGCGCAATATTCCGAGGTAGTTGGTGCTCCAGGCGCTGAGGTGGCCGTTGGCGGAGGGGTTGTCGGCGGTCACCCGCAGGTCGTGCAGGTCGAGGTCGGATTTGTTGGAAACCCGGAAGGCGAGGTAGCCGCGTTCGCCGGGGACGAGCGTGCCGTCGGAGCTGCGCACGATGGCCTCCGAAATCTCCACCGAGGCCGCGTCGCGCATAGCGATGGCGGCGAGTTGGGTGTTTTGCGGATCGGAAAAACGAAAAAGGGTGGCCTCGTCGCCGTCGAACGAACCGGCGGCCGTAAAACTGCCATTGTGCAGCGGGCACAGCACTGCAATTGCGTCGTCACGGTCGTCGCCGAGGTACTTTTCCCACTGGAGTTCGCCGCCGTGCGTGGTTTGCACCAAAAAAGCGTCGGGTGAGCGTGCGCCGCTTCGTTTGGAACGAGAGTGTCCGGCCAGCAAAAAACCACCGTCGGTGGTTTGAAGGAGTGCGTTAGCCGCGTCGGCGGATTTTCCGCCGAAGGATTTTTCCCACTGTTTGAAGCCATCGCGGCTGGTTTTCAGGAGCCAGCAGTCGGTATCGCCAGCCTTGCCGGACTTGAGTCCGGCCAGCGCAAAGCCTCCGTCGTGGGCGGCCACCAGATCGAGCGCTTCATCCCAGCCGTCTTCACCGAACCATTTTTTCCAGAGCAACTCGCCGCGCGGGTCGGTTTTGACCAAAAAAACGTCGCCCTTGCCCGTGCCGCCTTTTTTCCCGGTATTGCCACAAAAAACGTAGCCCCCGTCGGGGGCAAACACGAGGCCGCTGACCGTCTCGAACTCAGCCGTGCCAAGGTTTTTTTCCCAGGCCAATTGTTTGCCATTGACCTTGGCGAGCCAGATATCGCCGCTTTTTTTATCGTTTTGGTGGCCGGCGAGCAGTGCCGCGCCATCGGGCAGGATGCGCAGTTTGCGGCACTCGTCGTGGCCGGGCGTGCCGAAGGTGGTTTCCCAAACCTTACGCCCGCGCTCGTCCACGAGCACGAGCCAGGCATCCCGCCCGCCCTTGCTGCCCGATTCGCTGGCCCCGGCGAGCAAGAAACGCCCGTCGTGGGTTTGGGCGACGGCGTACAGCACGTCATCTTTTGGGCCGCCGAAGCGCAGTTCGGCCACAACCTGGCCGGTGCTGTGGTCGGTGAGCAGGAGCAGGCCGTCGGTACCGCCTGCGGTTTTGCTCGTGGTTTCGCCTACCGACACGATGTAACCGTTGGTGGCCTCCAGCACGGCGTGCAGCGTGGCGCTGGAGCCAAGGCTGTGCCGCCAGTCCTCGCGGAGATTTTGTGAAAAAAGCAGTCCAGGGAAAAAGAATATCGAAAAAACGAGCGAGCGCATACCGTCGGAAATTTGAAACAAAGTTCCGATCAGTTTGCCAACCGGAAGTTTCAGTGAGTGTAAGAAAGTGTAAAAAAGTGTAAAAACAATGAGGCAACCGCTCGCACGGCAACCGCGTCAGTGCCACAACGGTGGCGGGCGTGTTTCGCCGTTCCGTAAGTCGAGGACAATATGAAAAGACTAATTTGCTACATCGCGTTTTTGTTTGTGTTGGCTACACCGGCGTTGCGGGCACAGAAATACAGCAACGAGTTCCTCGCCATCGGCGTGGGCGGCCAAGGCCACGGGATGTCGGGAGCGCAGGTGGCCCACGTCGGCGACATCACCGCAGCCTACTGGAACCCCGCCGGGTTGGCGCATATCACCGCGCCGTTCCAAGTGGCGGCCATGCACGCCGAATGGTTTGTGGGCGTGTCGCAATACGACTACATTGGTTTTGGGAAATCCCTCAACCGCGAAAACGGCTCTTTTTTGGCCTTTTCGCTGGTGCGCCTCGGCATAGACAACATCCCCTACACCATCAATTTGGTGAACCCCGACGGTACGGTGAACTACGACAACGTGTCGTCTTTTTCGGCAGCCGACTACGCGCTCATGGGCAGCTACGCCCGCAAATTGCGAAACCCGGCGTTTTCGGTCGGCGGCTCGGTGAAGGTCATTCGCCGGGTCATCGGTTCGTTTGGCGGAGCATGGGGCTTCGGGGCCGATCTCGGTGTCCAATACCGCAAGGGCAATTGGATGCTGGGCCTGCAAGGCCGCGACCTGACCACTACGTTCAACGCATGGTCGTTCAACCTAACCGAACGGGAAAAAGAGGTTTTCGAGCAAACGGGCAATGAGATTCCTACGGGCGGCACCGAAATCACCAACCCGCGCTTTATCCTCGGTGCTGCGTGCCTGACGAGGTTGGGCCAAAAAACCACGCTCACGCCCGCTATTGATCTGGAATTTACGACTGACGGAGAGCGCAATGTGCTCCTACATTCCAAAGCGTTTAATATGGATCCCCGTGTGGGTGTCGAGGCCAATTTCGACAGCTTCGTGCAGGTGCGTCTCGGCGTGGGCAATTTTCAGCGCGTAAAGGACGACTTCGATCCCAATCAGGAATCCTTGACATTTCAGCCCAATTTCGGCCTCGGCCTGCGGCTTGGCCGCGTCCAATTGGACTATGCCCTGACCGACATCGGCAACGTTTCCCAGGTGCTGTACTCCCACATTTTTTCGGTGCGCATTGATTTTAAAGAGCGTGCCCGGGACGGGGCAGGGGAGTCCAACTTGTAGCGCAAGTCCTTCTTTTTGTTGCCGTTGATTCGGCATTTATTTGCCAAAATCAAACCTGCCCGTAGCGATCTCTCGTCGGAGCGGGGAATTATTTTTTCCTATGGGCTTGGCGCGTTGGATCATGGCCGTATATTTGTGCCGTCCTCAACAGGACTTTTCTTCCTAATCCACGTTTTCTCGGTTCAGTTTCTCTCCCTACCGCTGTTCCCGATTTTAAAGTATGCTTTTCTTTTAATCCGTTACCACGACCCGTAATTGGCTGCAAACGAGCCCGAGTGAATGTGTGATTTTTCATCGCACGCCGTTTATTTCGAACGTATGCGCCATTTATAATCTCATGGTTGCCCCCCCGGTTAGGCTCGCGGTGAGGGGCTTTTTTTTTGGCCATGATCACGTTTCCGAATCACTTTTTTTGGGGTTCTTCCACCGCTTCTGCGCAAATCGAAACGGCTGGCGACCATCCGTGGCGCGGCTTGACGGCCAAGGACGGCCACCAGTTTCTTCGAACCACCGACCACGAACTGCGCCGGCACGAAGATGCCAGGTACATCGCTCGTCTCGGCTCCATTTACCGGTGCAGCGTGGATTGGTCGAGGCTGCAACCCGCGCCCATGGCCAAGTTCGACCCCAAAGTGGTGAACGAGTACTGCACTTTTTTTGAGCGCCTGAAAAAAGAGGACGTGTCGCTCATGCTCGTCCTGCACCACTTTTGCCATCCAAACTGGTTCGAAAAAACGGGTGGCTGGACGAACGAATCCAACATTGAGCATTTTGTCAACTACGCCCAGCAGTGCCAAAAGCACTTCGGCGAGTACGTGGCCTACTGGAACACGTTCAACGAACCGAACGTGTACGCCTACAACGCCTTTTGGGCCGGCCATTTTCCCCCCTTCAAAAAACACCGCTATTTCACAGCCAATCGTGTGCTGGACAACATGGGCCAGGCACACGAAATCGTGCGCATGCTGATTCGGGAAAAATCCAAACGCGCTCCAGTGGGTATTTCGCTGAATACGGCCTACTTCGACGCGGCCAATATCCTCGGCGTGCCCGTGGCCGCGTTTGCCCGCTGGTGGTTCATGGAGCGGGCAGCACGCCCGTTTCGCAAATGCGATTTCTGGGGGCTGAGCTACTACGCCCAGATTCGGTTCGACCCGCGACCAATTGACAATATCCACCGCCCGGGGGCGGTGAAAACAAGCGGCCTCCCGCACGACAAGATGTGGCTGTATAAACCCGAAGGACTCGGCTGGGCGCTGCGTCGTTTTTGGAAAAAATACCAAAAATCAATCATCATCACCGAAAACGGTATCTGCACGGACGACGATCGGCTACGAATTCAGGCGCTGCGCGACTACTTGCGGGTTTGCCACGGAGCCATTCAGGACGGCGTGGACCTGCGCGGCTACATCCACTGGAGCACTTGGGACAATTTTGAATGGCACCTTGGCCCTACATACCGTTTTGGCCTCCTCCGAGTGGACTTTTCCACTATGGAGCGCTCGATGACCGATGCCGGGCTTTTTTATGAAAAAATTGTGCAGCAAAACGGCGTTGACCTTTGATGCTTCGTGCCGTACCTTCGGGCCGCTACTACACCAAGGTACCTTCGTTTTTTTCATGCGAAATGTTATTGGATTTTTGCTTGCTGGTATTCCAGCCCTGCTTTTGGGCCAAGTCTTCATGCGGCCCGTTGGCCATGCTGCGGCGCTGGCATTGGGCGGCGCGACGGCGGCCTATCCGGGCCTTCAGGCCGGATTGAGCAACGACGCTGCCCTCGGCATGGCTCCCCGTGCTGGCATTCTGCTCGGCTCGGCGTTGCCGTTTGGTATAGGCGGCTGGCAAACCGCTCGTTTTCAGGGCTTTTTTCGCACAGGTGCCAACGACGGACTTGGGTTGGACATGGCGCATTCGGGTATTGAGGCATATTCCGAGCAGCAGTTCCGGTTGGCGTACGGACGGCGATTGGGCACCGGTTTGTGGCTCGGTGGCAGTGCCAATGTGCTGCGCGTTTCGGCCCAGGAATACGGCAGTGCCACGGGGTTTACCTTCAATCTGAGTGTGTTGGCCAACCCGCTCCCAAAGGTGTGGTTAGGGGCTCAAGTGCAAAATCCGGTACAGGCCGAACTGGCCGGAACCGCCGTGCCCGCCGTGTTGCGCATCGGTGCCGCCTGGGTGCCGAGTTCGACGCTCACGGTTTTGGCCGAAACGGAGAAAGACTTGGACCGTCCGGCACAGGTGAAAATAGGTTTGGAGTACCGCCCGGTGCCCAAGGTCGTTGTCCGGACGGGAGTTCGTACCGAACCTGCCCGTTTGGGGCTTGGGGGCGGGTTTCGCTTGGCCAACGGCATGGAAATCGGTGTGGCGGGCGAGTGGCACCCAACGCTCGGCATCACCCCGGCGGCCGTATTCGTCTGGCAGCGGGAATAATTCTTGCACAGCCTACCTAATCAACTAATCAACCAACCTACGCAATGGAACTGATCGTCGCCTTTCAAAGCCTCAAAGACCGAATCCGAAAAAGCGAGACCGAAGAGGCGCTCGCCGACCTGGCAGCCCTGCTGGAAAACCATGATGCCGACCTGCTGGACGAGGTGTTTGCCCTCCAGCAACAAATGAACCTGTGCCAACAGCAGAGCCGCCTCAACCTGATTGACAACAAAGACTACTCCATCACATTCAGCAACATCAGTTTTTCTACCCTGCGCCTGATCACCGTGGCGAGCAAGCAGTTGCAGGGCCGACAAAATACCTCCGTGCCCTCTTCGGGCCTTTCGGTGACGGACTCCACGGCCCCACAGCCCGTAGCCTCTGCCGCCAGCGGCGAAACGCCCAATCTGCTGCAAATGGGCTATCAGAAAATGCAGGACGGCGACTACTCCGGTGCCATGAACGACCTGACGGCTCATTTGGACAAATACCCGCAGTCATGGGAAGCCAAACACAATCTGGCAGCCTTGCACGAAACACTCGGCCTGTGGGACGAGGCCATTCACTGGTACTCCGAGGCCGTTCACATCAACCCCAAACTGGCCGTTGCCCTGAACAACCGGGGCAATATCCGCATGGATCAACAGGCCGATTTCGATCGGGCGTACAAGGATTTCAACGCCGCCATCGTGGCCGATCCCGACTTGCTCACGGCCCGCTTCAACCGCGCCTTGGCCAGCATGCACTTGGGCCAGTATGTCCAGGCCATTCAGGACCTGGATGTTTGCGTGCAAAAAGATTTTCAGAAAACGACGGCCTGCGGCTTGCGCGGCGTGTGTCGGGTACACAGCCAGGATTACGATGGCTCCATGGCCGATTTGAAAATTGCCATTCAGGCCGACCCCGAAAATGCCGCCTACTGGGGGAGCTACGGGCTTTGCCAGTACCACCTCGGCCACTACCGCGACTCGATCGAATACCTCGACCACGGCCTGAAATTAGACCCCAACCAACCGGAAATGCAGACCGTGCGCGGCATCGCCTACTATTTTTTGGAGGAATACGACCCTGCGGAGCGCGACTTCCGGGAGTCCATACGCCTGTCGCCCGCTTATGCGTACGCGTGGTACTTCCTCGGATTGGTTCACAAAATGTGCGGAAACCCCACCGAGGCAATCAATTGTCTGAAGGAGGCTTACACCCACAACCCCAACATGGCCGAAGCCTACGCCATCATCGGGGTTATCGCCTATGAGAACAACCATTTTGACGAGGCTATTCAGTTTTGCGAGCAGGCGCTGCAATGCGACCCGAATCAGGAGGTCGCCATTGAGTTCCTTGACAAAGCCCGCAAGGCCAAGAACACGGGCGGTATTTGGAGCAAGTTGTTTGGATGAGAGCATGTTTATACCTCGCGCCGCAAGGTGCGAAGCCTCTTTTTCATGCTGAGTGTTGCTAAGAGCGTGTTGAAATTTCAGTCGCCGGGCTGCAAGCGGCGAATTTTGCTTCATGCTGCGGTGAA
>JBEBHD010000228.1:0-8892 GCA_040080915.1 Saprospiraceae bacterium
CCAAGGCACACCGTATTCTGTACTGGAATCCGTGTACAACTACGACCAAAACAACGACGGCATTATTGATGCCACCGAGCACAACGGCTGTATCGCCATCTCCGGCAGGCTCGTGCTGGATCAAGACCTGAACATCCAAGGCTGCCCGAACATCCGCATGCAGCCCTGCTCCGAGGTCGCAGTGAACGCCTTCGGGCACCTGACGATGGAGTACAACAACATCTACGGCTGCGAGACCATGTGGCGGGGCATCACGGTGGCATCGTCGGGAAGGTTGACGTTCCGAAACAACATCGTTGCCGATGCCCAGTATGCCCTGTTGGTGACCCCGACCGGGCCGTTTACCGGCCTCACGCCCACACAGGTAGATATCCAGCACAACCGCTTCGAGCGGGACCACATCGGCCTGTACATACCCGGCACGGGCGGCGGGATTTTCGGCGGAAACGTGTGGCAAACGCCTTTTTTCGGGAACGTCATGGAGTGCCGTGGCAAGAATAACGCCCTCGGCGATCTGCTGCCTCCCTGCGACGCGGGGCTGCCCAACTACGACCCCAAAAACGGCTACGCCGGTGCCGCCATACTTGGGGCCAACTTCGACATCGGGGCCGCCAGCGGAATACGAAATCAATTTATCAACCTGCGAAACGGGGTCATCGCCGAGAACGTGTTTCTTGATGTGTTGCGGAGCGATTTTGAGAACATGATCGGGTTCATGGACACCCAGCAGCCGGGTTTCGCCTTTTCAACCGGTGCAGGTGTGGCGGCCACAGGAGGAATCGTAGATGTAACGGAATGTACGTTTGATTGGGCTGGCCATGCTGTCAACCACCACGAAGGCTTGGTGTCGTTCAAAAATTCCCAGACCGATCAGGTTCGGATCGGGTTGGAGGTGCGTCGGCCCTTTGCCGTGGTCATGGAGGACAATGACCAGATCGGTTTTCTTCGCCACGGTGTGCTGGGCTGGGACTTGCGCAAATCGCCTTGGTTGGAAAAGTACGTTTTCGACCACAATGTGTTTCAAACGCAGGACAACCAAGAGCAAACCAGCGCCAAGGGCCACGCCATGTTGCTGTCGAACGCCAACAACGGCATCCTGCTCAGCAGCGACTTCTCCCCACAGATCACCAACAACATCGTCAACCTTGACGATTATGTGCGCGGCATATTTGTAGACGGGATCGGCGGATGGCGAATCGCCGACAACAGCGTGTCCATAAATATGCCACAAAACCCGCCGACGGCCACCTACAAAAACTACGGCTTCCTGCTCAACCGCTCGGACATCAACTATGTGTACGGAAACACCGTATCGTCCAGCGTCGCACAGGCCGCCCTTGATGATGGTATCAAGGGTTTTGAAATCACGATGAACACCGACAACGTGTTCTGTTGCAACACCATTTACGGATCCGACGTGGGCTTCAACTTTACCGGTACCTGCATGGATACCGAGCTGCGACAAACCGATTTTGCCGACCACAGCCTCAGCCTCGTACTGCAGGACAACACCATCATCGGCCACCAGCCGTACCAAATACTGGGTACAAACACCACCAATAGCAATCGTTTTCATGCCGGGTCAGGTACGGCGCAGCATTGGGGGCCAGACCTTATTGTCAACAAATCCTTGTTCTTTGTAACAAATAACAATACACCGCATTACCCCGAGTTCGTTTCCACACCGAATGCCCCCTCTATTGACTGGTTCAGAACAAACCAAGCCGACATCGTTCATTGCCTCGCAGACCCGGCCTGTCCTCAGGTTGAGTATCCCTACAGCGCTCGTTCGGCCGTTTCATCTCTGGATTTGGCATTGGTGTCCGGGGATTTTGACACCTTAGTCAATGCCGCCATGCTGCGATGGGAACTGGCCCGCGACCTGTACTCCCGGCTGAAGGCGCACCCTGAAATGCACGGACAGGCCGCGCCGGTGGATTCGTTTTACAGTACCGCCGAAGCGGGAGGGCCGATCAAGTCCTTTTACGAAGCCGAACAGTTGGTAGCTGCCGTGGATGAAGCACCCGAGGCTATCCTGTCGCCGCTGCAATATCTGCGCGACAGCATTGAGGCCATCGTTGCAGAGAGCGGCCAAGTGCTGGAAGGGCTGGAGTCGGCCGGTACGCGGGCCGATTCGCTGGGGATATACTGGCAAGCGCAAGCCCCGCGCGATCGGTTGATCGCGCCCTTGAGCGCCTTCGCCGAGGTGCAGATCGCCCTTGATTCACTCCGGCAGGCAAGGGCCGCAGCGGCGCTGCCTACTATTGAAGCCCTGCCGGAGAGCGACTTGCTTCAAAGCAACCTGAAAACCGTGTGGCACACCTATTTGGCGTGGCTGGCTTCGGGCACCGTGGAGCTGAGCGAAAGCCAGTTCGAGGCCATAGACGAAATTGCCCACCAGTGCCCGCTCACGGACGGTAGGGCGGTGCTCGTCGCGAGGGGCCTGTACCGCTCAGTGCTCATCGAAAACTTTGACGATGATGTGTTGTGCCTGCCCTCCGGGGGGCGGCCAGCGCAGCAAAGGGAAGGTTTCGCCTCCGAACGGGCGGTGGTGATCCGGCCCAACCCGGCCACGAATCAGGCCCACTTGTCCTTCCCCGGCAAAACCGGCGAAGCAGCACAGGTTCAGGTTTTCGATTTGGCGGGGCGTTTAGTCCTGCAGGCTGTAGCCTATAGCGGCGCTCACGACCTTGATCTGTCTGCCATTAGGCCTGGTTTGTACCTCTGCCGTGTTTCAGTCGGTAGCAACCAGTTCCCGCCCGTAAAACTTTCCATCATTCGCTAACCCGTCAGCCCGGTTGCGGCACCTTGCTGCTGCAACCGGGCAAAACTTTTCCAGCCATGCGTTTAACGATTTTGTTAATCGGCATCACGGTGCCTTTTTCTATTTTGAGTGCTCAAAAACACGACAATTCCTGGGTGATTGGTTATCCGGGGAATGGTGCCCAGTACGGCCACAGCCTTTTGACCTTCGATGATGGCAGGTTAAGAATAGACACGGCGGCATATACGCTACCCGGCTACGATTTTGCGTTTAACAACTCCGTGTTTTCAAACCCCGATGGCACCCTGTTTGCTTATTTTAATGGCTTACAGGTGCATAACCGTCAGTTTACGCTAATGGAAGGTGGCGAAAAGATGGATGAGAAAATAATGCAGAGCTATTACCTAAGTTCCATAACCACCTCACAAGGCTCTCTATACATCCCGTTTCCAAACAAACCAGACAGTGTCTTGTTGATTTATGCCAGCGAGTTTTTATTGATTGAAAACGGGCTGGTGTTGGATGTTTGTTCGGGAGATATAAACGCTGCCGTTATCGGGCGGTGGTCTGCTACCGATGGACTTGGCAAAGTTCTGGAACGCAAAATTGGGGTCATTGAAAAAGACACGCTTGTTAGTGGCCTTGTTATGGCGTGCAAACATGCTAACGGCCGAGACTGGTGGTTGCTGTCCTTCAAACGAAACTCGACCAAGTACCATCGGATATTGATTGATCCAGCGGGTTTCCACCCACAAGAAATGGGAGAGGCTGACCTGCCAATAATAAACGGGGCTGGCGCTGCTTGTTTTTCGCCGGATGGAACTCGGTTCGCTTTGTACAGTTCGATTAGTGAATCTATTGGATCATATTTGAATATTTTTGACTTCGACCGATGTGCCGGTATCGTAAATAATCAAACCCAAATACAAAGTAAACGTGAGTATGGAGGCCTTGCCTTCTCTTCTAACTCCCGTTACCTCTACCACAACAAACGCGACACCGCTTTCCAATACGACCTTTGGGCTGCTGATATCCCGGCCAGCCGTCAGGTTGTGTCAATCTACGACGGCTTCAAAGACCCCTTCCCTGCCACGTTCCACATGCTACAATCGGCTCCCGACGGCAAAATCTACAGCTCGGCCACCAACGGTACGCAATACCTGCACGTCATCCACAACCCCGATGAGGCGGGTGCGGACTGCCGGTACCAGCAGCACGGCATCCAACTGCTCAAGTACAACTCATTCTGCCTGCCCAACTTCCCCAACTACCGCCTCGGCCCCCTCGACGGCTCGCCCTGCGACACCCTCGGCCTGAACAACCACCCCAAGGCCTGGTACCGCTATGAGCAGGACACCCTCGACCCGCTCGCCGTGGCGTTCCGCGACCTGTCGTACTACGAGCCAGCCACCTGGGCCTGGGACTTCGGCGACGGCTCGCCCGCGAGCAGTACACGCCACCCGCAGCACCAGTACGCCCAGCCGGGCGCGTACCCAGTGTGCCTCACCGTGAGCAACCAATACGGCACCGACACCCACTGCAAAACGCTCTACCTCGGTGTGACGGCGCAGGACAACCCCGTGCTGCAAGCGCAGGTGGTAGTGTGGCCCAATCCGTTCCGGGAGCGGTTCGCGGTGGCGCTCAGCGTCAACCTGCGCAGCCCGGCGCTTCGGCTGTACGACGCGGCGGGGCGGTTAGTGGTGGAGCAGCCGCTGGTGTTTGGGGTGAACGAGATCGAAGCGGAAGGTGTGCCAGCGGGGCTGTATGTTTGGGAGGTGACGGCTGGCGGGGAGCGGGTGAAGAGTGGGAAATGTGTTAAACTTGCGGAATGAAAAAGTTACCTTTACAAGCAGTATTGCCAGCCCAGTTCGACACCATATCCGACATCGCCCACCAGTGCCCGCTCACTGGCGGACGGGCGGTTTTCATTGCGCGGGGCCTGTACCGAACAAACGGTGATGCCTATTTTGACGACGACTCCTTGTGCATGTCCACCGGGGCGAGGCACCTTCTGCGCCAACAAGCACCCACTTTAGAGCAGGTTTTTGTGCAACCCAATCCGGCCTCGGATCAGATTCGGGTATCCTTCCGGTCGGGCACCGACGAGTCAGCGCAGGTACAAATTTTCGATCTGGCCGGGCGATTGGTGTTTGAGGCGACGGGTATTCCGAGCGACGGCGTACTCGATCTCAACCTTTCCGCTGTAAAAACAGGCATGTACATCTGCCAAGTTTCGACCGCTGGCCGCCGGTACGCGCCTGTAAAACTTTCCATTTTCCACTAATTTTTCACGCCCGGTTGCAGAACAGATCGTACTGCAACCGGGCTTAATTTTTCTATCCATGCGTTTAACGACTATGTTAATCGGCACACTACTTCCGTGCGCCTTCTTGTATGCACAAAAACATGATAATATCTGGATTATAGGGTACCCTGGTAATGGCATTGAGTTTGGTTACAGCCTTATGACCTTCAATAATGGGAGCTTGGAAATAGATACAACACCTTACTTAGTACCTGGCTATGATTTCCTGCACAACAACTCAGCCATATCGAGTTTCGATGGCAACTTGTTTGCCTTTTTCAATGGCATACAAGTCCAGAACAACCAGTACCTAGCTATGTACAACGGGACGAGCATGAGTGTAAAAGTGAACTCAAACCTATACTTAAGCGCCGCCACCATTCCTAAAGGCTCTGTATTTATACCCTTCCCGGGCAAATCAGATAGTGTTTTATTGCTGTACGCCAGTCTGTTGTACTTAGAGAGCGACGGTCTAATTTTGGATGTATGTTCGGGGGATATCAGTGGGGCGATTATCACCAAAGGGTGGGAAAAGGTATTGGAACGCCGATTGGCCATAATTGAAGGCGACACGCTGATACGTGGCAATGTAATAACATGCCGACACGCCAATGGCCGCGATTGGTGGTTGTTGTCCTTCAAACGAAATACGAACAAATATCACCGAATTTTGATTGACCCCGTTGGCTTCCATTCGTTGGAGATGGGGGAGGTAAGCCTGCCTGTCGTCAATGGAGCCAATACGGCATGTTTTTCTCCAGACGGAACTAAATTTGCGGTATATAATGCGGTCACTTTCTTATCGGATGGTGGCGTTTTGGATTTGTTCGACTTCGACCGATGCACCGGCACGCTCTCCAATCAGATCCAAATCAAAGGACGTGGGGCATACGGTGGCCTTGCGTTTTCGCCCAACTCACGCTATCTGTACCACAACAAACTTGATACCGTTCACCAGTATGACCTCTTGGCCTCCAACATCCCCGCCAGCCGCAAAACTGTAGCCGTGTACGACGGCTTCAAAGACCCTTTTCCCACTACGTTCTACATGCTGCAACTGGCTCCCGACGGCAAAATCTACGGCTCGGCCACCAACGGCACCCAGTACCTGCACGTCATCCACAACCCCGACGAGGCGGGCACAGACTGCCAGTACCAGCAGCACGGCATCCAACTGCTCAAGTACAACGGCTTCAGCCTGCCCAACTTCCCCAACTACCGCCTCGGCCCCCTCGACGGCTCACCCTGCGACACCCTCGGCCTGAACAACGACCCCAAGGCCTGGTACCGCTACGAGCAAGACACCCTCGACCCGCTCGCCGTGGAGTTCCGCGACCTGTCGTACTACGAGCCGGCCACCTGGGCCTGGGACTTTGGTGACGGCTCGCCCAGTAGCACCGTGCGCCATCCGCAGCACCAGTACGCACAGTCTGGGGCCTACCAAGTCTGCCTCACCGTGAGCAACCAGTACGGTACCGACACCCACTGCAAAACCCTCTACCTCGGCGTGACCGCACAGGACAATCCCGTGCTGCAAGCGCAGGTGGTCGTGTGGCCCAACCCGTTCCGGGAGCGCTTCGCGGTGGCGCTCAGCGCGAACCTGCGCAGCCCGGCGCTTCGGCTGTACGACGCGGCGGGGCGGTTAGTGGTGGAGCAGCCGCTGGTGTTTGGGGTGAACGAGATCGAAGCGGAAGGTGTGCCAGCGGGGCTGTATGTTTGGGAGGTGACGGCTGGCGGGGAGCGGGTGAAGAGCGGGAAATGTGTTAAACTTGCGGAATGAAAGACTCACCCCCACCCCACCTAAAAGCAAGTGATGCAGGCGTTTAGTGGGGGGATAAAAGACCCATGTACTGCAGCGTTACCACGAACAAATCGAAAACCCACCTTCGCCAAGGCTGCGGCGGATAACCCAGAAACCCTCAAACATTCCAACCCAAAAACCCAAAAATCACATGTTTTTGATGATCTCGTCGCCAAATTCCGAGCACTTCAACTTGGTGGCACCTTTCATCAGGCGTTCGAAGTCGTAGGTCACCCGTTTGCTGCGAATGGAGCGTTCGATGCCTTTCACGATAAGTTTGGCGGCTTTGGTCCAGCCCATGTACTCCAGCATCATCACACCGGAAAGGATTACGGACGACGGGTTCACCATGTCTTTTCCAGCATACTTGGGTGCGGTGCCGTGTGTGGCCTCGAAAATAGCGTGCCCGGTTAAGTAGTTGATGTTGGCTCCCGGCGCGATACCGATACCGCCAACTTGCGCGGCGAGAGCATCGGATAGGTAGTCGCCGTTCAGGTTGAGCGTGGCCACCATATCGTATTCGGCAGGACGAAGTAGTATTTGCTGGAGGAATGCATCAGCGATCACGTCCTTCACAATCATTTTGCCCGCAGCGGTGGCTTCGTTTTGAGCCTTGTTGGCTGCATCTTCTCCCTGGGCTTCTTTGATCCGGTCGTATTGTGCCCAGGTGAACACGCGGTCGCCGTACTCGCGCTCCGCAAGGGCATAGCCCCAGTCCTTGAACTTACCCTCGGTGAATTTCATGATGTTACCCTTGTGTACGAGCGTCAGGGATTTGCGCTTGTATTTAAAGGCGTATTCGAGGGCCGATCGCACGAGGCGTTCGGTGCCTTCGATGGATACCGGTTTGATTCCGATGGAAGCCGTTTTGGGGAAGCGGATTTTTTTCACCCCCATTTCGTTCTGCAAAAAATCCAGCACTTTTTGGCATTCAGGCGTACCGCTCAGGTACTCGATACCGGCGTAGATGTCCTCGGTGTTCTCGCGGAAGATGACCATGTCCACCAATCCGGGTTCTTTGACGGGGCTGGGCACGCCGCGAAACCAGCGAACCGGGCGCACGCAGGCGTACAAGTCGAGCTGTTGGCGCAGGGCCACATTGAGGGAGCGGATACCGCCACCGACGGGCGTAGTGAGCGGGCCTTTGATGGCCACTTTGTACTGATTTATCTCGTCCAAGGTTTCCTGCGGGAGCCAGTTTCCGGTTTTTTCAAAAGCCTTTTCGCCGGCAAGTACTTCGCGCCACACGATTTTCTTTTTGCCGCCAAAGGCTTTTTCCACGGCAGCGTCGAATACGCGAACAGAAGCAGCCCAAATGTCAGCACCGATGCCGTCGCCTTCGATGAACGGGATAATTGGGTCGTTAGGGACACTGAGTTTGCCCCGCTTGATGGTAATGGTGGATCCTTGCATGGAAATGTTCTTGTGTTATTTTACGAAAATAAGTTGTGTTTGAAAATTGCGGCGCGAAGGTATGGAACGGGGGAGGAAAAGTTGACTGCCGGAATTTCATAAGTTCAATTTTTGCCCGACAAAGATATGTGCAGATGCTGCAAAAAAGACACAACCTGCTCCGTTGCACCCCGGCTTTCTTCCAGATACCCCGACACAGCCTCGGAGGATTTATGGTAAAAAACCGGGTCTTCGAGTTTTTGCAGAATGGCAGCCAGTTCAGCCGTGTTGCGTACCGAATAGGCTCCCCCTCTGGCCACAAACTGTCGCGCTTCCTCGAACTTGTCGTACTTCGGCCCAAATAGGATGGGCAGCCCAAAAGCCGCCGGTTCTAACGTGTTGTGAATACCCTTGCCAAAGCCGCCCCCGATGTACGCCACGCGCCCGTAGCGGTACAGCGTGTTGAGCAGTCCGATGCTGTCTATGACAAGAATATCGGTTGGCGAACCGTCCCAGGTGGAATGCCGCGCCCAAGGTCGGGCGATGCGTGGCAGCAGTTGGGCCAAGTGTTTTTCTGTCGGTTCGTGGGGGGCGATGATCCAGCGCAGGTGGCCAAAAGCCTGTCTCTTA
>JBEBHD010000390.1:0-2325 GCA_040080915.1 Saprospiraceae bacterium
ATCACGGTTTGGTTGGCCAATGGGTCAAGCAAGAGACTCGGGTTGGCAAACTTTGCCCGGTCGTCAGGGTCTTCCAAGTCAAAATAAACGGTAGGCTTCTGCAATTGCCCGGCGAGGTGTTTAGCAAGCGAGGTTTTGCCTACCTGACGAGGCCCTACAATCGCTACTGCCGGAAAATATTGGATGAGGCGCAGCACCTCGTCTTCGGCTTTTCTGGGAATGTACGTTGTATTCATTGCCGTTATTTCGTTTTTTAATGTTGAAATTACGGGCAAAAGTAAGAATAATCTGGTTGTTTTATTGCTGCTTCGTCGGTAGCTGTTTTCTGCCAGCGTAGCCCGCCCGTTTACCGAATCTCACGGCATTCCTACCGAATCCCACTTTTCGATACACCAGCCCGAAAAGGGCCTGCACATTTGTTGCGTGCGGGAAAAAAACCCGCTTGGACGTATTACAAAACTGAATCGAAACCATGACCGCCACCTACGACGCGCCTATTTTCAACCGCTCGTGCCACAACAAGATTGACGGCCAGCAGGGTCCAACAACACCTATTTTATGATTGCGGTTGGACGGCTGGTAGATGTTGGAATATCTTTGTCAAAAAAATGACGATGACGGCATTGCAACAAGTCAAACAACTGCTGCCCACTTTGTCCGCAAGCGAATTGCAGCAGGTTGCGGTGTGGGTTTCGAAGCACCCGGAATCTGTTCCGGGCATTGAAAAAACACCCGGTATCTGCGGAGGTAGTGCATGCGTCGTTCGGACGCGCATACCGGTTTGGCTGCTCGTCGAGGCGAAAAAGGCCGGAGCGAGCGAAGCCCATTTGTTGACCTCTTTTCCGGCGCTCCGATTGGAGGATTTGCAACACGCTTGGGCTTATTACCAAGCAAACCAAGGGGAAATTGACCGTGAAATTGCCGAAAACGAAAATGTTTGATCACCATGGCATTGTTGCTTGCACCTATGATGCCAACCGCTTGGCGTTAGCAACGCGAATTGACGACGCGATAAAAGCGGAAAACGACAACTTGGACGGCAAGTTCATTCGGGTGTATCGCCCGAATTTGTAGTTCTGAAATACGTTTCTCGCTGTGCGCAAGTGTTCGGCTGCGCGCTCGTAAGGCAATTGTCAATCCCAGAGCACCTGCAAACCCTCCACGGCATATTGTCGCACGATTGGGTCTTTGGTGAGCAGGATCAATTTGTGTTGGATTGCCTGGTGGATCAGCATTCGATCAAAAGGGTCTTTGTGAAAATCAGAGCCGACTTGATGATAAGTAGCCGCATCGAGCGGCGAAAGCGGGAGCATGGCATACTGCATTTGCTGGCAGGTATCCACCAATTCCGAGGGATTGTAACCATCCAAGTGTAGCTTTCCCAAACGATACTTGAGCGAAATTTCCCACAAACTGACAGCGCTGACCAAGATGTTTTGCGCCGGATCCCGGATGGTTTGCTGTACAGTTGGCGGAAGGCGGTGGCTCTCAAAAATTGACCAGAGCAAGGTGTGCGTGTCCAGCAGGTAGTTTTTCATAGGCCCAACAGTTCGGTTTCGGTCATTTTAAAATTGTCCGAAAATGCCATTTTCACTTGCCCGTCCAGCAGGCCCAACGGCCGTGGGGGCAGGGCATCGCGGAGCTGTTTTGGAATGAGGTACGCCAGCACCTCTTTTTTGCGCCCAAACGTGATGGCAACCTCTTCGCCGAGCTGCACTTTTTTCAAAATATCGGAAAAACGGTTTTTTAAATCGCCAACTGTAACGGTGGTCATAACGTATATTTTTCAGCAAAAGTAAGCCAAATGGACAAGTTGTCAAGATGCGTTTTCAAAAAAATAACGCCTGCCCGTTTACCGAATCTCACGGCATTCCTACCGAATCTCATTTTTCGATACACCAGCCCGAAAAGGGCCTGCACATTTGTTGCGTGCGGGAAAAATCCCGCTTGGACGTATCACAAAACTGAACCGAAACCATGACCGCCACCTACGACGCGCTCATTTTCAACCGCTCGTGCCACAACATGGTTGACAGCCATTTTCCCCATCATTTTGGGCAACCACAACTTAGTGCTGACTGCTGCGCAGATCATGGGCACCAACGGAGTCATGGCAGTCGGCGTGCCCTACCCGGCGGTTTCCAGGAAACATACCAGGATCAGGATGAACGTCACCTCGGAAATGACGCAGGCGCACCTCGACAAGGGTTATGATGTGCTTTGCAACGCCATCAACCAGTGCAAGGCGGCGGGAATGGTGTGATGCGGGTGTGCCGCCCAACTCCGGCAACATTCACTTTCCGATGGGGGGGGTAACAACGGGGC
>JBEBHD010000391.1:0-2316 GCA_040080915.1 Saprospiraceae bacterium
ACGCGCGGTATAATATACCTCGCACCACAAGGTGCGAAGCCGTTTTTGTCATGCTGAGCGCTGCTATTCAAAATATTAGGCCGAAGGCCATGTACAAAACCTCGCAGCGCGAAGTATAAAACTCACCCCCCCAGCAGCTGCCCCGTATGGTTCTCCGTATCCACCTTGGCGATGATCTGCTCGATCTTGCCCGTTTCACCGATGACGAACGTGGTGCGGTGGATGCCGTCGTAGGCGCGACCCATGAATTTTTTTGGCCCCCACACGCCGTAGGCATTGGCCACGCTGTGGTCTTCGTCGGCCAGAAGACTGAACGGCAGGTTGTATTTTTCAATAAACTTGACGTGCTTTTTCGGAGAGTCCGGGCTGACACCGAGGACTTCGTACCCTTTGGCCATGAACTGTGGATAGCCATCGCGCAGGCTGCACGCTTGGGCGGTGCAGCCGGGGGTGTCGTCTTTTGGGTAAAAATAAAGCACGAGTTTTTTACCCTTGAAATTGGCCAGCGAAAGGGTCTCGCCTTTTTCGTTGAGCACGGAAAAATCTGGGGCCTGATCGCCCTCGGATAGGTGGGACATCGTACTTGCTTGTTTTTGGTAAAAAAAATGAATCTCGGTTTCCGGGTCTGGCATTACTTGGCCTCAATCAGGTCAATCAGGCGGTTCAGTTCGCCGTCGTTCTCGAATTTGATAACGATTTGTCCCTTGCCCTTGTCGCTGCGCTTGAGGTCCACCTTGGCACCGAAATAGGCGCGGAACTGGTCCTGGATACCGCGCAGGTGGTCGGGCATACGGTTGTCGGCACGCGGTTTTTTGCCCACGCGGTCTTCCTGGTGGCGGGCGATGAGCACTTCCACGGCCCGTACCGACAGGCCTTCCTGCCGAATTTGGCGGAGCAGGGAGAGCTGGAAGGCAATATCGTTTACACCAGCCAGTGCGCGGGCGTGGCCCATGCTCAGTTCGTTGTTTTTGATGGCTTGTTGCACATCCACGGGCAGTTTGAGCAGGCGCAGGTAGTTGGTGATAGTGCTGCGTTGTTTGCCCACGCGTTCGGAGAGCAGCTCATCGGTCAGGCTGCACTCCTCCTTGAGGCGCTGGTAGGAAATGGCGACCTCGATGGCGTTCAGGTCTTGGCGCTGGATGTTTTCGATGAGCGCCATTTCCAGCATCTGCTGGTCGTCGGCGAGGCGGACGTAGGCCGGTATCTCGGAGAGGCCAGCCATTTGGCTGGCGCGGAAGCGGCGTTCGCCGGAAATGAGCTGGTAGGCTTTGTTGTGCAACCGGCGCACGGTGACGGGCTGGATGAGGCCGTGTACGCGGATGCTGTCGGCGAGTTCGTCCAGCGCGGTCTGGTCGAATTCGGTGCGGGGCTGGAAGGGGTTGGCCTCGATCTGGGCTATGGGCAGCATGGCCACTGTGTGGGTCAGCTCACGCACCACTTCCTGCGGGTTGTCCTGCACGGCCTGTTCGAGTTGCTTTGGATTGGCCAACAGGGCGCGGATTCCCTTGCCGAAGTCCCCCTTGTCTAACTTTTTTGCCATTTTTTTAATTCGGATTTCTGCGGAGAAACTCTTCTGCGAGGTTGAAAAAATTGACGGCACCCTTGCTGCTCACGTCGTACATTGCCACGGGCACGTGCTGCATGGGTGCTTCCGCCACGCGGGCGTTGCGGTGGATGATGGTCTCGAAAACGTAGTCGTTGCTGCTGTTGCGCACTTCTTCCACGAGAGCATTGGCGAGGCGCAACCGGCTGTCGTACATGGAAATGAGCAGCCCTTCCACCTGCAGATCGGGGTTGTAGCCCTGCTTGACGAGCGCGATGGTGTTTTTCAGTTTGGACAAACCTTCGAACGAAAACATTTCGCACTGCACGGGTATGAGCACCGTGTCAGCGGCCACGAGGGCGTTCACCGTGATGAGGCCCAGCGAGGGCAGACAGTCTATGAAAATGAAATCATAGTCCTTGCTCACTTGCCGCACGATCTTGCGCAGGATGTACTCGCGGTCGGGTTTGTTCACCAGCTCCACGTCGGCACCCACGAGGTTGATGCTGGAGGGCAGCAGCCACAGGTTGGGTGTTTCGGTGGGGATGATGGCCGAGCGAGGGTCGGTGTCGCTGACGAGGCAATCGTAGAGGCTGACCGTTTCTTCGTCGGTGACTACGCCCACGCCGGAGGAGGCGTTGGACTGCGGGTCGGCATCAATCAGCAGCACACGTTTTTCCAAAATAGCCAACGACGCGGCGAGGTTGATCGCGGTCGTGGTTTTGCCTACGCCGCCTTTTTGATTGGCAATAGTGATGATTTTGCTCATATAC
>JBEBHD010000229.1:0-8819 GCA_040080915.1 Saprospiraceae bacterium
GGCTGCAAATTTCGCCTTGCCTGAAACAAAATTCGCTCGCTTTCGCCTCGGCACTGAAATTTAAACACGCTCTAAAACAGTGTCACAACACCTCGTGGAGTTTTTCAAAAGGCACACTTTTTGAAACCCGGTTATCCGCTATGCAACTTGATTTTCACAACAAACGCGTCCTCGTCACCGGCCACACCGGCTTCAAAGGCGCGTGGCTCAGTATCTGGCTCGACATGCTCGGTGCCAAAACCTCCGGTCTGGCCCTCGACCCACACTCCGAACGCGACGTATTCGTGTTGAGCGGCATCAGCAGCCGGATGCACGACCACCGGGGCGATATCCGCGACCTCGACACTGTGCTGCGTGTTTTTGCCGACGAGCAACCGGAAATCGTGTTCCACCTTGCAGCCCAGCCGCTCGTGCTGGACAGTTATTCCGACCCCGTCGGCACCTTTGCCACCAACACCCAAGGCACGGCCCATGTACTGGAGGCCATCCGCCGCACACCATCCGTTCGGGCGGCCGTGCTGGTTACCACCGACAAGTGTTACGAAAACAGAGAGTGGGTGTATGGTTACCGCGAAAACGACCCCATGGGTGGCCACGACCCGTACAGCGCCAGCAAAGGGGCCGCTGAATTGGTCATTTCCGCCTTCCGCCGTTCTTTTTTTTCAGCCGAGGGCAACGCCGCCATAGCCTCCGCAAGGGCCGGGAATGTGATCGGCGGTGGCGACTGGTCAGCTTACCGATTGGTGCCCGACATCGTGCGGGCCATCGAGAGCGGGCAGGTTTTGGACATCCGCAACCCCGCCGCCGTGCGGCCCTGGCAGCACGTGGTGGAGCCGCTCGGTGGGTATCTATTGCTGGCGCAAAAATTGTTGGAACAGCCCAGGCGCTTTGCTGAGGCGTGGAACTTTGGCCCTTTCCCCCAAAGTGTTTACCCGGTAGGGAAAATCGTGGAAGCGTTTTTTCAGTATTTTCGGGAAAACACTGACCTCGGCCACCAAGCCGAATGGCGCGATACATCCACTCCCGGCCAGGCCCACGAGGCGGCTTTGCTCATGCTGGACATCAGCAAAGCCATGCAGCACCTCGGCTGGAAGCCCGCGCTCGATTTCCGGGAAACTGTGGCTTTTACCGCCGACTGGTATGCGCGGTATGCTGATTCAGACGTGCTTCGTTTGTGCCAAAACCAGATTGCAGCCTACCGGGAAACATGGAAAAACAGGATGCAAGTTTGAGCAATAGAGCGGTGTGTTTGGAGAAACCCGGATACAAAAATGGCATACGAGAAAATGTGAGTGCGACCGTAAAATTTAATTTGCGAATCGTTTGCGGAAAAAAAACAGCCGTTCTACCTTGGTGCCGGTTTTTCGCCATTCCGGCAAAAACTGTTTCTAATCACTAACCAAAACTTTTTCCGTTATGAAGAACATCACACTCAGTCTCGCCGCATTCCTCTGCCTGCTCGGCACGTCGCTTTCGGCACAAACACAAACAGGCTCCATCATGATCGGTGGTAACGCCGGATTCTCGTCCAGCGATGGTACCACGAGCATTGAGATCGCACCGTCACTCGGCTTTTTTGTTATGGACCAATTAGCCGTTGGCGGCACCATTTCTTTTGCTAACACCAGCTCCGACCTCGCTGATGCCACTGGCATTGGTATTGGCCCCTTTGTTCGCTACTACTTTATGGGTGAAGGGAGTGCCCGTGTGTTCGCTCAAGGCAACTTCGATTGGATTAGCTTAAAAGTTGGTGATGCAGATGCCGTAACGGGCACTGCCTTCGGCGGCGGCGCAGGCGTGAGCATTTTCCTGAACGACCATGTGGCTATTGATGGCTTGGTCGGGTACACTAGCTCCAGCATAGGTGAAGGAGATGCCGTAGGTACCTTTGGCATCCGATTCGGCGTGCAGGCCTTTATTGGCGGCGGCAAGTAAAACAACAAAACAAGTCAACAATTTTTACCTAAAGCAATCGAGCCATCCCGATACATCGGGGTGGCTCGATTCTTTTATAATGTGCCAATTTGAAAACGTGCCAACTTCCACTAGCCTAACCGTTTTCTCTGTGGCCTCTCAAACTCCGTGACACGTTTTCACTTCACCATCAGATCGTACGGCAGGCGGGCCTGAATACCCTGGCTCCGGCGGGCATCGCGGAGCATTTTGTACATGGGGTACATCTCGCCCAGTTCAGAGCGGATGAGCCAGGCGCGCACGTCGTCGTCCGAACCGCTGTTGCGGTCAAACTTTTCGATGAATTGCTCTATACCTGTCTTGGTGCGCGGAAACTCGGCCGTGCGGTATTTTTCAAGCCCGGCTAATTTGGCGGCAGCGGCCAAAGCCCGATCAAGGCCACCCATGTCGTCTACAAGGCCGATTTCGCGGGCTTTTTTGCCTGCCCAAACGCGCCCTTGTGCAATGGCATCCACTTGCTCGACACTCATCTTGCGGCCCTTGGCTACTTTTTCTAAAAAATCCCGGTAAATCCACTCCACACGTTCTTGAATCATGCGGCCTTCCTCTGGCGAGAAATCAATGAACGGCATTCCAAAAGCCGAGTAGCGGCCGGTGCGCACCGTGTCCAGTGTGATGCCGAGGTTTTCCTTCATTGTTTTTTGCAGGATTGGGATCATGCCGAATACGCCGATGGAGCCGGTGATGGTGTTCGGTTCGGCGAAAATACTGTCGGCTTGGCAGGCAATGTAGTAGCCCCCCGAAGCCGCCACGTCGCCCATGCTCACCACAATGGGTTTGCCCGCCGCTTTGCACAGGTTGACCTCCCGCAGGATGTTTTCGCTGGCAAGCACGCTGCCGCCAGGTGAGTTGATGCGCAACACGACGGCTTTTATTGTCTTGTCTTCCCGAATGGTGCGCAGGTACTTCACATACTTGCCGTCCAGCACGTCGCCGGGGTCGCCCTTGTCGCCGTCCATGATCGTGCCCTCGGCGTACACCACGGCAATTTTGTCCTTGGAAGAGAAATCCACTTTTTTCACGCGGCTCTCGTAATAGTCCTCGATTTTGACTCGGTTGAGTTTTTCCTTGTCGCTCAGACCGATCTTGGTTTTGAGCAATTTCAGCGCCTCGTCCTCGTAGGCGATTCGGTCCACCAACTTGCTGTTCAGGGCAGTTTGGGCACCGCGGCCCTCGTATGTATCGGTGATGCGGCGCAGGTCGTCTATGGGTATTTTGCGGCTGGCACTAATGTCGGCCATCATCTCATTGTGAAGGGCCGTCACGTACTCGCGCACCTGGAGGCGGTTCTCGTCGCTCATCCGATCGAGGCGGTACGGTTCGGTGGCGCTTTTGAACTTGCCCGCATAAAAAATACGCATCTGCACGTCCATCTTGTCGAGCATGCCCTTGAAAAACATGATCGTGCTGGACAAGCCGCGAAAGTCCACCGCCCCAACCGGATTGAGCAATACCTCATCAGCGGCCGACGCAACGTAGTAGGCGTTTTGGGAGTAATAATTGGCATAAGCTACCACGAACTTGCCCGATTTTCGGAAGTCGTTCAAGGCTTCGCGCAGGGTGTTCGATGAGGCCCTTCCGGCGGACACCATCATCGCATTGATATAGATGCCCTTGATGTCGGGGTCTTCTTTGGCTTGTTGGATGGTTTTAACCATGTCGGTCAGGCCGAGCACGCTCTTTTGGTCAAAGTCGAAGGGGTCAAGCGGTATGTTGTTGGTCTTGTCCGGGATGGGTTGCTCGAACTTGAGTTCCAATACGGAATTGGCGTTGATAGTCGCCTTTTTGTTTTCCATGGCCGAGGTAGCAATACCCGACAAGGCGAACATACTGACGAAAAAGAGGAGGAGGAGCGCCAAAAAGGTACCAAGGCAAGAGGCGAAGAGGAATTTGAAAAATTGATTCATGCTAAAATTGAGTTCGGTTGATTCGAATGGCCCTGTTGAGAAACTGTTTGGCCTTAGGGTAGCAAAGGAAAAAAGAGGTATCCCGATCTTGTTTGAAATTAGATGAAGGCGCATTCTGGCGGGATAGAGGCCCTTCTTGACTGGTTATGGGCTTGTTCGTGCTATTCGCTCGCGTAGCAGGGAGGAAAATTTGGCATCGCCAAAAGCAGCGGGATCAACGCGGCCCATCTGTGGCGCTGAGCAGGCATCCTTGGCCAAATAAATCTTGCCCCCGTGCTGCCAAACGAGTTCGTCCAATTTATTTATCAAAGAAAAAATGGTCCGCGTGCGCGGAAAATCGAGTGCCAGCGAATAGCCCCGGATAGGGAACGAATGCACCGCCTCCGCCGGGCGGTCGCCGTGGCGTTTGAGCACGCTCAGAAACGGCACATCGGCGCTGCGGGCCACGGTTTCCAAAACCCGTCGGACACCTTCGGTGCTGTTTCCCTCCGGCAAGCAAAACTGGTACTGGACGAAGCCCCGCTGGCCGTACAGCCGGTTCCAGTTCCGGATGCGGTCGAGCGGATAAAAATAGCGGTCGAGGTCAACGAGCCGCTCCCCGGGTATGGATTTAGAAAAAAGCAGGTTGTTGTGCAGGCGGATCGAGAGCGGGTTCAGCAGCCAGACAGGCGCGAAAAACGGCACGTTTCGGGTGCGCCGAAACGGATAGGCCAACGGGATGGTTGGTTCCGACTCGTCGTGCCGTGACAGGTACACCACGCCCCGGCCCAAGGCTTTGCCGCTCGACAGGCAGTCCACCCAGCCCGCTGCGTAGGGCTGGTCGGCGTAGTTTTCAAAGGCGCGGAACAGGTCGTCGAGGCACCCGGTCCGAACAGTCGTTTGGCACATTTGTGTACTCGTGATGCGCTGGAGCCGGAAATGCGCCGAAAGGATGACCCCCGTCCAGCCCATGCCCCCGCAGGTCTGCCAAAACAGATCGGCGTTTTCCATTCGCGAGCAACGCGCTACGGAGCCATCGGCTCGGAGCAGGTCGAAATCGAGCAGCCAGTTGGAAAAACAGCCTTTGTCGGGGTGGTTTTTGCCATGTACATCGCAGGCGATTGCCCCTCCCACGGTGATGTTTTTGATGCCCGGCGTAACGTGGAAAAACCAACCTGCCTGCACGATCACAGGCAACAAATCGGCCAGCAATAGGCCCGATTCGGCATGCACCATACCAGCCTCGGCATCGAAGTGCAACAACCGGTTGAGGCGTAGGCACGACAGCACGTTGGGGGACAGCGCTGCATCGCCGTAACACTTGCCGTTTCCCCGGGCGATGAGGCGGTGGTGGCGCAACACCACGTCGCGGGCCTCGGCGGTAGTTTCCGGAGTGGTTATCTCGGCGAGGGCCTGGGGGTAGTTGCCCCAGTTGGCGAGCAAACGGGTTTCTGTTTTTATCATGGTTACCGGTCATTGAGCCTAATGGGTGACACAGGGCCTTGGCAAAGAACGCGGATCAAGTTGGTATCGGAAATAGCGAAGTAGTTCAGCGGGTTGGCCGAGGACTGAACGACGTACTCCGAGGGGGGGTGTCCGTTGCGAATCCGTTCCGGGTTTTCGGGCAAATCGGGCGGCTGAACACGAAAGAAGCGCACAAGCAGCGATTGGCCACCAGACTCCAGCACGAAAGCCGCAAACTGTGTTTCGGCGTCCCGGCTTTCGTCAAAATCGTCGGCAAATGGAAGGTTGTTTAGCCGCTGAACCTGCCTCAGCCAGATCAGCACAGCAGAATCAGGAACACTAACTGAGCCGTTGGCATCTGACCACAACCCCGGGGGGGCGTTTTTGGGTAACAAAACCAGGTCTGTTCCCGGCCCGGAAACTTCGATGCGCACAACAGTACTCGGAGCAAAGGGGAAGATGGTTGTGCCTCGAAAGTCGTCCAATGAACGTCGGAAAAGCCGCCGCAATTGGCCGTTCACCAAGTAAACACCGCCATGCACGGGCAAGCGAAGGTAGGTAGATACGTCTTCGTTCGGAACTGCCTGTTCCATTCCGATCTCGATGCGTTCCACTAATTTTTTTCCCTGAAAAAGGCGAATGTGGAGGATGTTTTCCGGTAAAAAGCCCAAGGTGTCTGGCCGGTCGGTCTTTATCAACCGAAACGTGCGTACACCAGCGAGTGCCGACAACAGGACGTGAACCGAATCTGCCGGTGCCACGGCTGCCCGGCCGTTCTGTTCCGCGCCCCAGCCGTTTTCGATACGCTCCAAAAACAAGTCGGGGCTGCCGGGAACGGACACCACCATGCGGCTTACCGCCTCCGGGTCGAAGCGGAGCAAGTGGCTGTCAAAAAACGTGCGGTACCGCAGCGGCAACCAACGTGCGGCAAGCCCCGAAGCCAATACACTCAAAAAAAGGAGGACCAGGTGTTTGTTTTTCATGGTTGGCGAGTTTGTTGCGGCGCTCTGACTTCGATACCTTCCTATATTGGGGTAAAGGTACGGCTTGGGCGAGGCGGATTTTCACAAAAAAACCTGACTGTTGTGTGTGCGGATAGGCTTCAGATGCCAGCCCGCTTGTTCCGGGTGGTTTCGAGGATTTCTATACCTCGTACCGCAACGTGCGAAGCCGCTTTTGTCATACTGAGCGCTGCTAATCAAAATATTAGGCCGAAGGCCATGCACAAAACCTCGCAGGGCGAAGTATAAAAACCTACTTCCCACACCGTACTTTTGCCATTTCTCTCCCCAAAACCAACAAAAGAACCGCCGCCGATTCAACTATTTTTTGACAACGAACACATCAAACACGCCATGCGCCGCCCAACCCGACTGCTCCTCCTGTGCCTGCCAGTATTGCTGGCTGGTTGCATGAAATCCACCACCTTGACCGTGCTGCAACCAGCCCAGTTTAAGGTACCCGACCACATTACCAAAGTCGCTGTGATAGACCGCAGCAAGCCGTCCAACGGGTGGCTGAACGTGTTGGAAGGCCTGTTCTCCGGCGAGGCTATCGGCCAAGACCGCGAAAGCCGGGCCGAGGCGGTGCGCGGCCTGACCGATGCCCTGCAACGCACGCCGCGTTTTCGGGTCATCAGCACGGGCATCGAGATGGAAGGCACCGAGGCCGGGGGCAGTTTGCCCGCCCCGCTGCCCTGGGCCGAGGTAGAGCGCATTTGCGCCGACAATTCCGCCGATGCCCTTGTCGCCATCGAGTCATTTGATACCGACAACAGCGCCAACGCCCGGCGGCGCGAAACCAAACAAAAAAACAAAGACGGGACCACCACCACCAAAGTAGATTATGTGTCCGACATGCGCACCGGCGTGCGGATGGGCTGGCGGTTTTACGATCCAAGCGGAAAAATCATTTTCGACGAGGTCGTCACGGACGAATACCTGCAAAATTCCGCCACCGGCTCCACCGAACGCTCGGCACTGGCCAATTTGCCCGCACAGGTGTCGGTTACACGCAAAGTCGCCTTCATCGTCGGCCAGGAATACGGGATGCGCATCGCACCGGTATACATCAAAGTCGCCCGACAGTACTACCACAAGGCCAAAGGCTTTAACCCGCAAATGAAGGAAGCACACCGGTTTGCCGAAGGCGGCAACTGGGAACGCGCTGCCGAAATCTGGAAAAAAATAGAGGCCACAGCGGGCGAAAACACCAAAGCCGCCGGGCGCGCTGCCTATAATATGGCAGTCATGGCTGAGGTAAAGGGCAACCTCAATGTGGCCCTCGAATGGGCTGAAACTGCTTGGTCAAAGTATGCCAATAAGCAGGCTCGAAACTATATCGAAATCCTGCGCCAACGACAAAATGATGCCCGAAAGGTGGAGTACCAGATGAACAAAAAAGTGTAAATGCAGACCGAAGACGACATAAAACGGGCCTTCCTGCCCTACCTCAAGGAGTTTTACAGGTACCGGTATGAGTACCGCCCGGACTCCATGCACGCCGAATTGGACAATGTGAGCGCTGGTGGTCTGGTGGCCGATGGCATGCTCTCGTTCCGAAAAGACGACGGCAGCCCGTTCGTGTGTACCTACGAGGCCACATCAGTGGACAAAGCCGAGGAGGTCAAGTTCAGCCTCAATGTGGTGTATTTCACTTGGGATTGTATGGCGTTCGGAGCCGTAACGGCGGCCGTGGCGTATGGAGCGGCTTTTGCCATGCGTCTGCCCTGGCTGATCGGTCTGCAATGGGCGGGCAACCTCGGCTTCGTGCTGGGGACTGGCCTGATCGGCTTTTTTGCCTGGTATTTTTCCATGCGCGGCTGGCGCAAATACCGCTACATCTACGCCATTGAGCAGTTCAAGCGCTACTTCGCCGATGAACAGTGGATCGCTTTGGCGGAGGACGTTTTCCCCGTGCCAACCGACCAATACCTGCAAGAACTGAAAAACCAGTGCGTGTACAATGGCTTCGGGCTGGTACTGATCTCCTACAAAGGCAATGTGCGGGCGTTGGTCACACCGTCCCGGCTCGGTATTTACGGCAAAGACCGTCGTATGGTGCATTGGGTCACCCAACGCGACTGGTTCCAGGCCGTTTCCGGCAACGTCGGTGCCCTCACCCGATACCGGTCAGCCCTGCCAAGCGACCTGACACAAGCCTGGAACAAACTGATCCGCCCTGCACGCTACCTGTTTTTTGATCCCTTAAAAAAAGCCCTCTGGAGCGCCTTCACCCGCCCGCTGGGCAGCACAGATTCGGCTTTTGACCGCTATATGACCGGTCAAAGTGTGCAAAAATGGGTGTTTGCGTTAGCTTTGGTCGCCATTGTCCCGCTCGGCTACCGCGCGCTGACGATCCGGGCCGACGATGTGAGCGACGTAGTAGAACGCCCCGACGACAACCCGGAAGACCAATACGGTTACCTGTACGAGGGTAATCGCGCCCCTGCCGACCCGCGTGGTATACCTAAGCAATACCCGGAACCAGCCCGTG
>JBEBHD010000031.1:0-30909 GCA_040080915.1 Saprospiraceae bacterium
CGCCGCTTGCAGCCCGGCGACTGAAATTTAAACACGCTCTAAATGACAAAAAAAGTCCCGGTACAGATGGGAGGATCTGACCGGGACCTGCAATTACTTCCATGAGATTAAACTATTGGAACGGATTAAAACCGGCGGCACAAGAGCCGCGTAATACAAAGCCAATAGCGCGTCGAACAACGGAAACCAAAAAAGCAGTCGTCCTTCGCGGAATTGGCACAGAATTTTCCAATGAATGAGGAAGGCGGGAGCCATCCGTGCAGCCCAAAGTGAAACACAAATTGTGCCAAAGCCGGAAAAGCACAGGGGCGTTAACAAAAAATAGTGGGCCGTATGGCTTAGCGCCAAAGCCCCCAGCAGCACCTGGTGCAGTGGTCGGTACCGCGTACCCGCTGTGAGGTGCCGCCGTTTTTGTCGCCACCAGGTTAGCCATGTTTTTTCGCTTTCAGAAAAGACAAATGCGTTGGTATCCAGGCAGATATCCGTGTTGCGTGCGTTCGCAGCGGCGTTCACCAACAGGTCGTCGTCGCCGGATGGCAGATCGGCGTGGGCTGCGAAACCGCCCACACGGTCGAACAAATGCTTCTTCCAGGCGAGGTTGCGGCCCACGCCCATGTACGGCTGGCCGATGCGGGCAAAGGAAAAGTACTGCATGGCCGTCTGCACCGTCTCGAAACGAGCCCAGCGGTTGAGCAGGCCCGGCCCAGGGCGGTACGGCGCGTAGCCGAGCAGCACTTCGGCGTGCTGATTGGACTGAAACGCGGCATTCATGGCCTTCAACCACAACGGACTTGCCGGTCGGCAGTCGGCATCCGTGAAAAGGAGGTGCTCGTGCCTGGCTGCAGCAATGCCCTGCTCGAGGGCAGTTTTTTTCCCTGGCGCAGTTTTGGGGGAAATGCGCAGAGTGTGCAGGTTGGGGTATTTTTCCAGAAAGGCCGACAGCACGTCGGGCGTATCGTCGTCGGAGTCGTCGTCCACCACGATTACCTCAAAATCGGGGTACTGTTGCTCCAGCACGAGTGGCAGGTTTTGGAGCAGGTTAGTGGCCTCGTTACGAGCACAAATAACTATTGTGAATGATGAATGATGAATGATGAATGATGAATTAGTCGGGGAAGAGTAATTGGCCAGGCGGGCAAAAATACAAAGCCATGCCGCCAACTGGATGAATGTGGCGAGAACAAAACCGGCGAGCAGGGCTTCCACAAAAAGGTCGTGCATAGGAGGGCAAAGGTAGCGCCCGACCATACTTGGCATTTTCAAATTCACCGCAGGGACAAATGGCGCGGAGGTTTTTCTTTTTCCATACACACGCATTGACCAAAAATACCGTTTTTGGCCCGGCTTTCTGCCATTCACACAACACACAACAAAGCAATTACCATGAGCAACGAAGAAAGGTCCTCAAAAAACGTCGCCCTCGGCATTATCGCGGGCATTCTATTAGTCGTCGCTATCGGCACCATTATTTGGTTGGTTCGGGCCAAAAGCGCTGAAAAAGCCCGTCAAGATGCCCTGATCGAGACGCTGACTCAGGAAAGAACCCAATTGGAAGCCAGCCTCGACAGCCTGCAACTGGCCCTGAACGACGTGCGCACCGAAAACGAGGAACTCGAAGGCAAAGTCAGCGCCTCCGCAGCGGTGATCGAACAAAAGTCCATCGTCATCAAGCAGTTGAAAGACCAAAGCACCAAGGACCTCTCGCAACTGCAAGGTCAGGTAGCGAGCCTGCAAAAAGCAAAGGCTGAATACGAGGCCATCCTCGCCGTGTTGCGTGCCGAAAACGAACAACTAAAGGCCGAAATAGCCGCGTTGAAAGCCGAAAACGCCGGCCTGCGCGACAGCACCTCCCAACTCAACGCCAAGGTGGGCGACCTCGACACCAAACTGGCCGACCAGATTCGCAAGACCCAGTCCGCTCGGTTCAAGGCCACCTCCTTCCGGGTCGAAATGGAACGCAAAGCCGATAAACTGACCGCCAAGGCCCGTCGTGTGCGCAACCTCGCCGTCAGTTTCGACCTGGCCGAAGTGCCGGAACAATATTTAGGCCCGCAAAAACTCTACCTTGTCATTTCCGACTCGAACGGCAAGCCCATCACGGCAGCCAATCCAACCAAGGTGACCGTCTCGGCACCTTCGGGCGATATCCCCATCATTGCCCAGCAAACCAAGGCTGTCAACTTGGTAGAAACCCAGCGCGTGGCGTTCAACTACAAATTGGAGGAAAAACTCAAGGCGGGCAACTACGTAGCGGCGGTTTACTGCGACAAGGGGCTGCTGGGCGCGTCCAGTTTCCGATTGAATTAGCGTCAAATATCCTTTTTCCGAAAAATCCGTAGAGCGAGCCACAATGGCAACGCCACCCAAGCCAACATAGCCAAGGCCGATAGCCCGCTGCCCCACAGGGAGCCGAAGAAATGCTGAAACAGCGCCCCCGTATAGCCCATGAGCGCTGCGGCATCCAACTGGAGCAGCATGGCGATGCGGGCCAAATCTACCGGATTGAAAAATGCGAGCGCGATGATGGCTTTTTCCAAGGGGTATTCGCTGAGCGAAAACATGCCCATGAGCACCAATCCATCGTACAGGATGGTGCAGAAAAACCACAACAACAGCGCGATGCCGATGCCCCGCGCCTTGTCGCGCGCGAGCACCGTGGCCAAAAAAGCCATAGACACAAATGCCAACGTGAGCAGCAGGCCGCACCCGACCAGCACGGCTCCGCGCAGTGTGCCTTCATACAGGAGCACGGGCACACCCACGCCCACGCCGAAAGCGATGCAGAGCGAGGCCGCCATGCCGAAGTACTGACCCAGAAAAATGTCGGACCGGCGCAAGGGCTGGGCCAACATCAGTTCGGTAAACTCGTAGGAGTTGTACAGGTGGATGGTGGCAAACACGATGCTCACCAAAGGCAGAACGATCAGGATAATATTCAGCAGGCTCATCATGCCCTTAGTCGGATCGCTCTCCAGGTTGAAAAAACTCATGGACACCAGCACCAGAAACACGAGGTAGGCCAGCACAAACTGGTTGCGCAAGATATCGTACACGACGTACTTGGCAATTTTCAGCATCGGCAAATCTGCGATACCCATTTTACGGCGCTCGCTTTTATCCCTGACGCAAGGGTAGGGTGTATTTAGTGTTTCAGTGTTCATAGCGTTGCAGTTTGCATGATTCGGGCGATTGCCCGGCCCAAGCGCTCTTCTTTGGTTTCGGACTGGAGCGCTTCGAGTGTTTTGAAAAACACAACACGCCCTTCGACGAGGTACAGCACATCGGTGGCGAGTTCCTCCAAGTCACTCATAATGTGTGAAGTGATGATAAAAAGTTTGTCGCGTTGTTTTTCGCGACGCACTTTTTCTTTCAAAATTTCTGCTGACAACGGGTCAAGACCGGCTGTAGGTTCGTCGAGGATCATGACCGGAGGGCTAAACAGGAAAGCCAGCGCGGCGCTCACTTTTTGGCGGGTTCCGCCCGAAAGCGTACGCATGGTTTTTTGATAAATCTCCGGCAGCCGGTAGGCGTGTACGAGTTCCTCGTCCAATGCAGTCTCGGAGCCTTTGCGCAGGTCGCGCATCATGTCGAACAGTTGCCCGATCTGCATATTGTCGGGGTAACGCCCGATCTGGGGCATGTAGCCAATGTGGCGGCGGTACTGTGCGTCCTGGCCGATGGCATGCCCCTGAAAAATGATGCTCCCCTGCTCGGGCACCACCATACCGAGGATACTTTTGATGAGCGTGGTCTTGCCGGAACCATTCGGCCCGATAACGGCCACGGCCTGCCCCCGCTCGAAACTTAGGTGGACTTTTTTCAAAACCTCGAGCCGGCCGAAGGTTTTGCTGACGTGCTGGACTTGCAACATAGACAGGGTTGGGTTTTGAGTTAGCGCAGGGAGCTGTTGTACGGTTTCATCAGCGGAGCAATATCACGCAGGTTATCCGGAGAAAGACTGGGAATGACTTTTTCGGCGCGGTCGAGCAGCAGCACGGTGAAACTGCGCCAAAACATCATGGCGTAGGGCATCTGGTCAGACACCATAGCAAACAGGCTTACGGGGCGGTAGGGCACATCGCCGATCTGGTCGCGATTGAGGTCATAGCCCTCGTACTTGTCCCAGTAGTTTTTTTCAAACGTGTTGAGTACAAGTTGGTTATTGGTAGACAGGTCGAAGGTGTTGGCGAAGAAGTTGTTGTTCCGGAAGGTATTTCCGTCGCAGCTGGCCTGCACTTTCAAGGCCCAGCCGTTTTGGCGGAATTCGTTGCGTTCCAGTACGCTGCGGGTGCAGCCCTCCATGAAAATGGCTGCTGTGTTTTTCAAAAAAAAATTGTCGGAAATCTGGCTGCTCTGGATGTCTTTCAGCAGGATGCCGTATGCTGCGCCGCCGGTGTTTTCGGAAAATATGTTGTGGCGCATAGTCACGTTGCGGGTGTACATGACTGCCACACCTGCGCCATTTCGGACGAAGGTGTTGTGTTCGTAGGAGTCGTTGTGCGAAAACATGAAGTGCAGGCCGTAACGCACATTGCCCTCACTCCAGTTGCGGGCGATACAGGAGTTGGTGACAAACTCGAAGTAAATCCCGTCGCGATGCCCCCTTACGCGGTTGTCGGCGATAGTGATACTGTCGCATTTCCAGGCGTGGATGCCGTTGCCGGAAGTCTGCTCCACTTCGCCTTGAGCGGTCAGGCGGTTGCCGGTCACCCAGCAGTGTTTGCTGTTGGAGAGGTAAATGCCGAAGTAGTTATCGTCCAGCACGTTGCCGAAAACATACACATATCGGGCGTTGTACACCTTTATGCCAGCCTGGTCTTCCAACGACCCGGAGCCGCAACGCACCACCCGGAACCCACTCACCGAAACGTGATCCGAACGGATGCTCAACGGCTGCCGTCGGTGCTCACCGTCCAACAGGGGCCAGCCCTCGCCGAGCAACGTCAGCGGTTTCCCGATGGTGACCGCCTCCCGGAATTCTCCTGCCCGGACGTGTACGGTGTCGTATGGCTTTGCCGCGTCCACGGCCGCCTGAATGCTCGTAAGCGTCGTGCCGTGGGCAACTACCCACGTGCGGGCGGAAAGGGCCGGTGCCGTAAAAAGGAGCAGGAGAAGCGTGAGTTGTTTCATTGCTTGATTCAATTGAACAATTCCTGCACCGGCTCCCAGTCCAGCGATTCGCCTCCGGTTTGGCTTTTTGTTTTTTCCAAATCGGCTTGAGTCGCAAAAGCCGCTACCTGCGAGGCCATGGGTGTTTTCAGGTTTTCACTGCGCAGGTAAACAGCTTTTGTTGCATCCAGTAACACGCCCTGGCGGGCAAAATCGGTGATGTACCGTCCGGCCACGTCTTCCGGCTTAGCGGTACCCTCGCGCTCGAACAGGACGAGGCAGTTCACATCGTCAAACTTGTACACCTTGCCTTTTGTGGTCACGATCTCGGCTCCGTAGCGCTTGTCCACAAGTGTCATTTTACAAAAATCACAGCTGTCTGTCCCGTAGTTGATCGGTTGTGGGCCAGTGCTGCATTGTACAAAAAGTAGCGGGAACACGAGCGCAACAGCGGCTACGGGCACCTTCGGTCCGGTTGCCACCGCTTGGCTCTGTTTGCGTTTTTTCCACCATTCAAACACCGTGATGAACAGCGCGATGCCCGTTACGCCCATCAGCACCAAGCCGCCAATGTCAGGCAGCGACCATGCCTCGAAGTTGAGCAGTTGTTTGTAACCAATGACTGGCGGCTGGTAGGCCATGCCCGGTATGACAATGGGTGCAGTCGGGTCGAGGTTGTGCCCGTAGTCGTAGCCCCAGCGCCAAAAATCGTACAGTGCGAGCGAGTCCACCATGGCCAGAACGATCCAGTAGCCCAGGGCCGACCACCACCGCCCGACGAGCGCCAGCACAAAGCACAACACTGCGACGGCGATAATCAGGTTGCCCATGTACTGAAACTCCGGGAACATATCCACACTGATGGCCCGCATGCCGATGTAGTGGTTGAGAGCGCTGATGACTTTCACGTCGCCAGTCAGGGTATCCTGCCAGATTTTCATCTCCAACCCTTCCGGGTACTGCGGAGCGGTAAGGTAGATACTCCAGATTGGCGTTTTCAACAGGACAAGCAGCGCCAAGGCACCAACTGCAAGGATAATACGGGAAATACTGGTGATTTTGAACATGGTATTGGCTGTTTTGGCCATTGGCTGCCAGCCGTTGGCCGTTGGCTGCCGAGCAATACCACGCCTATGTGGTGTACTCTTATTCGGAAGCCAACGGCCAACGGCCAACAAGCCAATCGCATTTATACCTCGCACTGCAAAGTGCGAAGCCGCTTTTGTCATACTGAGCGCTGCTAATCAAAATAGTAGGCCGAAGGCCATGCACAAAACCTCGCAGCGCGAAGTATATCACTCTGGAATCAACACGGCATCAATCACATGCACAATGCCGTTGGACGCCGGTACGGAGGCCAGGATTGTGGCCTTGCCGTTTACCATGACCTTGCCGTCCTTGACACTGAGCATGATATTTTTCAGGTTGACCTGATTGAGTTTTTGCCCGTCGCGCATCTGCTCGATTTTTACCACGCCCACGAAGGTGTGATACTCAAGGATGTTGGACAGCGCGTCCTTGTTCTCGGGCTTCATCAAATCGTTCAGCGTTTCCTTGGGTACTTTGGAAAACGCCTCGTCGGTGGGAGCAAACACGGTGAACGGCCCGGCGTTGGACAGAGCATCCACCAAGGCGGCGGCCTTGACGGCTGCCACCAACGTGGTATGATCCTTGGAGCCGACGGCGATCTGCACAATGTTTTTTTGGGAAACATCGTCCTGTACGCCAGACTGGCCTGCCGCTGGAGCGGATGCACCGGCTGTGCCGCCGGATTCGGTGCCTGCTTGGTTGCAGGCAAATGCGGTGATCAAAAGCGCAAACACCGCTACGGAAAATGTCAGGTGTTTCATAATTGTATGGTTGAAATGATCAATTCGGTTGTCCTGTGCTGAATTTCAGCGGTACGTTTGAGCCAGCGGGCGACACGCGCATGTAGCCCTGCATTTCCTGGTGGAGCGCCGAACAGAAGTCGGTGCAGTAGAACGGCACCACGCCCGCACGGTCAGGTTTCCACATCAGCGTTTGGGTCTCGCCCGGCATGATGAGGATTTCGGCAGTGGCCGCGCCCTTGATGGCGAACCCGTGCGGTACGTCCCAGTCCTGCTCTAAGTTGGTGACGTGGAAATAAACCTCGTCACCGACGCGCACCCCCTCGATATTATCGGGCGTAAGGTGCGAGCGGATGGCGGTCATGTACACATGCACCTTGTTCCCTTCGCGCGTGACTTTGGCTTGCCCCTCGCCCTTTGCCACATACGGGTGGTTGTTCTCCTCCAACGGATAGATTTTCACCGACTTGTCCTTGATCAGGCTGGCCGGTATAGCGTTGGCGTAGTGCGGCTCACCGACGGTGGGGAAGTCGAGCAGGAGCTTCATCTTGTCGCCGCTGATGTCGTACAATTGGGCCGACTGGGCCAGTTCGGGGCCGGTGGGCAGGTAGCGGTCTTTGGTGATCTTGTTGTAGGCTATGACGTACTTGCCGTGGGGTTTTTTGGTATCGCCGCCGGGCACGCAGAGGTGGCCAATAGAGTAATAAGTGGGCACTCGGTCAAGCACTTCCAGGCTTTTGACATTCCATTTTACGATCTCGGACGAGACAAAAAACGACGTGTAAGCATTGCCGTTGGCATCAAACTCGGTGTGGAGCGGGCCGAGGCCGGGCTTTTTCACCTCGCCGTGCAGCACGTCTTCGTACTTCAGCACCGGTATGCCGTCGTACTCGCCCTCGAAGTTACGGTCGGCGATGGCCTTTTGCATTTTGGCGAACGAGAATACCGGAATGATGGCAGCCAGTTTGCCGGAACCGACGATGTACTCGCCGCTGGGGTCCACGTCGCAGCCGTGCGGGCTTTTGGGACAGGGAATGAAGTAGGCAAAATCCTTGAGCACTTTCGGATCAAGCATGATGGCCTCGGTTTCCCACTTGGTGGTGGCACTGTGCGTTTTCTCATCGTAGATGTTGTGGGCGTAGCGCACTTTTTTCACCATACCCTTGCCCGCGCGGGCGTACTCCTCGGCTTTTTTCCAGTTGATGGCCACGATGAAGTCCTTGTCGTTTTGCGAAGCGTTCACTTCGAGCAGCGTGTTGGCCCGCTCGGTGTTGTAGCAGGAAAAAAAGAACCAGTCGTGGCTCGGGCCTTTGCCGGAGCGGCTCAAGTCAAGGTTGACACCGGGCAGCAACACCTGAAATGCCAAATTCATGTGTCCGCTCTGCGGGTCAATACCAATAAAGGAGGCTGTGCCGCGGAAGTTGTCCTTGTAGGTCTCGATGGGCACGTCGGGCTGGTCGTCCATGGGAATGGAAAAACGCGTGCCCGCCACGATGTACTCGCTGTTCTCGGTAATGAACGGCGAGGAGTGGTTGCCGCCGGAGTTGGGGATTTCCATGATCTCCTCGGTGCGGAACGAGGCGAGGTCCACGCGGGCCACACGGGGGGTGTTGTTGGCGTTAGCAAACATCCAGCGTCCGTCCTGCTCACCATTGGTGAGCGACATGGAGATGTGGTGCTCGTCGTCCCAAGGTACAAATCCGTGCGAGGTCATGAGCATGGGCTTGGTCTCCTCGTTGAAGCCCCAGCCATTTTCGGGGCACACGGAAAATACCGGGATAACCCGCAGCAAACGCCCCGACGGGAGGCCATACACGGATACCTGTCCGTTGAAGCCACCGGAAACGAAGTTGTAAAACTCGTCGTAAGTCCCCGGCGCGACGTACACTTTTTGGGCGGCATCGCCAGCAGAGGCGCTGGCGGCACCCTTGGTCTTGCATTGCCAAAGCACTGCGATAACCAAGAGCAGCCCGGCAACAAAAAAGAGTAACTTTTTCATAATGATGAATGATAAATGATGAATGATGAATGTCCCCCTATTTTTCTCCGTCGTTGGAGCGCATGAACTCCAGTAAGTCGCGGGCATCGCCGATGGACACGTTTTGGTTGGGCATACGGGTGAGGCACAGTTCGAGCAGTTTTTGGGCCTCGTCGTCTTTGTCAAGCATGATGTCCACGTTGGTCACCATGTTCATGATCCATTCAGGTTTGCGCCTTTTGGTGACCTCTTTCCAACCCGGCCCGACGACGCGCTTGTCGTCCAGTTTGTGGCAGGCAGCACATTTCATGTCGTAAATAGCCTTTCCGCGCCCGACGCGCTCGGCTTCCAACGGGGCTTTCAGTTCCACAAATTTGACTTCGCCTACCCCCTTGCCTTCGGCCAGCATTTTTTCTTCGGGGGATTGAGCAACGGGTGCCGCATTGGATGATTCAGGCTTGTCTCCGCCTCCGCAGGCAGCCAAGGTAATCGAGAACAAGAGCAGGGCACTTAACCATGTTTTCATAAAACCAAGATGTTGTTTGAACGAATTGTTTTTGACGGTACAAGTGTACGGGCACGGTCAAGGCAGGACTGATGACCACAGTCATGGTTCGGGGTGATGGTGCTCCGTCGGGGGTGACGAACTGAAAAAGGAAAAAAGATCGGGCGATTGGCAACCGGTATTCAAAATCAGCGGCAACTTTGCCAACAAAACAGAACTGCACGCACCATGAAAAAGCACCTCCTCCTCTGCGCCCTGTTCCTGCTCGCGCTCGTTTCCTGTGACCCCGCTCGCCGCTCCTCCGCCAGTAGTAGTGACGACGGCTTAATCGAGATCATTTTTCTGCAACTGAACGATGTGTACGAAATCTCGCCACTCAGCGACAACTCCGGCGGCCTTGCCCGCGTAGCCACGTTGCGCAAGGAACTGTTGGCCAAAAACCCGAACACGTTCACCGCACTGGCGGGCGATTTTATCAGCCCCTCCGTCATCGGCACCCTCCGGTACGAAGGCAAGCGCATCCGTGGCAAACAAATGGTGGACTGCCTCAACACCCTCGGATTGGACTGGACGGTGTTCGGCAACCACGAGTTTGACTACGACTACGAAGACCTGCAGGCGCGCATAGACGAGTCCAATTTTGTATGGATCGGCGCCAACGCCCGTCAGGTTGTTGCCAGCGGCTCAAGCAAGCAATTTGCCCAAAAACGCCCCGACGGATCGGAGGAAAAATGCCCCGACTATGTGATCACCGAGGTGAAAGATGCCGACGGCACCACCGTGAAGATCGGCGTGTTCGGTGTACTCGTCACCACGGGCCAAAAGCCGTTCGTGGCGTACACCGAACCGCTGGCCGAGGCCAAACGGGTACACACAGAACTGGTCGGAAAAACGGATATCCGCATCGGCCTCACCCACCTTGACATGGCCGACGACATCAAACTGGCTGGCATGCTGCCCGATGTACCACTCATCATGGGCGGTCACGACCACGACAACATGTTCCAGCGCGTGGGCAAGACCAACGTGGCCAAAGGCGATGCCAACGCCCGCACTGTGTACGTACACACCCTGCGGCACAACAAAAAAACGGGGGTGACCTCTGTCAAATCCGAACTGCGTCGCATTGACGGCAGTATCCAACCCGAGTCTGCCGTGGCCGCCGTGGTGGCCAAATGGGAAAAAATCAAGAGCGAGTCCCTTGCTTCGTCAGGCTTTGATGCGGAAAAAACCGTGACCGTACTAAAGGAACCGCTTGATTGTCGGGAAACCACTGTGCGCCACACCCAGGCACCCGTCGGGCAAATGATCTTGAATGCTATGTTTTCGGTGTCGAAAACCAAGCCCGAGTGCGGTCTCGTCAACGGCGGTTCCTTGCGCGTGGACGACGTGCTCAGCGGCACGCTGACCGAATTGGACGTGGTGCGGATGTTGCCTTTTGGTGGCGGCATCGCGGAGGTGGAAATGCGGGGTACGTTGCTCCAGCGCACCCTCGACGCGGGCTTGGCCAACAAGGGAAAGGGCGGCTACCTGCACTTGAGCCGGATCGTGCGCGACGAAGCGGGCAAACGCTGGGTGATCAACAATGCGCCGCTCGAACCTAAAAAAACATACCGCGTGGTGATCGCCGATTTCCTGCTCACTGGCAACGAAACGGGTATGGATTTTTTGAAAACCGAACTCACCGCCGACGGCAAGGGCACCACCAACCCGGACGTGCTCCGGCTGACCAAGGCCGACTCCAAGGATAAAAGCGACTTGCGCAATGATGTGCGGTTGGCGCTGATCCAGTTTTTGCGGAAAAAATAAGTACGCTGCTGATCGGTAGTATCGGACTGTCCTGCTACTTGGCGGTTGTCATGTACTTCTCCCACCGGTCAAACTGGTACGTCGGTGGTTAGTGGACGTGTAAAATAAGTTATTAGATTTGCCCGCCCGTCGTGGCACAAAACAAGTTGCACAGTCAACGTTCACAATTTATTTTTTACACGTTCCTCATCATGGAAAAACGCACATTTCTCAAAACCGGCTTTCTGCTTTCCATCGGCGCGGCAGTGGCTCCGCTTGTATCGGCCTGTTCGCCCGGCAAAAACGCTTCCGCACCGCCCAAAATGACCCTGCCGCCACCAAAGGCCAAGCGGTCAACGCCGTTTACATTGCCCGCCCTGCCTTACGCGGCCAACGCCTTGGAGCCGCACTTGGACAAACTGACCATGGAAATCCACCACGGCAAACACCACCAGGCTTACGTGAACAACCTCAACGATGCCGTTCAAGGCACCACGTATGCCGATTACGAATTGGACGACATCGTCGCCCGAATCTCCACCGCAGACGCGGACAAAAAAATCCGCAACAACGCTGGCGGCCACTGGAACCATGCTTTTTTTTGGCAAATCATGACCCCGGGCGGCAACTCGCTCCAGCCCGGCCAACTGGCCACGGCCATCAACACGACTTTTGGCTCGTTCGACAAGTTCAAGTCGGACTTTTCTGATGCGGCAAAAAGCGTGTTTGGATCAGGTTGGGCATGGCTGTGCGTAGGCAAGGACAAGGGCCTGTTCATCACCACTTCGCCCAATCAGGACAACCCGCTCATGCTCCAGATCGCGCCCAAGGTTGGCACGCCCGTTCTCGGCCTCGACATTTGGGAACACGCCTACTACTTGAAACACCAGAACAAACGAGCCGACTACATCGGAGCCTTTTTCAACGTCGTCAACTGGAACGAAGCGGCTAAGCGATTCGACAAGGCGATGTTCGGATGAGAGCCAGAGTGTGTGCTCTGTGACACTTCGGCCTCATTTTCTCGCCTCGATGATTCTTTCGTACGCCTCGTTGATCTGTTGAAATTTTTCCTTGGCGTGCCGGACAGCCTCTGCGGATGCGCCCCGGGCTTGGAGTTTGTCGGGGTGCCACTGCATGGCTAATTTGCGGAATTTCTGCTTGATGATGTCCAACGGATCGCTCGGCTGGGCACCGAGTATAGCGTAGTGCGGATCGAGCGGCGACCAACGGGGCGGCGGCTCGTGCGTGGGCGGAGTTTGGTAATGCCGAGACTTTATCCGATCAAACTGCAAGCGGCTGATGTGAAAAAGCCCGGCCGCACGGAGCAACAGTTCTTGCTCCTTCGGGTGCAGCCCCCCATCGGAGGCAGCGGTGGAAAAAAGCAGGTCCATCATGTTGAGCACCTGGTGCCGCTCTTGGGCAAACTCGCTGTAAAACATCCGGGCATAGTTCTCAAACGGCACATCCGAATCTTTGGCGGCTTTCCACACGCGGATCACGTCCTGGCGTGCGCGGTCGGTCAGGCGGAAATGCTGGCGGATGAGGCGCTCCATGAAGGCGACCTCGTTGTTGTTGACCGGCCCGTCGCACTTGGCCATTTTGGCGCACAGCGCAAAAACATGGTAAATGAAAGCCCCCTGTCGCCGCTGGTATTCCCTGAATTCCTGCTCGGAAGCATCAAAATCGCGCCGCCGGTCGTAGAAAAAATGCCCCAATAATGAGCCAAGCATAAACCCCCACAAGGCACCAAGAGGCATGCCTGCCCAATCGAGCACCACCATGCCGAGAAGGCCGACCAAGAGTTTTCCGCGTATTTCCATGCCGGGGCAAAAATACCGTCAATAATTTAGGAACGGTGCTGAAACGAAGGTTCATCACCAAAACGCCCAGTACAGGGCTGTCAAAATCCCCAGCACGAGTATAGCGCCGGCAGCAAAACCGGCTTCTACCCGAAATTCGGATGCGTCAACTTCGATCTTTTGGTTTTGTACCTTGCCCTTGGGGTCGAGCAGGCTGACCACGACCATGAGACCCACGAGTAAGGCAAAAACCCAACCCATACGGTGCATGAACGGCATGGATTTGTACACCAATTCCAACAACAAACCAGTCGGGATCGTGGCCAGCGCTCCTACCAATGCCGCCATGGCCGTCGTGCGTTTCCAGAAAAAGCCCAGTAGGAAAATAGCCACCACGCCGGGCGAAATCAGGCCGGTGAAATCCTGGATAAACTGGAATGCCTGGCCGAAGTTGGCCAACACAGGTGCCACAGCGGCACCGATGCACAGGGCAACCACAATGGCGATTCGTCCGACGCGTACTTGTTTCTGCTCGTCGGCGGTGGGGTCGAAGTATTTTTTGTACAAATCGAGCACAAAAATGGTGGAAATACTATTGGCCTTGCCTGCCAGCGAAGCGACGATGGCCGCCGTCAGAGCCGCGAAAGCCAAGCCCTTGAGGCCCACAGGCAGCAGATCGAGCAATACCGGGTATGCTTTGTCGGGGCGCAACACGCCGTTTTCGGTCATTTCCAACTGGAAATGCCCCTGCTGGTGCAACACATACGCGGCTATGCCCGGCAGCACCACAATGACCGGCATGAGTAGTTTCAGAAATGCCGCAAAGAGCAAGCCCGAACGGGCCGTTTTCAGGTCTGCCCCCAACGCTCGCTGGGTTATGTACTGGTTGAAACCCCAATAGCTGAGGTTGGCGATCCACATGGCACCGATAATCACGGCCAGTCCGGGCAGTTTGTTGTACGCATCTTCAAGGCCGCCTTTACCGTCGGGCATCATCCGTTGGCCCGGCTCGAAGATCATGTGAAAATGCGAATCTGCCTGCTCCCGCAACAGCCGCAAACCACTCCATGCACCGCTGGAACCAAATTCCCTGGCAACCAGATCGAGCGCCAGATAGGTGGTCGCCAGCCCGCCTAACACGAGCACCAATACCTGAATCACATCGGTGAAACCAATCACTTTCATGCCGCCAAGGGTGATCAGAATGGCAAAAAGGGTCAGAAAAATGATGCAGACGGTAGACGAGAAGCCCGAAATAGTGCTCACCGCCAGGCCGCCGAGGTACAGAATGGCCGTCAGGTTGACAAATACATAAACGAGCAGCCAAAACGCCGCCATTATCGTGGCTACCACCGGGCTGTACCGCTGCGCCAAAAACTGGGGCATGGTATAAATCTTGTTGCGCAGGAAAACCGGCAGGAAAAACACAGCGACCACAATCAGGGTTGCTGCCGCCATCCACTCGTAGGAGGCAATGGCCAAGCCCATCGCGAAGCCCGAACCCGACATACCGATGAACTGCTCGGCACTGATGTTGGAGGCGATGAGCGAGGCACCGATAGCCCACCACGTGAGCGCACCTTCGGCCAGAAAAAAGGACGCAGCTGTTTGTTCCGTTTGTTTGCGGCGGTACAGCCAGTAGCCGTAGGCGGACACCCCGAGAAAATAAACGAGGAAGACCAGGTGGTCGAGCAGGTGTAGCGGTTGGTTCATAAATTACGGAGGGCCATGTCCAAGTTTTGATTTACTGGCACAAATGTACTCCCTCCGCTCAATATGCCAATAGTCCCCCCATCGCCGCCGCTACTTTCTCTATGGACGGAATCATCTCCTGTTCCAGCACTGAATTGAGCGGCACAGCGGGCATATTGACTGCTCCGAGCGTGCGCACGGGTGCGTCCAACCACTCGAAACAGGTTTCGGAAATGCGTGCCGCAAGGCTTTGTGCAAAGGTGTTGTTTACTGGCTCTTCGGTCACCACGAGCACTTTTCCGTGGCGTTTGGCCAAGTCGTACATGGCCTGCTCGTCCAGCGGGTTGAGCGTGCGCAGGTCGAGCAGCTCTACCCTACCCTCATACTGGCGGGCGGCGTTCAGTGCCCAATGCACGCCCATGCCGTAGGTAACGATGCCCAGCGTTTCGCCTTTTTTTACCAGATCCGGGTTGGCTTCGAGAGCGGTGCGGGCTTTGCCAAAGGGAACGATGTACTGCTCGTCGGGTTCCACCGTTCGAGCCGCTTCCGTTCCGCGCACTTTGCTCCAGTACAGGCCTTTGTGCTCGAAAATAACGACCGGGTTGGGGTCATGGTAAGCGGCTTTCATCAGGCCCTTCAGGTCGGCACCATTGCTCGGGTAGGCGATCTTGATGCCGCGGATATTAGCCACCACGCTCTCCACGCTGCTGCTGTGGTAGGGGCCGCCGCTGCCGTAGGCACCGATGGGCACGCGCAGGATGCAACTAACGGGCCACTTGCCGTTGGTGAGGTAGCAGGATCGGCTCACCTCGGTAAAGAGTTGGTTGAGCGCAGGCCAGATGTAGTCGGCAAACTGCACCTCCACGATGGGTTTCAGCCCGACGGCGCTCATGCCCACTGTGCTGCCAATGATGAATGCCTCCTGTATGGGCGTGTTGAACACGCGGTGGTCGCCGAATTTTTCCGCCAGCGTGGCCGCTTCGCGGAAAACCCCGCCGAGGCGCCGCCCCACGTCCTGCCCGTAAAGCAGGCACTCGGCGTGCTCGCGCATGAGCTCGTCCACAGCAAACAGGGCACAGTCTACCATCACTTTTGGTTCCCGGCCTGCGGGCATGCGTTCGCCGCGTTCTTCGACTACGGGCGTGGGTGCGAACTCATGGGTGTACAGGTCTTCGGGGCGTGGGTCTTCGGCGTTTTTGCTTTGTTCAAAATCGGCGGCCACGGTGTTGGCAGCATCCTGCTCCATTTGGCGAAGCTGTTTTTCCGAAAAACCGTGGTCGAGCAGGGTTTGGCGCAGCAGGGGAAAGGGATCGCGGCCGTGATGCTCGGCCAGGTCGTCGCGGTACCACTCCATGCGCACGCCGGAGGTGTGGTGGTTGAGCAGGGGAACGCGGGCGTGCAAAAGAAAGGGCCGGCGTTCGGTGCGGATTTTTTCCAAAATACGCTGCACCGCTTGCCAGCACTGCACGAAATCGTTGCCCTCAACACTGATGGCCTCCAACCCCGGGAAGCCTTTGGCATATTCGGCGGCGTTGGCCACGCGGGTCTCGGCGGCGTTGGCGGAAATATCCCAGCCATTGTCCTGCACGAGGTACAAGATGGGCAGTTTTTTCAGCACAGCCATCTGAAACGCCTCGCTCACCTCGCCCTCGGTGACGGAAGCATCGCCGAGGGAGCAGACCACAATGGGTCGTTGGCTGTTGGCTGTTGGCTGTTTGTGATTGGCGTGTTCCTGGTACCAAAATCCCATGGCCGCACCAGTGGCAGGTATGGCCTGCATACCTGTGGCGCTGCTCTGGTGCGGGATTTTGGGCTTGTCGGCATCGCGCAGGCTGGGGTGGCAGTAGTACGAGCGGCCTGCGGAGAACGGGTCGTCGCGTTTGGCCATGAGCTGCAACATGCAGTCGTAGGGCCGGAGGCCGATGCCGAGCAGGATGCTGTCGTCGCGGTAATACGGGAAAATGTAGTCCTGCGGAAGTAGTTGGAGCGCCACGGCCAGTTGGATGGCTTCGTGCCCGCGCGAGGTGGCGTGTACGTACTTGGACACGAACTTAAAGTTGGCCTCGTAAATTTCCGTCATTGCCTTGGCCGTGGCCATGAGGCGAAAGGCGCGTTCAAGCACGGCTACGGGCATGGGGGCAGTGCCGTTGGCGTGCGGCTTCTGTTTGGCCTTGGGGCTGGAAAGAATCGTTTTTGTGCTCAAGGTTGGAAGAATCGCTGTTTTGCCGCAAAGGTAGTCGGGGTAATTATAAAATCTTCAAAATACCTTTGCCCGCAAGGAGGTGGAACAAACCCCTCCTTGGCCGAGCGTTGCTACGAAACATCATTCAAAAAATTTGGCTCGCCATCCGACAAGCGGGGTTTGAGGTGTACAGTTTCCTCACTGCTCCGTTTGTGGTGCGCAACTGCCTCGGCCTGTTCGGCTTTTTCGGCGGCCTGTTCCTGTTCACGTTTTGGTGGCTGACCTGCTACACCAACCACGGCGAAAGCCAGGAGGTGCCCAAACTGACGGGCATGGGCTACCGGGCAGCCACGAGTGCCGCCTTGTCGCGCGATTTCGAGGTGGCTGTCAACGACTCAATCTACGAGCCAGGCAAACCGCCGGGGCAGGTGCTGGCCCAAAACCCCAAACCCGGCAGCCGCGTCAAAGAGGGCCGTACGATTTACCTGACCATTGCCAAAAGCAACCCCGATATCATCAAAATGCCAGACCTCGTGGGCAGCGACGACTACGACCTGTACAGCCGAAAATGTACCCGCCTCGGCCTCAAACCCCGCGTGCTTACCCGGGTGGCCGACCCCAAATTGTCGCCCAACACGATCGTGGCCGTGCTTTTTCAGGGCGACACAATCACCGAAGATATCCGCAGGGGCTACCGCGTGGAAATGGGTGCGACAATTGATTTCATCGTTTCGGAGCAGGTGGCGCTCGTGGTGGAAATCCCCGACTGCGTTTGCCAGACCTACGACGCGGCTCGTTTCCTCATCAGCAGCAGCAACCTCAACGTCGGCACCATCATCAAGGACGGAACCGTGACGGATGAGCTCAGCGCCTACGTTTGGCGGCAAACGCCGCAATACGACCCGGAAGGGATCATGCGCGTAGGCGAGCAGATTGACTTGTACCTGACGCAGGAACGGCCCGCCGGGTGCAAGTGACCACCAAAATTGAGTAGGAGAAACTTAACCCGCCATTTAGAGCGTGTGGCGGACTTGCACCGCCGAGTTAGCGCCAATGCCAAGCGCACAAACAAAAAGGGGCGGCTCATGACGAGCCACCCCTCCGTTGTGCTTTTTTTTCCTTGCACCACAAAATGCGAAGCCGCTTTTGTCATGCTGAGCGCTGCTAATCACAATACTAGTGGCGCGAAATATTGTAGCGCGGGGGAGGCTTGAACTCCCGACCTTATGATTATGAATCATACGCTCTGACCAGCTGAGCTACCGCGCCTTTTTAGGGTCGCAAAGATACGTTTGTCGGTTTTGAAAAAACAAACCTTTACCCACTCACTTTTTTAGTACGCGTACTTGCACCGGGTTGCTCTTCCCGTATTGCACTTGTACCAGATATTGCCCGCTGGGCAAGCCGCGTATATCCACGCGGTGTGATGCCGTGGCGTAGTTGGCTGCGTGGATTTGGTTTCCGTTAGCATCAAAAATCGTCAGCGCCGTGTTGGCCCGTTCGGCGGCGGACGTGAAAATTTGGAGAAAGCCGTTGGCCGTCGGGTTAGGGAAAACGCAAACCGTAGTGCCCGAGAGCACGAGCGGCGGCGGTTCTGCGCTTTTGAAAACCCGCTGAATGGCCGAAGCCAAGGGCGTAGCAGTCACGGTTTTTGAGCCTGGTGCCGTTTCGAGATAATCGGCAGTCATGTCCCAGATGGCCACGCCGTGCAGATTTCGGGTTTTGGCAAAATGTGCCTTGAGCGCGATGGAGTTTTCGTCGTCGAACGAAACGAAGGAAGGAATCCCTTCTTTGCCGGAGAGATAGGGCACCAGTGCTGCTTCGTCCCACTTGTAGTCGTAGTAGCCCAGCGGTATTTTCGAGGCGATTTCGTGGTATTGCGGTGTGGCCGCGTTGCGCGAAAACATGATGCTGTCGGGCAACCCAAGACCCGATACGTGCAGCCCCGACGTGCCGGTGGTCAGTTGCGTGCGGCCGTAAAAGGCCAGTCCAAGGTTGATTTTCAGGTTGGGCACGCCCAGATCGAGCAGGTTTTGCACCGCCTCCACGCAACTGAAGCCGAGCTGGGTGGCGTTCATGGCCGGGAATAACGGGGCGTTGTGGTTGGACACCGGGTCCCAATGCCCGTAAAACGAATAGGCCATCAGGTTGACGGCATCCAGGAGGTGGTGTACCTGTGGCCAGTCTATGTTGGACAGGTTTTTTGGCGAGGCTCCGCAGGCAGCTGTCAGCATCAGGTCACGGCGAGTTTTGGTTTTGAGCGCGTTGAGCGATTGCCGCACCTGCTGCAGGAGCAAGGTGAAATTCTGGCGGTCGGAAGAGCTGCCACCGCGCTCTTCTGTTCCGGGAAATTCCCAGTCAATATCAATGCCGTCGAGGTTGTAGCGCTCCACTGCTTGGGCGCATTCGGCAGCAAAACGCGCCCGTTTGGCCGGGTCGGCGGCCACTGCCGGAAAATGCGTGGAATGCGCCCAGCCACCCACCGAGACTAAAAAAAGAACCCGGTGTTTGTGCGCGTAGTCGCTGAATCGAGTGCCGCGCTGGTGGTACGCCGGGTTGCCCATATCTTTCGCCTGGCCGTAACCTGCCGGTGCCTTGGCGCTGTTGATGGGGCCGAGCAACAGGTTTTTGTCGGCCCAAGGGTCGGTCAGGCTCAGGGAGCCATCGGCCTCAATGCCCAAAAAAGCGTAAATCAGGATGTTGTACTTGCTATAGTCAATGGTGGTCGGGCGCACGAGCTTGTGGCGCTCATACCAGCGCCAACTGGGGTAATAGCCCGTCACGGTTTTTTCTGTTGTTTGGCTACAGCCTGCACACGACGAGAGTGCGAACAGAAAGGGTAAGATGTGTTTGCGCATGACTACGTATTTTTTCACCACAGAGGCGCGGAGGTACGGAGCTTTGATAGCTTAACTATCAAAATTTCCTCCGTGTCCTCTCCAACTCTGTTAGCCTCTGTGACACTTTTTTTGCGCCACGCCGGGAGGGGTTGTGGCCAATCGAAGGCAAGTTTGAGAAAATATTTGCACATCCCGATCTTCAACAAAAAGTTTTACTTTCGCCCCAACAAAATTTTTTGAAATGGCTCGACGCAACTCCTCTTCCAACTCCGACGGTTTTTTTTTCAAAACCGGGCTTTTTGCCATTCTGGCGGGCATTGCTTACTGGGCGTTCAGCCAGTTTGGCGGAAAAAAACCCGAACCAGATGTTGACCCGGTCGTTACAACCGATCATCCCGCCGTCTCTCGCCCCAATCCTACCGTTTCGGACGACATTCTCCCCGTGTCCAGCACTGGTGCCATCGTTCGGCACACCTACTACACCTTGTCCTATTCCGAAGACCACGAGCAAGCGGAGTGGGTTGCCTACGAGCTAACCCGCGACCGCTTGGACAAAAACTGGGTGGATCGCGCTACCTCCTTTTTCCCCGATCCCGACGTGCGTACCGAGAGCGCCACCCCGCGCGATTATAGCGGCAGCGGCTACGACCGAGGCCATCTCGTGCCCGCCGCCGACATGGCCTTCGACTCGCTGGCCATGAACGAAACGTTTTTTATGAGCAACATCAGCCCGCAGGAACGCGCGTTCAACGGCGGTGTGTGGCGAGAGTTGGAGGAAACCGTGCGCGACTGGGCCAGAAAGTTTGAAAAACTGTACGTCGTCACTGGCCCCGTTTTGTCCCGCCCGGGCAGAGAGCAGATCGGCTTTAGCAAGGTAACCGTACCCGATGCCTATTTTAAGGTGTTGCTGGCCCCCGATCAGCATCGCGCCATTGCCTTTTTGCTTCCCAATAATGTGAGCGACAAGCCGTTGATGGAATACTCCTGCACCATTGACGAAGTGGAAAAACTGACCCGCCTCGATTTTTTCCCAAAAATGCTAAGCGGCTTGGACGAAGAATTAGAGGCCTCGCTCGACAAAGCTGCCTGGCCCATCAACAACAAACGATACGAAAAACGGCTTCGGGAATGGAACCGACGGTAGAACACACCTTGGTGAGCTGACATTTTTGTCAAACCTTTGCCGTTGAAAAACACAACAGAGTTATGAATGCACTTCAAAAAACAGGGCTTTGGGCACTGCTGGTTTTGGCCGCAGGTGGCTGCGAGGACTTTGTGCCCGTACCCAAGCCGAGGGCTTATCCGCGGGTGATCTTTCCGGAAAAAGCCTACCGAAACTTCGACGAGTCGTACTGCGGCTTTACGTTTGAGATGCCACGGTATGCCGTCGTTGAGCGCGACACAACTTTTTTTGAAAAAAAACCCGAAAGCGACTGCTGGTTCAACATCGAAGTGCCGTCGCTGAACGCACAAATCCACTGCAGCTACTACCCCGTGACAGGGCGCACCCGCTTGGACGAATTGGTGGCAGATGCCTTCACTATGGCCCAAAAGCACAACATCAAGGCGAATTACATCGAGGAAATTCCGGTACACCGTACTGCAGAACGGGTACACGGTGTCATTTTTTCTATCGAGGGGGCCACGGCATCGTCCTACCAGTTTTTTGCCACGGATTCCACGAAGCACTTTTTGCGTGGAGCCTTGTATTTCCGCACGCAGTCCCGGCCCGACTCCATCGCACCCGTGCTGGCATTCATGCGGCAGGACGTGAACAAGATGATCGCGACGCTGAAATGGGGGGAGTAGGTCGGTAGCACACTTCAACAATTAAGGGCTTGCGCCTTACTGGGTATTTTCAAATCCTCTGCCTCTCTGCTGTGAATTTGAAAATCGTCCTTCTACCCGATCCGCACGGAAGTCATCGTCAGGGCCCCGGCAATAGCACGGTCGTTAAACAGCGCCGCTTCTTCGCTTTTTTCCTGTAAGGCCAACACGTACAGCAGTGGCAGGTAATGCTCTGGAGTCGGGATGGCGAGATCGAACGCACGGCCTTGTGCGCGGAAGTTGACTAACGGGGCGTGGTCGCCGGAGCGGATTTGAGTTTTCATCTTTTCGCTGGCTTCTAATGCCCAGTCGAAGCCATATTCCTTGTCGTTCAGCCGGTCCCAGGCCACCATGCGGAGATTGTGTACCATGTTGCCACTGCCGACGATGAGCACGCCTTTTTTCCGAAGGGCGGCCAGTTCGCGGGCCAGTTCGTAGTGATACTGAGGCGGCTGGCTGTAGTCGAGGCTCATCTGGATGACGGGCACGTCGGCCTTGGGGTAGAGATGCTTGATGACCGACCATGCGCCGTGATCAAGGCCCCACTGGCTATCGTCCAGCGCGATGGTTGTTTTTTTCACAAGGTCGCGGGTTTCTTTTGCCAGTTCGGGGCTGCCGGGAGCGGGATATTGCACATCGAAAAGAGCCTTGGGGAAGCCGCCGAAGTCGTGGATCGTGCGCGGCTTTTGCATGGCGGTGACGAAGGTACCTTTCGTTTCCCAGTGCGCCGAAATGCACAACACGGCTTTCGGCTGGGGGATTTCGCGGCCCACCTGGCGGAAGCCCGCGACGAACTCGTTTTCCTCAATGGCGTTCATCGGGCTGCCGTGGCCAAGGAACAGAACGGGCATGCGTTCGGTGTTACCGAGAGGTTCCGTCATTTTTGTCAATTCACCAAGTTTCATGGTTGCTGCGGTTAATGGCATGGCAGCCAACATTTTGAGAAATTTTTTCCTGTTCATTGTGAGAGTGATTCTATTGCAATGATCTTCCCTTAGCTGCGCTTGGTGTTTTCACCTACGCCCCGCAACAACTTTCGGGGCGCTTAGAGCGTGTTTAAATTTCAGTCGCCGGGCTGCGCAGCACTGAAATTTAAACACGCTCTTACCCCTGCCTACCTTTTTTACTTCCGTTTTATCTGTACAAACGCGTCGTACAAATGCGCCTTCACCATTGCATCAGTGTCGCGGTGGTTGAATGTTTCAAACTTCAGCACCTGGCGACGACCGGTGCGCACGTCGTAGAGCATGGCGTAGTGCAGCATTTCATACTTGGGTTTCACCACCATGTACGTGGCCAGCGGCAGGGTCGGCGCAAAAAGCAGGAGGCTTAGCGGGATATACGCCCATTCGCTGCCGTTTTTTTCCCGCAGGGAAATGACCCCCGTCCAGAGGAAATAATCAGTGTCGTACTTTTTAGCGATGGCATTGATTCGCTCCTGCTGTGTTCCGGGCGTGAGCGTGAGGTCGTAGTGCCGGCCTTGTTCCGCAAACCATTCGTTGAGAAAGCGGATGTCGTTGAATTTTTCGGTCTCAGTTTCTTTCAACGAACCTACATCGAGAAGGGTGGTTTTGAGGCCAGAAATAGAGCTGACTTCGCGGATCAGGTCACGGAAATGCTGAGCGCCGTCTTCCGTTTCGATATGCTGCACGGCTTGGTCTTCCTTGCGTTCGTCCAGTTTCAGGTAAAACGGGTTCACAATCGCAATTTTTGGAATGCCGAGTCTCAGACCGTTTTTGCGCTCGCGCTTGAGCTCCTTGAGGCCCTTGGGGGTTTCGTAATATTTTTCTGCTTTGTCCCAGTCTTTCCGGCGCTCTTCGGCGGCTTTCCAGTACTTTTGGAAAACATCATCGTTTATCTGCCCCGCAAAGGCATGGCACCAGTAGCGGCTGCCGCCCGGTACGGTCTCGGCTGTTTTTTGCTGCCGAATCCGGTCGTACTTGGAAAGCGTCGGACTGTTGGCCGCGGAATCAGGCGCAGCGGTAGCAGCGGCGACGGCGGGCGCGGTGTCGCTGAAATCATCCAATTTTTCGTGGGTACGGGCCAGTTCGAAAAACAGGTCCTCCGCCAGCGCCTTCAACTCGGCATCATCAGGGTTTCCTTTGTGCAACCGCCACACAAAATGCAGGGCGAGAACGGTTGCTTCTTTGGCGGGCATCTTTTCGAGCAGGTGGTGTACTTGCTGGGACTGACCTTCGATTTCCTTGTAATCCCCGTCGAACGTGTAGTCGTCGTCGTTGCGGAACTTGGCGTGCAGGTACAGCGCCTTGGCAATACACTTTTTCAGTCCGAGGTCGGTCGGTCGGTCGCGCAACAACAAGCTGGCCGCGTACACCGCGTCGGCGTGCCGATCGGCGTGCAGGTACAGCAGTGGCACTTCGTTCCGGGCGAGGTTGCGGACACGCAAAAAACGCTCGGCCGACACCAGGTGATCGGATTTGTCGGCACTGTCGGTATGCTTGGCCAGCACGGCCTTCATGGCTTCGAGTCGCGATTTCAGGTTGGGGTGCGACTGGTGGGCATCGTCCTTGTCATCGGCTTCGCCTTCGATGGGCTTCACCTGATCCAGCCAGTATGCATCCGGCAGGCGGTAGTTTTCGGACTCGAGCAGGGAGCGGTCAAACGGATAATCGTCGAAAGGCAGGCTGCTGTACTTCAGCACATCAATGACCGTGGGCAGCGAGGCCGTGCGGTAGCGGGTGCCCAGCATGCGCTCCAGACCCATGCGGTCCGCTTCGTTTTCTTGCTCCTTGGAAAAAGTACAGGCTTCGAGCAGTTTCTCATCGGACGACGACCGGCCCAGCACGCTCCGGCCTTTTTTCTTGTCCATCTTGTCCACTTTCAGGTAAAAATTCAGTGCGTGCTTTTTTTCTACGTGCGCCAGTTCGTGCGCCAAGATGTAGGCCAGTTGTGCCTCGTTTTCCAATTGCGCCAGCATACCGAGCGTCACGAACACCTCGCCCCGGTCGGTGGCAAAGGCGTTCACGGCGCTGCTGCGCAGGGCGTACACGCGCAGGGGGTCTTTCAGGGCCAAGGGCTTGGACCTGGTCAGTTCTTGTGCCACCTCGCCGAGGTACACGGACACCTCGTCGTTGAACAGCACACGCCCGCCCCGCAGCAGGTCGTCGAGAATAAAATTGCTTTCCAAGGCAAACCGGTTGCGGACTTTGGTTTCTTTTCGGGAGTTGGATTTGGTTTTTGAGGTTTGCTTGACGGCCCGGCTGTATTTTTCCTTCGAGGCCGTGACAAACTCGGTCGGGATTTTGCCGGCGGAAACGAGCGGCTGGTGGCTATCTTGCCCGACAACAGATATGTGCGAAACAAGGAACAGGATGCACACCACGAGTGCGATATACTGAATGCTGTATTTCATAAAGATGGAAATGGTAGAAGGTTAGTTTTTTTGATTTTAAAACAAGTACCCGGCGCCGATTTTGAACATGAACAGCGAATGCCAGCGCATTCGTTCGGCTGCAGCGTAATCGAAATAGGATTGGTTGTCCGAACCGCTACTGCCCTCTTCTTCAAAGTTGAAATTGAACGGCGGAATGTTCAATTCAGCGGAGATACTCAGCACAAGGCGGTCAGCCACGATAATGTTCTGGCCGAATTCAACACCTACGGTGAACTGGTTGTACGACGCATCCGTGTCAAGAGGTTTAGGCCCAAAAGAGGAATCCCCGTTGTAATAACTGATCTGATCTTCAATGACCTTTCCGCTAAGAAAAGCCATGCGCAGCCGCCAGGCCGTGAAAAAACCCATGGGCGCGATACTACCGCGCAAGGGGTTGTAGGTTTGGTAGGCAATGCCCACTTCCGGCCCGCCGAGGTTGTAAAACAGGTAGTGGTAATCTGCGCCATCCGGGAACTGAACGGAAGGCGTGTACGCATCGGCGATCATGCCGGTGTTCATGTAGGAAGCCTCCACCGTCAGGGCGCTGCGCCGCGTGAGGGCGTAGCCGATCTGAAGCCCGAAACGGGTGTTCAGCCCAAGTCGGTCGCCAGCACCGCCATAAGTGTCGGTGCCGCGGTTGCCGGCAGTTGGGTTTGAAAGGGCGAACATGGAGGAGAATTCCGGCTTCACGAAGAAGCGCTTGCCGAGATAACCCGGCGCTTGAGCGAACAAGCCGCTGGACAAACCAATCAGCAAGGCCCACAAAAGGGAGGTGTGTTTCATACGTAGATTTACGTAGGTTGGTGAACAAATGGTGTATATGCTTGGCGGCGAAAATTGTTGGCCAAATATCATCTTCGTCAAGGAGTTGTTACCGTTCTTGGCGAAGTTTTTTTACGCACTTGATTCGCTTATGCAAGGCCAACGTTTGCTCAATGCGGCTGTCGTGGTTTCGGCACTCGGCTATTTCGTGGATGTGTTCGATCTGCTGTTGTTCGGCACTGTTCGGGTCAAAAGCCTGACCGCCCTTGGGCTGTCAGGCCAGGCGCTCACCGATGCCAGCCTATTTTTGCAAAACTGCCAAATGGTCGGGCTGTTTGTGGGCGGAATAGGTGCCGGTATCCTCGGCGACCGCTTGGGCCGGGTGCGGGCGTTGTACCTGTCCATCGGGCTGTATGCGGTGGGCACGCTCCTCAACGGATTTGTTGATTCGGTGGAAATGTATGCGTTGTGCCGCTTCGTAGCGGGTATCGGCTTGGCTGGCGAATTGGGCACCGGCATCACCCTCGTGGCCGAGAGCCTGCCCAAGGAGCGTCGCGGTTTGGGCACCACCATCGTGGCAGCCTTTGGCATGTCGGGTGCCATAGCCGCCGGGTGCATGGGCTGGTTCGTGGACGATTGGCGCACCGCCTATTTCATTGGCGGCGGATTGGGATTGGTGCTGCTGGCGCTTCGCCTGAGTGTATCCGAAAGCCCGATTTTTCTAAAAAACCGGCATGCCACTGCGGTGCCTCGCGGCAATTTCTGGTCGTTTTTTACCAATAAAAAACGTTTTAAACGATTGCTGTACAGTACGCTGCTCGGCGTGACGACGTGGTTTTCGGTCGGCATCCTGATGCTGCTCGCTCCTGAATTCGGCAGGGAAAAGGGCTTGAGCCAGGCGATTAGCGCGGGTTCTGCCGTCGTGTGGTTTCATGTGGGCATGTCGCTGGGCGACCTCGGCAGCGGGCTTCTCAGCCAGCGCTTGCGAAGCCGGTTGCAGGCGGTTCGTTTTTTTCTGACCATGCAGGCGGTGGTGGTTGCTACTTACTTGTTTTTGCCATTCGACTCGGCGGCCATGTTCTACCTGCTGCTCGCGTTGCTCGGTTTTTCGGGCGGTTTTTGGGCGGTTTTTATGACCAACGCTGCCGAGCAGTTCGGCACCAACCTGCGGGCGACAGCGGCTTGTGTCGTGCCCAGTTTCGTTCGCGTGGCGTTTGTCCCGATTGCCATGTCGTTCCAGTTTTTAAAACTGCCCGAGCAGATGGGCAGCCCCGTGGTGGCCGCGGCCATGGTGGGAGCGGTGACCCTGGGGCTGGCGTTTTGGGCCTCGTACCGGTTGCAGGAGTCGTTTTCGGTAGATTTGGATTATTTGGAGTAAAAACCTGCCAGTTACACCACCGTTACCAGCACCGCCTGCTTCTCGATCAAAAAGCCCAAGGGCCGCAGGTCTAAACCCTCCTCCTCGGCGGCTTTTTGAAAATCTGCCTCATGGCCTGGAGCCACGGCTACGAGCAGGCCGCCGCTGGTTTGCGGGTCGGCGAGGATGCTGCGCTGGAGGTCGGATGCTCCGGCAACTTTGTGGCCATAGCTGTCCCAATTGCGGTTGGTGCCTCCGGGCACGCATTTTTTTTCCAAATAAAAATCGAGCACAGCGCGGTCAATCGTCGGCACCTGATCGAACTGTACGACTGCGCTGGCATGGCTCGCTTCACACATTTCCGACAGGTGGCCCAGCAGCCCGAAACCCGTCACGTCGGTCATGGCCTGTACGTAGGGCAATTGCCCGAATCGGGCACCGGCTTTGTTCAGCGTTTTCATACTGTCGGGCGCGATATGGGCGTGTTCAGGCTGCAAAACGCCCTTTTTTTGAGCTGTCGTCAAGATACCCACCCCGAGGGGTTTGGTCAGGAAGAGTTGGGCACCCGGTGTGGCACCGCCGTTTTTTTTCAAATGTTCGATCCGCACGCGGCCGCTGACGGCGAGGCCGAAAATAGGTTCGGGGCTGTCAATGCTGTGGCCACCGGCGAGCGGAATGCCAGCCTCGGCACAAGCCTTGCGCCCGCCCTCGATCACGCGGTTGGCTACTTCCGGCGGCAGGCTGTTGATGGGCCAGCCGAGGATGGCAATGGCCAGTAGCGGGGTGCCGCCCATGGCGTACACATCACTGATGGCGTTCACGGCGGCGATGCGCCCGAAATCCTCCGGGTCGTCCACGATGGGCATGAAAAAATCAGTGGTGCTGACCATGGCCGTGCCGTCGCCAAGGTCGAACACGGCAGCATCGTCGCGCTCCTCGTTTCCGACGAGCAGCTGCGGAAAGGCTGCCGAAGCAGTGCCGTTGAGTTTCAAAATATCGTCCAGCACGGCCGGGGCAATCTTGCAGCCGCAGCCCGCGCCGTGGGAATACTGGGTGAGTTTGTACTCGGTCATGGTCGTCGGTTGGATAGACCCTGCCAGGTTTTTAAAACTGGCAGGTCTCGGTTCTCAAAATTGCACCGTCATGCTGAGGCTCGGTATGATGGGAAGTTGGTTTACGCGCTTGTAGTACACCCGATCGAAATAGAAGATATTGGCCCGGTCATACACGTTGGTAGCGGAAGCGGTGACCTCCATTTTCAGATACTTGGTGAACTCTACGGTGCGCTTCACGGACACGTCCAAGCGGTGGTAGTAAGGCAGGCGGCCGCCGTTGCGTGCGTCGGAGTACACGATGCCGAGGTCGGCGTTGCCGCCGAGCACATCGGTGTTGATGCCGTCGGTAAAATTGAAGACGGAGTAAAAGCCCTGGGTCTGGGTGAACGGGAAGCCGGAACCGAAGTTCCAGCGGGCACCAAACTCCCACTCCTTCTTCGGGCCAGCCTGATAGGTGGTCACGAGGTTGAGGTTGTGACGACGGTCGAACACCGGCGGGTATTCCTGCTGACCATCGAAACGGGTAACGAAACCCAGCGAGTAGGCACCCCAAACATAAAACCGCTTGGCCTCCCATTTCAGTGACACGTCCATACCAGAGGCCTTGCCGGTCTCGACCACGTAGTTCGGGTCGGTGGCCTCATCTTTATTCCGGTTCAGGGCGAAGAGTTGGGAAAAGTCTTTGTAGTAGCCTTCGATGTTCATCTCGAAATTGTCGGCGATATCCACCTCGAAGCCAGCTACGCCGTGCAGGGATTTTTGCAGGCGATGATCCACGCGCTCGTTCGTGGTTCCTGGCTTGTACACGGCTTCTTCGGGGCCGGAAAGGAAGCCGACGAACAGGTTTACCACGTCGCGTTCATTGACTGTGGACAGCAGATTTTGGGTGTAAATACCGCCTGCGGCCTTGAAGCGAAGGAAATCGGTGATGTTGTATTTGAGGCCAAGGCGCGGTTCGGGTGAGATTTCGCTCAACGACTGGTAGTACTGCAAGCGGAAGCCTGGCTCAATGACCAGCGGCCCAAACTTACGCTTCCAGCGGGCGTACACACTGATCTCGGTTGTGTTTTCGATCTGCTCGATTTTCAGGCCACGGTAGTTGATGAAAGAGAAATCTGTTTTGAAGCCCGTCAGTTCGAAGCCGTATTTTACTTCATTGTTCCGGTCGAAGTTGGTGAAATTCAGTCCTCCGTAAAAACCGCTGATGCCGCTGGTGCGGGGGTTGCGGTCAGCCTCTTCGATACGGGAGTCGTAGTTGGAGAAGGTCAATGTGCCACCCACGATGGTGTTGGAGTTGGAGGGCACGAGGTTGAAGTCGAAGCCGCCGCCGCCGCTTTGCCACGTGAAATCGGTGGTTTGGGTTGTGGTGCCCGTGCCGCCGCCGGGGGTGGAAAAGTCGAGTTGCACCCCGTCGTCGTAACTGAAGCCGAAGAGGTTGAGTTTGCTGCCGTTGCCAGACATGAGTGACAACTTGCCGTACAGGTCGCGGTAGTTGAACGGAATGCCCTTGCCGTCGTTGATGTGTTTGTACAGTTTGGGCGCGGTCTGGTCAATGAGGGCCTGTTTGCCCGCCAGTACGAACGACACGCTCGCACCACCTTCTTCTTTGAGTGGTACGATGGGTCCCTCAATGATGGCCTTGGCCTGAAAAGGGCTTGCTGAGATCAGGCCGGAAAGCCGTTTGCGGTTGCCTTCGCGGGTTTTTACATCCACAATGGCGGAGATGCGCCCGCCGTAGTCGGCGTTGAACCCGCCGGTGAGCACGTCCACATTTCGGATGAGTTCGGTCTCGAACACGGAGAAAAAGCCAATACTGTGGAAGGGGTTGTAGATGGTCATGCCGTCGAGCAGGATGCGGTTTTGCACGGGCGAGCCACCCCGGATGTAGAGCTGGCCGCCCTGGTCGCCGGTGAACACCACGCCCGGCAGTACGGTCAGATACTGGGCGATATCGGACTGGCCGCCAGTGGACGGCAGGGAGCGGATTTGTTTGGGCGTTACGGTCAGTTTGGAAATCTGAACCTGCGTTTTGGCTTGGTCTTTTTTGCCGCTGATAACCACCTCGCCGAGGTTAGTACCGCTTTCCTGAAGGTAAACCGTTTTGTAAACGATCTCGCCTTTGGCAATTTGCACATCCAGAAACTGGTCTTCGTAGCCGAGATAAGCCACTTTGATCCGGTACTGTCCCACAGGGATTTCGGAAAGGGAAAAGAAGCCGTTCACATCGGTGGAGGTACCCATGCTGGCTTCTTCAACCAGCACCCGGGCAAAGGCAAGCGGCTGTGCCGTCTCTTTGTCAAACACGTTGCCCCGAACCGTACCTTTGTCCGTTTTTTGGGAAAACAATATGAATGGCAGACACAGCAATGCCGGTAACAAGAAGGAATTTTTCATCAATACCACGTTTGAGGGCGGCAAAGATAGGTTGGGCTGCTGATTCCTCATGCCGAGAAAAAGATTGTTGCGGACAAAGGCCGCATTCGCTCCAATGCCCGCACATAGTAGCGGCAGTGGGCTGGCTTCGGCGCAGCATCAAGGCCACTGGCGGAAACGGCTCGGCGCACAGTTATTCACCTGTTTTCGGCTGGGCCAGGGCTTACCCCGAAACCACGGGCTACCTCATCCCTACCCTGCTGCACTGCGCCGATTTTTTACAGGACGATGCGCTGCGCGTACTGGCAAACCAATGCCAAGATTGGTTGCTGAGCATTCAACTGCCGGGCGGTGCCTGGGCGGGCGGGTTGGCAGGCGGACTGGCAGGCGGGTCATGAGGATCCCCGACGCGGCCGACG
>JBEBHD010000230.1:0-8614 GCA_040080915.1 Saprospiraceae bacterium
GACAAGGACGACCGGTTCTTTGGGCGGGACGGGAACGAGGGGCGGGTGTTTGATTGATCCAAAATTGATCAGGAAACGAACTTGATAAAATGACTACGGGCCAAAAATTTTTCGAACAGCACAAAGCACAACTTTTCGAGTTGTGCCGCCGCTACCCTGTGGTGCGGCTGTATGTGTTTGGCTCCATATTGACCGATGCATTTGACCCTGAAAAAAGTGATGTGGATGTGCAGGTGTTTTTTGAGCCAAATAAAGACCCAATCAAAAACGGACAGTTGAAATGGGAATTCTGGGACGAACTGGAAGAAATAATGGGAAGGAAGGTAGATATGCTGACCGAACAGCCGTTACGCAACCCATTTTTTAAAAAACAAGTTGAATCAACACGAAGATTAGTCTATGAACGATCAAACCAAGAAGTATTTGTTTGACATCCTGAGCGCAATTCGGGAGATCGAAGAATATACCGATGACATAACTGATATCACAGCTTACCATCAGAACAAATTGGCGAAAAGGGCCGTGGAGAGGATGTTGGGAATTGTCGGAGAAGCAACCAATAAATTGACCAAGGAGGATGCCCAATCATTGTCCGACGCTCGAGAAATTGTAGGGTTTAGAAATCGAATTATTCACGCTTATGATTTTGTTGATGATGAGATTGTTTGGAAAATAATTCAGGATCGTTTGCCCGATATGAAACAAGAAATCGAGGAAATTCTACAAAAAAACGGCTGATTGCCATGCAAATCCAATCCTACTTTTCCCAACTCGACAGTTTAGAGGGCGAGCTCGCCACCCTCAATCTCGGCCCTACTCACCCGGCAACGCACGGCATTTTCCAAAATGTGCTGAAACTGAACGGGGAAAAAATCGTCAGCGCCGTACCGACCATAGGGTATATCCACCGGGCTTTCGAGAAACTCGCCGAGCGCCGCCCCTACAACCAAATCACGCCGATCACCGACCGGTTAAACTACTGCTCGTCGCCCATCAACAACATGGGCTGGCACATGACGGTGGAAAAACTCGCCAAGATTGAGGTGCCCAAACGCGCCCAGTACATGCGCGTCATCATCATGGAACTGGCCCGCATCGCCGACCACCTCGTTTGCGACACCGTCATCGGCGTGGACACGGGGGCGCTCACCGGTTTCACCTATATGTTTCAGGAGCGCGAGCGCATCTACGATATGTACGAGGAAGTGTGCGGCACCCGCCTCACCACCAACGTGGGCCGCATCGGCGGTATGGAGCGTGATTTCACGCCCGCCTTCCACGAAAAACTGCGCGATTTCCTCAAAACCTTTCCGGCCAAGTTCGAGGAGTTCAACAGCCTGCTGGAGCGCAACCGGATTTTTATGGACCGCACCATCGGTGCAGGCCCCATCGAAGCCGAACGCGCCATGGCCTACGGATTCACCGGCCCCAACCTGCGCGCCTGCGGGGTAGACTATGACGTGCGCACCGCGTTGCCCTACTCCTCGTACGACGACTTTGATTTTATCATCCCCGTCGGTGCCCAAGGCGACACCTACGACCGGTTCATGGTGCGCCAGGAGGAAATTCGCCAAAGCGTGCGCATCATCCAGCAGGCATACGACAACCTCCCGACAGGAAATTACCACGCCGACGTGCCCGATTACTACCTGCCCGACAAAGACGATGTGTACACCAAAATGGAGGCGCTGATCTACCATTTCAAGATCGTAATGGGCGAAGTGCCGATACCCAAAGGCGAAGTGTACCACTCGGTGGAGGGCGGCAACGGCGAGCTCGGGTTTTACCTCATCAGCGACGGCGGCCGCCAGCCCTACCGGCTGCATTTCCGCCGACCTTGTTTCATTTACTACCAAGCCTATCCCGAAATGATCATAGGCTCCATGTTGTCCGATGCCATTCTGACCATGTCGAGCATGAACGTGATCGCGGGAGAACTGGATGCGTAACTCAAAATTTGGAACGCCATGCTGCAAGTTAAAGATGTTGCCGCGCACTACTTAACCTCTAAATCTTGGATTGACGATATGGGAAGAGTTTATGCTGAAATTGAAGTTACTTCCGTAGATGACTTGGTTATGGCCAAGAAAGGCTTTCTGGAACAATCTAAAGTCCGCAACACGATCGTGCATTTCGTGGTGGACAGCGGGGCGGACTACCTATGCATCAACGAACACATCAAAAACCAACTTGACCTGACCGTACAGGAGGAACGCTCCTTCGAACTGGCCGACGGCACCGAAATGATTTTCAAAATTGCCGGACCCGTACGCATCCGTTTCGCCAACCGCCAAACCATCTGCAACGCCGTGGTGCGTCCCGGTGGTGCCGATCCCCTGCTTGGTGCCATCCCGATGGAAGATTTGGACGTGGTCATCCACCCGCGCTCGCAAACGCTGACGGTAAACCCGGAAAACCCGTTCATGGCAAAGCATTTTATGAAATAATAGCCGACATTTTTTACTAACAGATGACCACCGTACATACCAGCAACGGCACGCCGTTCCGCTATTCGCCCGAAGCCCTCGCCGAAGTGCAGGGGCTGATGAAAAGATTCCCCGAAGGCCGGGGTAAAAGCGCCCTGATCCGCGCCCTGCACATTGCTCAGGAGGAAAACCACGGTTGGCTTACCATTGCCGCTATGGATCATGTGGCCGATGTGCTCGGCATTACACCTATTGAAGTATATGAGGTGGCTACATTCTACTCCATGTACAACCTGCAGCCGGTGGGTAAATACGTGCTCGAATTTTGCCACACCGGCCCTTGCGCCATCGAAGGTGCCGAAAGCCTCATCGCCTACACCCAGCAAAAACTCGGTATCCAGACCGGCCAAACCACGCCCGACGGCCTGTTTACCATCAAAGAAGTAGAATGCCTCGGTGCCTGCGGCTATGCCCCCATGATGCAGGTAGGTGAGTTCTTTCACGAACACCTGACCGAGGAGAAAATGGACCAGTTCATTGAGGCCTGCAAAGCCGGCACGGTGGACAAAGGCTCTTGGAAAATGCATTAGTAAAGACCTAAAAAAAATGCTGACACAACGACAAGTAGAGGAAATACTGGCCAAAAAGCCGGAGAGCCGGTACAAATATTTTATCCGCACAGCGGCGGCCCACGAGGAAGTGTGGGGCCTCGTGGAGGGTGAAGACGGCTGGCTCCTGCTGGAAGATGCCGAGGACGATAGCGATGTTTTTGCCGTATTTCCCAATGCTGAATTTGCCGAAGTATTTCGTGAGAAAGGTGGTTTCGAAGAGTTCAAAGTACAAGCCCTTGACTTGGCGGAATTCATGGAATGGCTGAGCGATTTTGAAGAAGAAAAGATGAAAATTGCTGTGTTCCCCACCCCTGATTTCCAAAGCGCAGTGATGACCCCGGAGCGGATGAGGACGGATTTTCAAACTGAATTTGACAAAGAGCAAGAATAAATGGGACGAAAGTTGTTACTCGAACATGCCCACGTACCGGGCATTCACACCTACGATGTGTACCGCAAGCACGGCGGCTACCGCTCCGTGGAAAAGGCACTCAAGACCATGTCACCCGACGCGGTGCTGGAGGAAGTGAAAAAATCCGGCCTGCGCGGACGCGGCGGCGCGGGCTTCCCCACGGGTATGAAGTGGTCGTTTTTAGCCAAGCCCGAAGGCGTTCCGCGCTACCTGCTGTGCAACGCCGATGAGTCGGAGCCGGGCACGTTCAAAGACCGTTTTTTGATGGAAAAAATCCCCCACCTGCTCATCGAGGGTATGATCGTGTCGTCGTATGCGCTGGGGGCCAACACGTCATACATCTACATCCGCGGTGAGTACTCCTGGGTTGTTTTCATTCTGGAAAAAGCCATCGCTGAAGCCTACGCTGCTGGCTGGTTGGGTAAAAACATCCTCGGCTCCGGTTACGACCTCGACCTGTACGTCACTCCGGGCGCAGGCGCGTACATCTGCGGAGAAGAGACAGCCCTGATCGAAAGCCTCGAAGGCCTGCGCGGCAACCCGCGCATCAAGCCGCCGTTCCCCGCCGTGAAAGGCCTGTGGCAGTGCCCGACCGTAGTGAACAACGTGGAAACCCTCGCCGCCGCCGTGCCCATCGTCAATGACGGCGGAGAGGAATACGCTAAAATCGGCATCGGCAAAAGCACCGGCACCAAACTCATCTCCGCCGGTGGAAACATCAACAAACCCGGCGTGTACGAGATTGACCTCGGCCTACCGGTGGAGGAATTCATCTACTCCGACGAGTGGTGCGGCGGCATCAAACGCGGCAAACGCCTCAAGGCTTGCGTGCCCGGCGGCTCGTCGGTGCCCATCTTGCCGCACTTTTTGGTCACCAAAACCGCCGCAGGCGAAGACCGCCTGATGACCTACGAAAGCCTGGCCGACGGCGGGTTTGCTACCGGCTCCATGCTCGGCTCGGGCGGTTTCATCGTGTACGACGAAGACCAGTGCATCGTGCGCAACACCTGGAATTTCACACGTTTTTACCACCACGAATCCTGCGGCCAGTGCTCGCCCTGCCGCGAGGGCACCGGCTGGATGGAAAAAGTGCTCTGGCGCCTCGAAAACGGCCAGGGCAAAATGGGCGACATGGACCTGCTGGTGGACGTGGCCAAAAAGATCGAAGGCAACACCATCTGTCCGCTCGGCGATGCGGCCGCCTGGCCCGTGGCCGCAGCCATCCGGCATTTCCGCGAGGAGTTCGAGTGGCACGTGACGGAGCGGGAGGCGTGTTTGAGGGGGAATTATGGGTTGGTGCGGGAGCCGGAACCGGCAATGGTTTAATTTTGCAAAAAACAGCAACCATGAGCAAGGAACATCTAACCTATTTCAAAGTCGAAAACTTCAAACGCTTCGACGTGCTGGAACTGACCGACATCGGGCAGTTCAACCTGATCGTGGGCGATAACAATGTGGGGAAGACGAGTGTGTTGGAGGCGTTGCTGGTCACTTTGCACGGATCAGAGACGATGTTCAATTACCACAAAACACTGGGCTTGCGTGGCATTGAATTGAATGCGAAAAGAAAATTGGACTTGGAGGGAAATGTAACCCATGTGGATTACCCGACCGAAAACTATGCAAACTACCTTTTGAGAGAAAAGTCGAAGCCTTTAGTCGTTCGCTTCAAGATTCCGATGGATGATTCTGATGGCATACACATTCACGAAGTTGGATTTATCAATATTAAACGTCCAGGCGAGTTTGAGTTTAGGTTTGTAGGTTTTGAAAAAACAGATTTGCCCGACTCAACATCTCCCTACCAGTGCAAGGTTGTCAACTCAGTAAATGAAGTGTCATTTAATTTGCACCAAGACGATCTGAACAACGCCTATCAGAACCGCTATCTGCCAATCGTCCTGTTTCGGCCCAAAAAAGCCGCAGAAATTTTTAGCGATTTTCAGAAAAACATAGGCAAGAGCCGAAAACTTCGGGATGAATTTATTGCCAACCTGAGATTCATTCTCCCCCATATTGAAGAAATTCAAAGCCTCGAAATTGGTGGCTCCGACGTACTTGCCATCGGCTTAAAAGGCGAAGATGAGTTTACCCCTTTGAACGCCTTTGGTGAGGGCACGCAACGGACATTTGAAATCTTGATCGAAATCTTGAAAAACAAAAATGCCCGTTTGGCAATTGACGAAATTGACACCGGGATTCATTTTAGCAAATTGAAGAGTTTGCTAAAAAGCATTGTCAATCTGGCGGAGTTAAACGACGTCCAACTCTTCCTAACCACCCACAGTCTCGAATGCCAGCAGGCCTTCACGGAGGTGTTTGAAGACCCCGACATGGTGCAGCACCAGACGAATGTGCGGCAGTTTTCGCTGTTGGAAAAACCGGACGGGCAAGTGGTGGCCAATGTGCATAACTTTGAACAATTACAATACGCCCTGGAGATCGGGTTTGAGACGCGAGGAGGCAAGCGGGGATGGTAACGGCGCATATCTGGGTGGAAGGCAAGGCCGATCAGAAGTTTTTGGCCGATGTGATGAAAGTCTGGTTCGATCTGACTTTCAATACCAAAGATTTTTCCTGCCGGGAAGAGAATCGAAGAGTGGATTTGCGTATCCAGGATTTGGGCGGCAAAAACACGTTTCAGACTGCTCGCATAAGTGCCGCATTTCGTCAAAACAACGATCAGGGCGTGCAAAACATCGTCATTCTCGATGCAGACGACATTGCCACCCAACGCCAAATGCTCGACCTGATCAAACAGGAACTTGGAATCGAATTCCCGTATTTTTTACTGCCCGACAACCAAAGCAACGGCGAACTGGAAAACCTGCTGGAACAAATCATCCATCCTCAAAACCGTGTCATTCTTGACTGCTGGGAGGGGTATGAAAACTGTGTCGGTCAACATGACAATCCAGTTCGTCCCGGACACAAGTACACCATACCTGCCAAAAAATCGAAGATATACAGCTACCTCGAAGTTTTGCTGGGTGAAACCGATTCGGAAAAAGAATTGGCCAAAGACCCCAAACGGGACTTCACCAACCCCAATCATTGGATACTTGATGGCGATAACAGCCCGTTGAAACCGCTAAAAGATTTTCTGGAGAACCAATTCAATTTTACAAAATGACCCTCACCATTTCCGATTCCGCGCTGGCGCAGGCCAACATCAAGTAATGGTTAAAATAAAACGTACGCTATGACAGAACAACTCATTCTCCGTGAATTGCACAGCCTGCCTGAGGCGCTCAAGTTGGAGGTACTGCACTTTGTGCAGTTTCTGAAACAAGAAAAAACTATGGAAGTGAAACCTGCACGTCCTAAGCGCAAGGCCGGAATGCTCAAAGGCAAAATTTGGATGGCACCGGACTTCGACGCACCGTTGGAAGACTTTAAAGAATATATGCAATGAAATATCTGCTTGACTCGCATACATTCCTGTGGTTTTCAAACGATTCCCCAGAACTAAGTGTGCATGCCAAATCAGTAATTTTGGATGCATCGGCCAACATTGCAGTCAGTATGGCCAGTTTTTGGGAAATTTCGATCAAAAACTTGCTTGGGAAGTTGCGTTTAGATACTGGCTTTGAAGCATTGCTGGATGTCGCCAACAAAAACGGATTTGAAATTCTGCACATCACATTCGATCATACTGCTCTTATCAACAAACTCCCATTTCACCACCGCGATCCTTTCGACTGAATGATAATCGCTCAAGCCATTGCTGAAAACATGGACATTATTGGAGTGGACAAAGCATTTGATAACTACCTGATTGACAAACCGATCAAACGAATTTGGCAACCATGACCCTCACCAACATCAAATCCACCCTCACCGCCCTCAAGCCCGAACTGCACGAACGCTTCGGCGTGTCGGAAATCGGCCTATTCGGCTCGTGGGTACGGGGCGAGCAGAAGACGACGAGCGACATTGACGTGCTGGTGGATTTTGACCGGGCGGTTGGGCTATTTGAAATAATGGAACTGCAAGATTATCTGGAGGAAATGTTTGAATGCAAAGTTGACATCGCTCCACGCGACAGTCTCCGCAAATACATCAGCCGTCAAATTTTATCTGAAGTTCAATACATCAATTGACATTGCCGAGAACTAACTGCCGGATATGGAAAGGGTAGTCAAGCAAATTTTACAAGACCACAACTTAGAAGAATAAAATGCCCAACGTAAAAATAGACGGTTTCGAAATCGAAGTGCCCGAGGGCACCACCATCCTGAACGCGGCGCGCCAGATCGGCGGCGACATCGTGCCACCCGCCATGTGCTACTACTCCACATTGAAAGGCTCCGGCGGCAAGTGCCGAACCTGCCTCGTGAAGGTCACCAAAGGCTCGGAAAAAGACCCCCGGCCTATGCCCAAACTCGTGGCATCGTGCCAGCAAACAGTCATGGACGGCATGGAAGTGGCCAATATCAGCAGCGACGAGGTGCTCAACGCCCGCCGCGGCGTGGTGGAATTCCTGCTGCTCAACCACCCGCTCGATTGCCCCATCTGCGACCAGGCCGGCGAGTGTCACCTGCAGGATTTGTCGTTCGAGCACGGCCTGGCCGATACCCGCTACGAGTTCGAGCGCCGCACGTTCGACAAGATTGACATCGGCGACCACATCAAACTGCACATGACCCGCTGCATCCTGTGCTACCGCTGCGTGCAAGTGGCCGATCAACTGACCGACAACCGGGTACACGGCGTGGTCAACCGCGGCGACCATGCCGAGATCAGCACCTACATCGAAAAAGCGATTGACAACGAGTTTTCCGGCAACGTCATTGACGTGTGCCCCGTGGGTGCCCTCACCGACCGTACCTTCCGATTCAAAAGCCGCGTGTGGTTCCTCAACCCGATGGATGCCCACCGCAACTGCGACAAATGCACCGGCAAAGCCGTGGTGTGGATGTACGGCGGTGAAATTTACCGCGTCACCGCCCGCAAAGACCAGTACGGCGAGGTACACGAATTCATCTGCAACACCTGCCGTTTCGACAAAAAAAGCACCGCCGACTGGACCGTCGAAGGCCCCCGCGACATTGACCGCCATTCTGTCATTTCCCAAAACCACTACGACGGCGAAACCGCCACCGTGCGGTAAACCCCGGCTTGTTTCCGTACTTTTGCACAAATTTTGGAGCACATGACAACAG
>JBEBHD010000231.1:0-8596 GCA_040080915.1 Saprospiraceae bacterium
CAAATGAATCAGCTGCTTTTGTTGCCATTTCCCCCATCTTATCGGCATCCATTCGACAAACGCCGAGCCGGTGAAAACCCTTGCCTTTGTCGGTTTCCTATTCCAATCCTGCCAGTTCGTGGAAAAACTTGATTCGTTCAGGCGGGGTTTTGTTCTTTTCAAAAACCGTCGCTTGGTCATTGCCTCCGTAAAAAACAAATCCATAGCTAATTTCTTCAGGCTGGTCAGGCAGAAAATTATCAGACGGGTTAATACTCCACCTTATATTCCTCTTAAAATCGTTACGTGCGTGGTTCCAAGATCGCCCGGAAAAACGGTCGTCGGGTAGGCTAACAAACTTCACGGAACCGGTGAAAAACGACTTTTGGACACTTTGTTCTGTATTTGACTCTAGCCAGTAATACTGTTCGGCATCGCGGATACCTTCGGCAAGTGTGGCCTGAAATTTTACAAAGTCAGAAACATAGATTTTTTGCCCGGTGTCACCGTCTTCTTCTAAAATATTGTCAAGGCCGGGGTTATCGATGATCTCTCCGGTGACTCGACACATCTTTTTCCCTACTTGTCCAGATTCTGCTTGGCTGGCATCAAGGTTAGTTCCTCCTTCAGCTATTGGGCTAAACAGTAGATCAAATCTTTCAAAAGTAAACAGATGAGACCATCTACGATTTTTGGCATACTTGATTTTAGTATCCAGTCGCTGCCATGCTTCTTTTGCCGGGTTACTTTCGGCAGGGTCAATTTCTTCAAATTCCAAAAACCCATGCAGCGAGGCTTTGAAATGTTGCCAGAAATTTTCACTGATGCTTACACTAATTTTTTGGAGTGAATCCTTGCTATCCGACCTGCCAGGTAGCAGCAAATACATCTTCCCGCCGCGAGCATAAATTACATGACCGAGCGAGGCATTAATCACAGGATGTGCAATGATTTCTTGTAGCATCGTATCCAACAACATCTGCAAAAAAAACGACCGCCCCTTCAAACTTTTGGCCGCCTTGCTGCTCACGATATCGTAGCAAAAACCTTGAATGTTGTCCAATCCTGCGCCGACGAGCAAGATTTGGCGGTTCTCCGAGCGCCCTAGGCAATCCGCCAGAGCAGCCGTGGTTTTCAGATGCTCGTGCAAACTGATATGCGGGAAACGAGGAGAAAACCCGGTATTGGAGAAGTATTTTTTGGACAGGTAAAGCAGGGTATCGCCAAATGCTTCTGGTTTCAATTTCAGCAATTTTGGCCATTCGGATTTAAAACCTGTCACCAGATCATCGAACTTCCCCTTTTCGCCAGCAGGAAAAATATGCTTCTCTTCGAGCGAGAGCGGATAAAACCCGAAAGGGGATGCATTGGCTTCACCCGTTTTCAAAAATTCGAAGACGGAGTGCAAGGGCACGGGGACTTCCTCCACAGCGCCCGAGCCGTAATTGATACGCAGGGCATTGTCCCATTCGGTGCCAACAGATTGGCTGCCAAAGTGGTCGGGCAGATTGCTATTTGCAGGAAATCCGTTGCAGTATTTTTGCAAACTGCGGATGAAGTATGTTGTGTAGGTGCTCATTTGTGATGTGGTTTTATCTGGTTTCTCATCGTGTGTACTTTTACAACAAGTCATTAATTATCGTTCTCTCCATCCGCCCGTTCGCCCATTCCACGCTAAACGCCTCCGGGTCGTAATCGTCCCCCACCCACTCCAACAATTCCTTGTTTTTGGTTTTATCGGGGTCTTTGAGTGCCTCCAAAATACCGGCGTATGCCCACGGCCCGCCGCAGTCTTCGGGCGGGCATTTGCGTTTGCCAGCGGTGCAGCGCGGGTAGGTGGCACCGGGTTCGGGGTCGAGTATTTTTTCCAGCACGACATTGTGCTGCCAGTCGTCACCGAAGTCGTAGGTGAACTTGGCTTTGTCTTTCGGGGCGGTCAGGTACTTGTTGAGCCGGGCCTTGCTCATCAGGATGCCGTCGAATTGGTGCGCGCTTTCCTTGTCGAAATAAAACTCTCGCCTCCCGATCTCGAAGATCATCAGGTGGCCGCCGTACCAGCCCATGACGTTCAGGATGACGCGGCTCAGGTCGTCCAGATTAATATCGGACTGCACCTCGACACGGCGCCAGATCGTCGGAGATATGTTCTTCAGCGTGATTTTGAGTTGGTAGATTTTCATGCCGCTATTTTACTTGTACATTGTACATTGGTCATTGTACATTGAACATTTTTTAATTTCTAAATTTTTCAATTTTAAAATTTTTTAAATGTACAATGTTCAATGACCAATTTTCAATGTTCAATTAGTTGCCTCCGCAGCCCCCGCTAATCGCCACATTGAACACGCACCTCGCACTCTGCCCGGCGGTATTGCTCACCGTCAGGGTGATCGCCACGGTGCCGGGGTTGACCAACGTGCCCGGCGCGGGTGTCTGCACCATCGGGTTCAGCGGGATGCCGCAGCCGCCGGAAAGCGTGGCCAGGGCGGTGTAATCGCCCAGCGTAGCCCTGCATCGGGCATCGGCGGTCAGCGCGGGTACGCCGTTCGGGCACTGGATCGCCAGCGGCTGATCGGGGCCTTGCGGCAGGGCGGCCTGCTGCTGCGCGGTGCAGCCGTTCGCGTCCTGCACCGTGATTGTGTAGGTGCCCACGCCGAGGCCGGAGAAAAGCGGGCTGTTTTGCAACGGGTTGTTGTTCAGTGCGTACTGGTAGGGCGACTGCCCGCCCGACACCCCGCTTACCGCGAGGCTGCCGTCGGTAGCGCCGTTGCAGGATGGCGATGTGGGCGTGACGGAAAAGGCGATCCCTGCCGTCAGCGCTACCGTGGCCGAAGCCGTGGCCGTGCAGCCGCCCGCGTCCGTGGCGGTCACGGTGTAGGTCGTTGTGCCGGCGGGCGACACGGTGATCGAGGGCGTGTTTCCGCCGCCCGATGACCAGGCGTACGACACGCCGCCCGTGGCGGTCAGCATCGTGCTCTGGCCCGCGCAGATGCTCAGGTCGCCGGAGATGGCGGCTTGCGCCACGACGGTGATCCGCTCTAATCCGGTGAAGGCATTGCCACATTCGTCCGTGGTCGTCCAGGTGCGTTCGATGATGTGCGACACCGGACACGCGCCCGGGACGATGTTATCGGAAAAACTCAGGCTCGGCGCGGGATCGCAGTTGTCCTGAGCCGAAACGGTCGGCAGCGGCAGCGGCTCGGCGGACGACACCGTGATGTCGGCCAGGCCAAACAGCACGGGAGCCTGGTTGTCCTGCACATAGAGCGTCTGAATAAACTGCATGGAATTGTTGCAGCTCGCGTTCGGGTCTTCCACCGAGTACGTGCGCACGAGCACCATTTCCTGCGGGCAGCCACCGGGCGAATTCACTTCCGACAGGCTGTAGGACAGCGGGTTGCCGAGGTAGTCGAACGCCGCAGCGTCCGGCGCGGGAGGCCCTTGGTCGCAGTTCACGTACAGCGTGGCCACGGGCGGCTGCACGGTCAGGGTCGGCGTCTGGTCGCCCACCACCGAGATGACGTAGGAGCAGGTGCCCGCGCAGCCGCTCGCGTAGGCGGTATAGGTGATGACGTGCTGGCCGATGCCCGCCGCAGCGGGGTCAAACTCGCCTGCCGTCACGCCCGTGCCAGCGTATGTGCCGCCTGCGGGCGTGGCGCCCGTGAGCGCGAAGGGCGCGGCCCCGTTGAGGCACACGACTGTGTCATTGGGGCAGTCCACCACAGGCAGCGCGAACACCGTGTAGTTGAAGGTGCAGGACAACGGGCAGTTGTTCGGGTCGTTCACCGAATAACTCAGCACGTGTACGCCCGCTCCTGCCACCGCGGGATCGAACTGGTTTTGCGACACACCCGGGCCGCTGAACGTGCCGCCGGCAGGCCAGCCGCCGCCTTCCAGATCGAACAGGCCGTAGTTGATGCACATAGACGTGTCGGTCGGGCAGTTCGGGAAATACGGGATATGCACCGCCACCCCCACCGAGCCGATATTCGTGCAGCCCAAGCCATCGGATACCACCACGGTGTATGTGCCCGAGTTGGCGGGTGTGGCGTTGGCCAGCACCGGGTTTTGGTCGGATGACACAAAACCGCCTGGCCCTGTCCAGTTCCAGGTCACAGCCGCGCCGCCGGACTCGAACAAATACAGGTCGGCAGGCGTACACAGTGGGGCGTTGCTGGACACTACCACGGCGGGCGCCTGGTTCGGGTCGCCCATCACCACCGCCGAGCCGGTCATCACCGCCGAGCAGGCCGTGCCGTCGGTGGTAGCCACCACGGTGTAGGTTCCCGTCGCGGTTTGCAGGCCGAAATCCAGCGCTGCACCGGTGCCAGCGAGCGGGCTGCCCGTGTCCGAGCCGTCGAGTTGGAGTTGGTAGGTGACGCCCGCGACCGAGCCGTCCAGCCCCACGGGGGTGCCGTTCGAGCCGGCGCAGACCGTGCCGCCGCCGGTCATGTTGAACGCCGCCGGTGGGTTAGTGATCGTGATGTCCACAGACAAAACCACCGTGCTTTCGCATAAACCGCCGTCGCTGTACACCCGGGCATAGTAGGTGACGGGCCCGCTGATGGTGGGCATGAACATATTGCCGGCCGGGCCGGGTGTGCCGCCGGAATACACGAGGTCGGTGGTGGCGGCGGGGTCAGTGTACCAGTTGGCCCATTCGTCGGCTTTGAGGCCGGCGAGCACGAGTTTGGCCTGGCCGGGCGGGCAGCCGGTGGTGATGCTTGCCGCCACATCGAGCACGGGAATCGTGGCCGGGCAGGGGTTGCAGGGGAAGAACAACCAGCCGGTATTGTTGAACACGTCGCCGCCGGGCGTGGGCACGTAGATGTCCTCGGTGCCGGTGTGGGTCATGCCCGTGAGGAAGAGGTACTTGGTGCAGGTGCTGGTGCCGTCGTAGTCGTCCTTGTGGATGATGGCGGGCGTGTTGGGGTCGGAGGATTTCATCTCGATGTATTGGCCGGGGAGGCCCTGGGCGATGAATTGGCCTTCGATGCCGTTGTGGGGGACGAGAGTTTGGGTGGTGCCGGCGGTGAAGGTGTAGCGTTTGCCGGGGGCGAATTTCATGCTGTGGTAGGAGCGGGAGTCGTTGATTCCCGCATCCCCATGAAATTCCACGTTATGAATTGGAGTATTATTTGTGCCCGTTTCAATGTAGCCGTACGCTTCAAAAATCAGGTTATTGTTGATTTTTGAACCTTGCAGTACGCCGAAATCTTTAAAAATCACGTTGTGAAATTCCGCTTCACCGGCAGACAGGCGACCGTAGTAACCAGAAATGTTGGTCTCAAAAATTAATGTTGACGTGCCACTGTGAAATGTCCCAGGATCATACGTGAGTATGGCCCAGGGGTTGTTATTGGTGCCTGTTAATGTGACGGTAGAGTTGCCCAGAAACACCGCTGTGTTACCAACAGCCGGATTATTCCGGGCATCCCACCATGCCTCAATGGTGACTGGGAAATCGTTGGTTCGAAATTTTCCAAAAAAATGATTAAAGAATCCTTCGACCCATAAGGCATCAGCCAATGACCAATCACCCGACGGTTCCCAAAAATGCAAGTCTCTTTTGAAATGAATCCCATTGCTCGTAATCGTCGCCGGCCCTTTTGCACGCATCCAAAAGCCGCCAGCAAAATCCAGTTCCATGCCGCTCGAAAACGTCAAACTCCCGAATACGGCGATCTGGTTGGGAGTAAACGGTGGGTCCACGGTGTAAAACTTCGCCCCGCCGGTCACGCCCGTCCAGTCCATGTCTTTGCAGAAGGCCCAGCGCTGCGTCACGTCCACCACGCTGCCGGCACCGAGACCGGAAGCGGCGTTGAAGCGCACGTTGTCTTCCGGGGTGGGCGGGCACTCGCCGCCTGCGCCGCCGGATGTGAGCGACCAGTGGTTGCTGTCGTGCCACGTGCCGCTGCCGCCCACCCAAAAGAGGTTGCGCGGCGCGGGGTTGGTCATGTTCCAGTCGGCGGTGACTTGTGGCTGTATGCCAAAACTATTGGCAGCTGAGTAGGTGGCTCCGGTGGTCAGGTCGGGCAGCACGTTGTCGAGGATGACGTGCTGGATGTTGAGTGCGCCGCCGATTTTGGCGATTTTGGCTGTCGTGGTGGGGCCATCGGTGTACAGGTAGGCCAGGTGCGCGCAGTCGGCGTTTAGCACGTGGAGCGTGCCGCCGGAGTTGATGGTCTGGGTATTTCCGCCACCGCCGTCCAGGATGTGGTAAAAATACGAGCCGCGGATGGTGAGTGTGTTGTATGTGTGGCTGCCGCGCATGCGGCCGTTTTCGAAGAATTCCACCTCGTTGAAATCGCCGTAACTGTCAATGTTGCCGAGGCTGGTGAAGGTGAGTTTGTCGAGCACATTGCCCTTTACGAGCGTCCCGGCAGCCATCGTGATTTTCCAATAGTCGTGTATGCCGACGATGTGTTTGGTCTCAATCCTGTTTCCCGGGCCGGCCTGCATGACGAGGTGGGAATTCATCGCATGGAATTTCCCGGCTTCGTATTCATTGTTAAACTGAACCGGGGAGTCCGGATAAGCAGTATTTGAAAACGTAATGGTGGAACTCGTGCCGCCGATTGGGTCACCCAACCAGGCTTCGGTATTTGGATTAGGCAAGTGACCATTTTCGAGGTAATTCGCCTCCCACCAAATAATGTTGACTGGAAAACCCATGGTCATCAATTGACCATTCAAATGAATAATGGAGCCTTTTGAATTGAAGGCGTCTCCAAATTTGTATAGCCCGGACCCTTCAAAAATGGTATAGTGGTCCAATGCCTGCCCAACTGTGGTGACGGTGTGTGACGACCCTGAACCTCGAAATCTAATTTTACTTCTAAAACCGGTATCGTAATCGTATTCGATGGACATCGCCGTGGTTGGAGCAAGTGTCATCGAACCATAAATATGGAGCGTGACATTGTAGTTGAATTGCAATTTCGGCTCGCCTGTCACCCCCGTCCAATCCATGTTTTTGCAATACGCATCGGCATCAAGATTTACCACGTCGCCCGGCGAAAAGCCGGAATTGGCGGTGAAAAATACGTTTGTGCCGCCGGTGGGGATGCAGGTACAATCGCCGGTGACACCGACCGGGTTGGTCGTCCAGTGGCAGGGGTCGTTCCAGTCGCCGGCGCCGCCCACCCAGTACAGGTCAATGCCGGGATTGGGGTTGACAAAAATCCAGCCCGTGTTGTTGCCGAGGTCCACGCCGTCGTCCACGGTCAGGGTGTTCGTGCCGCCGGCGTGTACGTCCTGCAGGATCAGGCAGTCGGTCATGATGTCGGTGCCGGAGTTGTTGACGAACTTCACCGAGGTGCCGTATTGCCAGGACTGGATGGTGATGAATTCTGCGCAGGAGCCTACGCCCATAGCCGTGAGGGTGCCGCCAGGGAGGATGGTTTGGTCGGTGCCGGTGGCGCTATTGAAATCTTGAATGGTGTAGGTTTTACCAGCAGTCAAGGTAAGATTGTGATAGTTATTGGCATTGTAAATCAGCCCATTCTCTAAAAACACGACATTGTTCAGTTCAGGGACTATCGGCCTTGTAGAATGCAATATTCCATTTTGGTGAAATACAAGGCTGCCACTAATGTTTCCATACGCAAAGCCCGGGCTATCGCCGAAAAAACTTACATCGTAAAAGGTGGACAGGGGGACACCCGAATCTAATCCTTGAACAAATATGCCGTTTCCGTAACTTTTGATGTGGGAGGCTCCGGCATCAAATTGTGCAGGCAGATAATTGAATATACCATGACCGGCCAAAAGGATAAATTCCGAACTTCCTAAATGAAGTTGCCCAATTCCCATAGGCCAGTTTCCCAGAAAGCCATAAACAGTTACTTTTTGGCTCAATGTTTCCATTAAACCACCTGTTTGGTATACGTTGTCTGAGGAATAAAATTCATCCAAGAGATGCCATCCTCCTCCCGTTCCTTCAAAATAAACTGGGCAGGAAAAATGCACCGTCTTGCTCCAAATCTGCTTCATGGCGGCATCATTCGAGATAAAATGAATCTCGTTGTTGAACGTCATGCTCATGTTCGCATCCATCGCGAGCGAGCCGTAGATGTCCATTCGGCCACCGCCGCCGCCCCACACCGTGCCCGCCGGCACGCCCGTCCAGTCCATGTTCCTACATTTCGGCACCGTACTGCCTGCGTCCACGTTCACCGTGTACGCCGCGCCGGCGTTGGTGTCGCCGAAGTACACGTCGTCGTCCGCGGTGGGTACGTTGGCGTGGTAGTGCGCCGGCAGGGTCGGGTTGGGGATTTTGGCCCAGTGGGTGCTGAAGGCGCTCCAAACGCCGGAGCCGTTTACCCAGTAGTAGTCGAGGGCGGAGAGGGAGGTGCCGGAGCCGGCAAGCAGGCAGGCGACCAGCAGGGATTTGAATGCCGTGTAGTTACTTTTCATGATGCTGTTGATTTGATGTGAATGATTTTTTTTGTTTGTATTCGTACAGGTGTTTGGTATCGCGCTCCGCCGGTTCAACCCCACCCCCAGCCCCTCCCCCAAAGGGGAGGGGGGCACATCGCGCGTTGTTGGTTGATTTTGAGTAGGAATGTTTTTGTCATCCCGAAGGGAACCGTCCGCTCTACGAAGGCTCTCGTAG
>JBEBHD010000232.1:0-8576 GCA_040080915.1 Saprospiraceae bacterium
CCCCCCCCAAACCCTCTACCCACCCAACCAGAAACCTACATCGCGTATGATTCGGCTTAGATTTGGCTCTGCGGCGCGGGCCACAGCGATCACGTCTTCAAGCGAGGTTTCTTTGATGGCGCTGGGAGGAAAGGATACATTGGTTACCATGGACAACAGGAGTACGGGCAGGTCTTGGTGTCGGGCCACGAGCACCTCGGGCACAGATGACATACCGGTACAGTCGCTGCCCAGATTGCGTAACATAGTGTATTCGGCAGGGGTTTCGAGGTTAGGGCCTTGCAGAGCGGAGTAAACGCCCTCAAATGCCCGGATACCGTGCTTTTGGGCGATAGCCAGCGCCTTTTCCCGCAGTGCCGCATCGTAGGGTTTGGACATATCGGGGAAGCGCGGGCCGAGGCGCTCGTCGTTGAGGCCGCGCAACGGATTTTCGGGCAACAGGTTGATGTGGTCACGTACCACCACGATGTCGCCGCCGCGCAGGTGCGGATTGATGCCGCCCGAGGCGTTCGTGATAATGAGCCGCTCGATGCCGAGCGCTTTCAGTACCCGCACCGGGAACGTCACCTGCTGCATGCTCCAGCCCTCATAGTAGTGCAGCCGCCCGGCCATGACCACCACCGGATGCCCCTCAAGGCGGCCAAAAACTAATTTCCCTTGGTGGCTTTGCACAGTGCTCTGGGCAAAGTGCGGAAGGTCGGCATAAGCGATTTCTGCTGTTTTTTCCACTTCATCGGCCAGATTGCCGAGGCCCGTTCCGAGGATGATCCCCGTTCGGGGGCGGAAGTCGGTGCGGGCACGAATGGCGGCCACGGCTTCTTGAATTTGATCGTACAGTTGCATTATGATAGGTTAGGAGGTTTCTGGTTAGGGGGGGTGAAGGGAGACCTGATTTTTTGTCGCCCCGCAAGGAGGCTGGTTTACCCGCCGAAGCCTTGGCGAAGGCGGATTTTGGATACTTCGCGCTGCGAGGTGCTAGGTATATTTATTCGGACGGAGGCGACACTTTTGCCGGTTGAGTTGCCGGATTTCGTTTCCACCACGCGGCGAGGCTGATACCGGTCACCAAATCCCAGATACCCCACCACGCGGCCACGAGGGCCATGCCGCCGAGGGCGTTGAAAAAACGAAAGATGAGCAGCAGCCCAAGCGCCGTGTTGTGTACGCCGGTCTCGAACGCCAGGGTGCGGCTGTCGCCCTCCGGGAGTCGGGCCAAACGCCCGATCCAGTAACCCGTGCTGAGGCCGAGCGCGTTGTGTACCAACACGATGGCAAACACACTTCCAAGGTATTTGGTCAGGTTGTCGCCGTTGCCGAGCAAAGCGAGCACAAGGATGGAAAAGAACAGCACCAAGGCCACGCGCCGCACCCAAGGACGGATACGGGCCGTGAAAGCCGGAAAGCGGTTGTTGAGCAGCATCCCGATCAGCAGTGGGGCCAATATCAGCTGGAGAATGATGAGCGCCATATCGCCGAGGCCAAGGTCAAAGGACGTGCGCAGGGCTTCTGATTCCGGCACAAATTGCGACCAGAACAGAAACCCCGCAGGCGTCACCACGGTAGCCAGCAGGATGATGATGGCGTTGAAAGTGACCGACAACGCCGTGTTCGCACCAGAAAAATGCACCAAAAAATTGGTCATGTTGCCCGACGGGCACATGCTCACCAACACCATACCCAAGGCCATGCTCGTGGGGGGGCGGAACAACGCGATGATGCCCAACGTCAGCAACGGGAAAAGCAGGTACTGCGCCACCATACCCACAGCGATGGACTTGGGAAACCGGGCCACCTGGCGGAAGTCCGCCGGGCGAACGTCCAAGGCAACGCTGAACATCAAAAAAGCCATAGCCACGTTCAGCACGGCCAACTGATCGGGATTGAAATTGATACGAAGCAGGTCAACTTGATGCATGGTTGGGCAAAAGTCAGTGCAATGTGCTAATTGGACAATGTGCTAATGTGCTAATTCCCAATGAGGTGTCATCTGTTTTAGGTTACACTAATTTGGCCCACAAACATTCCAGGTTTTTAAAACCTGGAATGTTTACATCGGAGAAACCAAAACAACATTTTTCAGCAAAAGAAACGATTGGGCTTTTGACACAATCCCATGAAGTGCCTCTTTCACCCGCTCGCCCGCTCACCCGCTCACCCCGCTCACCCGCTCACCCGCTCACCCTCTCACCCGCTCACCCGCTCGCCCTCTCACCCGCTCACCCTCTCACCCGCTCACCCTCTCACCCGCTCGCCCTCTCACCCGCTCACCCGCTCACCCGCTCTCACCCGCTCTCACCCGCTTCTCCTTGCAAAATCCCGCATCAAATCCACCAGCGCCTGCACGCTGGCCTTGGGCAGGGCATTGTACGTGGAGGCCCGGAACCCGCCCACCGAGCGGTGCCCCTTGAGGCCGACCATACCGTTGGCTTCGGTTTCTTTCAAAAATTCTTTTTCCAACCCTTCGTGCCCTTTGGCCATGACAAAGCAGATGTTCATCAGTGAGCGGTCTTCTCTGGCGCAGGTGCCAGCGAACAGCGGGTTAGCATCAATTTCGTTGTACAGCAGGGCCGCCTTGGCCTTGTTGCGGCGGTGCATGGCTTTCAGTCCACCGGTTTTTTTGATCCAGCGCATGGTCAGCATAGACACGTAGATAGGGAACACCGGCGGTGTGTTATACAGGGAATTTTCCGAAATGAACGTGCGGTAGTCAAGCATCGTAGGAAGGTAACGGCTCACCTTGCCGAGCATATCCTCGCGCACGATGACCACCGTGACACCCGCCGGTCCGAGGTTTTTTTGCGCCCCGGCGTAAATCAGGCCGAAGTTGGCCACGTCCACCGGGCGGCTCAGAAAATCGGACGACATGTCGCACACTACGGGCACGGGCGACTTGGGAAAACGCTGGTACTGGGTGCCGAAAATCGTGTTGTTGCTGGTCAGGTGCAGGTATTTGGCATCTTTCGGTATTTTGTATCCCTTGGGAATAAATGTGTAGTTCTGCTCCTTGGACGAAGCCAGTACGGTTGTATTGCCAAACGCTTTGGCTTCTTTTATGGCCTTGTTGGCCCAAGTACCGGTGTCTGCGTACGCGGCGGTTTCGCCGTCGTCGAGCAGGTTCATGGGAACCATGAAAAACTGAGTGCTGGCACCGCCAGTAAGCCAAAGGACGTGATAACCGCTATTGGCCGGGATGCTCAACAGCTCGTGCATCAAGGCGTTGGCTTCTTCCATGATGGCGGTGAATTCGGGGCCTCGGTGGCTCATTTCGAGCAGGCTGAGGCCGCTGCCGAGGTAGTTGGCCGCGCCTTTGGCGGCTTCTTTGATGACGGGGGCCGGCAACACGGCCGGGCCAGCGGAAAAGTTGTGTTTTTTCATGTGACGATACCGGGGCGTTTGTTCGGGCCTGCCCCAAAAGCGTGGCAAAAGTACCGCTTCTCGTCACATTTCTTTCCAGCGCTCCCAATAGTTCTGATCTTCCACCTCCTCTATGATGCCGAGGTAATTGGTGTACCGCAGCTCGCTCACGGTGCCCTCTGCCACGGCTTTGCGCACCACGCAGCCCGGTTCGTTGCGGTGCAGGCACGATGCGCCAAACCGGCATCCGTCCGACAGCACGAAAAATTCGCGGAAGGCGTGTGCCACGTTTTGCGGGTCTTTGTTGTTGAACGCCAGCGTTTTGATGCCCGGCGTGTCAATAATCCTTCCCCCGAAATCGAGCTCGAACATCTCGGCAAAAGTGGTTGTGTGCTGGCCCTTGCCGGAGTGGTCGCTGATTTCGCCCGTGCGCAGGCCCAGTCCCGGCTGGATGGCGTTGATCAGGCTGCTCTTGCCCACGCCCGACTGCCCGCTAAGCAATGTTGTTTTGTCTTTCAAAACCTCCACGAGCGCGTCAAGGCCCTTGCGCTCCGGCACGGACGTGGCCAGCACGCGATAGCCAATTTTTTCATAAACTGCTTTCATAGAAAAAAACGCCGCCACGTCCGCCTCCTCGTACAGGTCGCCCTTGTTGAACACGATGATGGCGGGAATATCGTGCGGCTCGGTCATCAGCAAAAACCGGTCAATAAACCCCGGCTTGAGGTTCGGATAGGCAGCCGTCACGATCAGCACGGCCTGATCAATATTGGCCGCCAACAGGTGCATGTCGTGCTTGCGGCGCGGCGACTGCCGCACGACGTGGTTGCGGCGCGGCAGTATTTTTTTGATCATGCCCTGGGCGGCACCTTCGGGGTGTACCTCCACGCGGTCGCCCACGGCCACGGGGTTGGTCAGCACCACATCGTCGAGACGAAACTTGCCCACGATGCGGCATTGCAGCACGGTACCGTCCGCTTCGAGGCGCACGCTGTACCAGCTTCCGGTGGATTTTATTACGGTTCCTATCTGTATCATTCGTTTTTGCCCTCTCGTTGTTTTTGGCGGATGGCCAACGTCTCGCCCTCAAAAATGGTTTCCTTGAACCCCGCCTGCTCCAATTCTCGGTACAAAACTGGCTCGCACGCCGGATTAGTCGCAAAGTAACGAGAAGGACCTATGTCCCGGCTGATTTCCACGTGCAAAAACCGCTGGAGGTAGGTATGCACATAAAAATTGCCCGCCAGCGCCTCGCAGGCCCCGATCAAACTGCCCTCGGGGATGATTTTGCGCAGCGCCTCCACGTCGCGCAGCAGCGCCTTCTCGCGGCCCGGCTTGCCCGCAATGGTGACCAAAAAAAACGCGAGCGCCGCCAGGGCCGCCACCGCGAACTGCCGTACCCGTTTGGCTGCCGCGCTTTTTTTTGCCTGCGGCAAATCAAATACACGCCGCAGTACCGGCAGGTGAAAATAACCAGCGGCGAGGGCAAACATCGGCAGGCTGGCGGTCAGGTACATGGCCGTTTGGCGGGTGCTGGCCAACAGTGGCAGCGTGCCCGCAAAGCCGAGCAGGGCAAAAAACAAGGCTGTGCGCCAATGCTCCGCCCGCTCCACCGCGTCCGGTTTTTGCCTTCGGGCTGTAGCCCAAAACAAGACCGACACGATGAACATCGGCAGCAACTCCATGAGCAAAATTTTGAGCGCATTCAGCCGTCCCCACCCGGTGTGCAGGCCGTCTTCGCGCCCGCCGGCGAGGGCCACGGACAGCCGCTGTTCCCAGTAGTTTTGGAAAAATTCGCGGGCTGGCGGCACCAGCGCGAGCAGGGTGGCAAACGCCAGCAGCACCACACCGCCAGCAAAAACAGATTGCCCCAGCCCGAGCCACCGATTTCTGTCCGGCAAGGCCACCGCAAACAAAAACGGCGCAGCCACCGGGTACAGCGCCACCGGCCCCTTGGTCAGCAGGCCGAGAAAAACGAACAGGCCGGTGAGCATCAGCCAAAGCGTGGTTTTGTTTTGAAAAAAAACTGCCCGCGTCGCGCTATGCACCGCCAGCAGGCAAAACGCCAGCATCGTAGTGTCCATCAGGTTGTTGGGCGCTCCCCAGATGACGGTCGGGATCAGGTAAAACAGCAGCAGTGGCAGCCAGGTGTGCCGTTCCCGGTGGGCCGTGCCGCGTAGGGGAATTTCCCAAATTCGGCACAACAGCAGGCAATTGAGCGCCAAAAGGAGCGCCGAGTACAGTTTTTCCACCCACCAATGGTCGCCGAGCGCGTGGAAAAACAGCGACTGTATCCAAAGCATCAGGGGTGGGTTTTCCTGATAAAAAACAGGCAGGCCGGGCACCCAGTAGCCCGACGAAAAAAACGGTGCCCAGTAGCTGCCTTTCCCCTCGGCGAGGTTGCGGGCCATGGAAGCGTACAACAGCCCATCGCCGAACATGCCCTGCGTGAGCACACGGGGCAGGAACAGGGCCGCGATGAACACGACCGCGAGCAGGAGGAGGGCGCGTTCGAGCGCGGATGCGGGGTTGTGTGGTCGCATAGAAATGTTGGTAATCAGAGTTTCTCCAGCACGAACGCTGTTAGTTTGGCAAACAGGTGCCGCGTGGCGTTGTCGCCGTAGATGCCGTGGTTTCGGTTGGGGTAGTAGTGTGTTTCGAAGGGCTTGTTGGCGGCCACGAGGGCGCGTACCATTTCGGTGGTTTGCTGCCAGTGTACGTTGTCGTCGGCGGTGCCGTGGCAGATGAGGTAGTTGCCGCCGTGCAGGCGGTCCACAAAGTTGATGGGCGAATTTTCCTCGTAGCCGGCGCTGTTATCGGCGGTGGTGTGCATGAATCGCTCGGTGTAGGCCGAGTCGTACCATTTCCAGTTGGTGACGGGTGCCACGGCCATGGCCATTCGGAACACGTCGTTGCCCTTCAGCACGCAGGAGCTGCTCAGGTAACCGCCGAAACTCCAGCCCCAGATGCCGATGCGGGCCGGGTCCACGAACGGCATGGCCGCCAATTGGCGGGCTGCGGCGATCTGGTCTTCCGTCTCGAACTTGCCCAACCGGAGCTGGGTGCATTTTTTGAACGCCCGCCCCCGTGCGCCCGTGCCCCGGTTGTCCACGCTGACCACGATGTAGCCCTTTTGGGCCAGCAACTGGTGCCAAGGCCCGGTGTAGCCGTTGTACTCGTTTTTCACCGTTTGCGACCCCGGGCCGCCGTACACATCGAACAGGACGGGGTGTTTTTTTTGCGGGTCAAAATTTTTGGGCTTGAGCATCCAGCCGTTCAGGGCGGTCGTGTCGTCGGCGGCCTTGAGGCTGAAAAATTCTACGGGAGCAAAGCCGTACTCGTCCCGCAGGCGTGCCACGCGGTCGTTGCGCAACAGCGGGCGCAGTGCCTCGCCGGTGCTGGTACACAGGTCGGCCGTGGGCGGACTGTTGAGCGCCGAGTGCTGGTGTACGAAAAACTCGAACGTTGGCGAAAAAACAGCCTCGTGCATGCCCGGGCCGGGGGTGAGCAGGCGCGGGCTGCCGCCGTGAATGGAGCCTTCCCACACCTGGCGGTCCATCGGCGTGGGCGTGGCGGTTTGATAATAAAACCTGCCGCTTTGGGCATCCAGGCCGTAAAACTTGGTCAGGTCGAAATCGCCCTGCGTCAGTTGGCGCACGGATACAGCGGCGGCCGGGTGGCGCGGGAGCAGGTAGAGGTGGGTGTAGCCATCTCGCTCGCTCATCCACAGGAATTCCGAATTATTGGGCAGGAACACGAGGTTGTCGCATACTTCGAGGTCCACGTATGCCTCGTCCATCTCGTCAAGCAGCATGCCGGAGTTGTGCTGCACGGGGTCGTACAGCACGAGGGAGAGGTTGTTTTGCTCGCGGTTGAGCACGTAGATGCAGAGCAGGTTGTCGGGCGTCCAGTAGATACGGGGCAGGTAGATATCCTGCTGCTCGGTACCGGGCAGGGTTTGTGTGGTTTGGCCGGTGGCGAGGTCATGTACATGTACGCTCACGCGGGAGTTGGGAGCGCCCACCTTGGGGTACTTGAATTTGGTGCGCTCGGGGTAAGCATCGCCGGTGTACCATGTGATCGGAAATTCGGGCACGGCGCTTTCGTCAAAGCGAATGAAGGCGAGTTTGGTGCCGTCGGGACTCCAGGTGGTGGCGGTCATGCCCGAGCCGTCCACGGGGCTGAATTCCTCCTCGTACACCCAGTCGGGCAGCCCGTTGATGACTGCGTTTTTTTTGCCGTCGGCGGTCACCTGGGTGGTGGCACCGGTGCGCAGGTTTTTGTAAAACAGGTTGTTACTGGCCACGAACGCCACCTTGTCGCCCGCCTCCGAAAACGCGGCGTACTGCACCGGACCGTCAGTGTACAAGCGTTCGGCGCGGCGGGTTTTTCGGTCAAAAACCCAATAGTCCGCCGTAACGGAATGGCGGTACACCGGCTGGGTGTTGGTGCGCAGCAACACGGCAGAGAGGTCGTTGCTGAACGTGTAATCGTCCCATTGGCCCACGGTGGTCAGGTCATCGGCATGCACAAGGGTGCGGGATACCTGCCCAGTGCCGAGGTCGTGCTCGACGAGGCTGCCGGTTTCGTCCCGTTGGAAATAGTGGTTGCTGTTGGGCGCAAAGCGGAACTCGGCGGCCGACTGGGCGAAGAACTGGAAGTAGGCGAAGCAGTCGTCGAGCGTGACGGGTTTTTGGCTGGAGCCGGGCTTGGCCAGCAGCAGGAAAGCCAGGCAGAGGAGCAGGGCGTTTTTCATCGAACGAGTTTTTTGTGGGCAAAGATGGGGGTGTTTTGCGGGTATTTTGAGGGCAGCCACCTGGTGATACCCCTTACCCTCAAAACATTTTTTGAAAAACAGGTAACAAGACTCTTTCCCTGTTGATGATTGTATGTAAGCGCTTAACCCGTATCCGGTAAACGGCTTACACCGGATCAATTCAATATATTATCATTAAAAACAACCGTTCAATGAAAAACATCTTTGTTTCAAGCACCACAGTTCTGGCAATCGTTCTTTTGATGCCTGTTCTCGCCTTCACTCAAGTCCAGGAATTGCGGCTTAAGCCGGCAGAGGCTACCCAGCGTTTGGGCGCCGGCGAGTCTTTATCTCTGCAAAAGCAGATTGTTGCGGCAGGGTACAAGCCGGGTGCCGTGGTTGCATCCAGCAAGTATTCCGGCACCGACGAGGCAGGAAAGTATGAGGTAGAACTGGTAGCACAGGA
>JBEBHD010000233.1:0-8552 GCA_040080915.1 Saprospiraceae bacterium
ATCAGTTTACTAACCGCGTGTTTTAGTTCTTTTTTTTGGCTCCTTCTGTCGGCTTGTTGCCCGGCTTAGACGTAACGGGCGCTTTTTTAGGCTCGGGCTGTTTCTGTTTTGCAGCCTCTTTGGTATTTTTCTTTGCCGCACCCTTGGGAGGTGCCACACCTTCGTCCGCATTGGCATCCGAATCGCCATTGTCATCATCATCGTCTTCGTCACCGTCTTCTACTTCAGCATCTTCGCCATCACCACTATCCTCATCGTCCGATGCATCTTCGGCACCTGAATCCTCATCAACCTCTTCATCACCAGTGCCTTCGTCTTCCTTGGTACCTTTTTTCTTGCTGGCCTTTGCCTTTTTATCCTTTTTGTCTTTTTTGTCCTTTTTGTCCTTTTTGCCTTTGTCCTTATCGTCCTTCATCTTTCCGGTAACCGTATTGTCCTTCGTTTTTTTGCTCTTTTCTTCTTTCTTGCCATTCTCTTCCTTTTTGCTCTTGCTGTCTTTTTCTACCAAATCTTTTTCGCCACCCTTGCCCTTTCCACTAAAGGCAGCACCCTTGGAGCGCTCTTCGGCTTGCTTGGCCTTGTCGGTCTTATCCTTCTTTTCTGTTTTTTCGGTTTTGCTTGCAGGAGCGGGTTGGGGTTTCGTTTCCGTTTGTGCTAGGGCAACAAGCGCAGAAAACAATACGGCAATCGAGGTAAGCATGAATTTCTTCGTCATGGATAAATAGTTTTTGTTTGTGAACGGCATTGATACGCTGAACGGCGCGTAAGTTACCGTGTTGCCCGGGCTTAACAGAAATTTAAAGGAAAGTCTTAAAAATTGCGCGGATCGTTTTTCCTTTGGGAAAAAATTTGAACATGACGAACCGCCGCAGTTTTATCCGCCATACCGCCGCTTTGTTGGGCGGCATGGCCTTGCACCAAGATGCTTTTGCCGCGTTTTTCCCGCAGACCTCCCATTCGGAAGCCTTGTTGCGAGCTGGCTCCGACGAGGATTTTTGGCGAGAAGTGCGAATGGCCTACATGGCCAGCCCGAATATGATCAACCTGAACAATGGCGGCGTGTCACCAGCGCCGAGAGCCTCCATCGAAGCGCTTGACCACTACAACCGGATGTGCGCCGAGGCTCCCTCGTACTACATGTGGCGCGTATTAGACCAAAACCGGGAACCCCTGCGCTACAATTTGGCCGCGTTGGCTGGCACCGACCCGGAGGAAATAGCCCTCAACCGAAACGCTACGGAGGCGTTAAATTCCATCATTTTTGGCCTGAACCTCAAGGCTGGCGACGAGGTGGTAGTAGGCAAGTATGACTACCCCAACATGATGAACGCCTGGAAACAGCGCGAAAAACGCGACGGGGTCAAATTGGTTTGGGCTGAATTAGACCTGCCCAGCGAAAACGAGGACGCGCTCGTACAGGCATATATTTCCAAGTTCTCAAGCAAAACCCGTGTCGTACATCTCACGCACATCATCAATTGGAGCGGTCAAATACTGCCCGTGCGCCGCATCGCCGACGCGGCCCATGCCCAGGGCATCGAAGTAGTGATTGACGGCGCGCACTCCTTTGGGCTTCTGGACTATAAAATTCCCGACCTCGGCGGCGACTACTTCGGTACCAGCTTGCACAAGTGGCTCTGCGCCCCGCCCGGCAATGGCATGCTGTGGATAAAAAAAGAAAAAATCCCCAGCGTGTGGGCACTGCTGTCGAACGATAACCCGGACGGAACAGACATCCGCAAGTTCGAAAGCCTCGGAACGCGGAGTTTCCCCACCGAAATGGCCGTCGGATACTCGCTCGACCTGCACAACCTGATCGGTACCGCACGGAAGCAGCAGCGTCTGCACTACCTGAAAAACTACTGGATGGAGCGCGTGCGCGATGTGCCTGGTATCAAGTTTTACACCTCCATGCACCCCAAGTGGGGCTGCGCCATCGGCGTTTTCGGCTTGGAAGGGAAAAAGGGTGGCGATATTTCAGAAAACTTGAGCAAGCTATTCAAGATACACACGGTGGGCATCGTCTGGGAAAAAATAGACGGCGTGCGCGTCACACCCAATGTATACACCATGGAAAGCGATCTGGACAAATTGGTCATGGGCATTCATAATATTGCGGCCAAACCCTGAAATGACGGTACCTTCGCGGCCCTGACTTTTCAACTTAACTATGCCTGAGCACATACTTTTTTCCATCGAAAACAATGTCGCGCGGATCGTTTTCAACCGCCCGCAGGTGTTCAACTCCATGCACCACGCCATGCGCATGGAGCTGTTGGCCGCGCTCGATACCTGCCGAAATGATGCCTCGGTGCGGGCGGTTTACTTGACGGGTTCCGGCAAGGCGTTTTGCGCGGGCGAGGATTTGCAGGAGGTGACCGACCCGAACGGCCCCTCGCTGACAGAAATCATCTCCACTGGCTACAACCCCATTGTTACGACTATCCGGGGATTGGAAAAACCCGTGGTATGCGCCGTAAATGGCGTAGCCGCCGGGGCAGGGGCAAATATCGCCTTGGCCTGCGATATCACGGTGGCTGCGGAGTCGGCCTCGTTCACGCAGGCATTTTCAAAAATAGGCCTCATCCCCGACAGCGGCGGCACTTGGACACTGCCCCGCCTCGTGGGCCTGCAACGGGCCACAGCGCTGATGATGCTGTCCGACAAAATTTCCGCCGCTGACGCAGCAGCCATGGGCATGATCTGGAAGGTTTTCCCCGACGACACGTTTGCCGAAGAAAGTCTGCGCATCGCCGAGACCTTGGCCCGAATGCCCACCAAGGGCCTTGGGCTGACCAAGCGAGCGCTCAACCAATCGTTTGCCAACGATTTTGCCAGCCAGTTGGTCGTGGAGGACGGCTTGCAAACTGCGGCCGGCCAAACGAATGACTACCACGAGGGTGTGGCAGCATTTTTGGAAAAACGCAAACCGGTGTTCAAAGGCGAGTAGCGAGGCATGATCTTTAAATCGAGAAGGCGCGGAGGGCCGCGCAAGGGGTTTTGGCCTGCTTTGTTGGTCACCCTCGGTGTTGCGCTTGTTGTCAGCCCGCAGTTTCGTTTTTGCTTTTTTTCGGTTTTCGAGTACCCGTTCCATTACGAGGAATACCGAGAGTTCGGCATCCGAATCCCGTCGGGCTACACTGTTCACGGCATTGATGTGAGCCGCTACCAAAGCCGGGTGGACTGGGAGCGGGTGGCTGCTATGCGTGTGGGCGACAAGCGCCTCCGGTTTGCGTTCGTAAAAGCTACCGAGGGCACGTGGATGCAAGACCCCTGGTTCGATTTCAACTGGACAAATGCACGCAAAAATGGCCTCGTTCGGGGCGCGTACCACTACTTTTTGCCCAACTTAAGCCCTGCCGACCAAGCCCGGCATTTTACCCGAACTGTCCGCTTGCGCTCTGGCGACCTGCCGCCCGTGGTGGACGTGGAGGAGCGGCGCGGCATGGGCCGGGAAGAGGTGCGCAAGTTCACCAAAGCCTTTCTCGACCACCTGCAACGCCACTACGGTGTGAAGCCCATCGTGTACACCAACCGGGATTTTTACAAAAACCACTTCGCCGACCAGCCGGAGTTCAAACCGTACTGCTTTTGGATCGCGCACTACCACGTGGCCGAACTGAATATGCCCGACGACAGCAAATGGCACTTTTGGCAACACAGCGACCGGGGTCGCGTTAACGGTATAAATGGCGACGTGGATTTCAACGTGTTTTACGGCGATAGCCTTACCCTGCGAAAAATGTGCTTGCCATAAGTTTTTTTTCTTTTAAACGAAAGGCTATGAATGCATTGCGTTTTGCCGCTTGCACTCTTGCAGCGACTTGTTTTGCCATCTTGGGCTTGGCTCAAACAAATAATGATCTCCCAAGCAACAAGCCGCCGATTACGATCGTAACCGACCCCAGTTGGGATGTCAGCCAGCGCCCGTCGAAATTCGACGAGTTCCCACTGCCAGCCGAACAGATCGCATCAGCAACTTCGCCGCTGTGGGGCGGCACCAACAAGGCAGTGGTCGCAGACCACAACGGTCGTGGAAAGATCATTCCCGGTACTGTGCCGATTTGGCGAAAACGTAAAGCAAGCGGGGAACAAGAAGCCTACCAGTTTCGCAAGACCGTACAGCTGGAGGCCGACCCAATCCACAAAATCACACTGCAAGTCAACTGCGACGATGTGGCACGTGTATACATCAATAAACGGTTGGCAAGCGCCCCAATGCGCGATGGGAAAATGAAGGATGGGTACGACGACTGGTATTTTTTTCGCAGCGTAAGCGGCTTCATGTACGACAGGGTTTATACGTACGATGTGACGGATTACTTTTTTGCCAACTACAACAACACGATATTCATAGAGGCCGTCAGCCTCGCGTTTGATGGCAGCCATGCCTATTTCAGCGCCAAAATTGTGATCGAATTCGCTCCAATACCAGCGCCAGCAAAACCGACGGCGGTGACTCTGGTGGAACCCAAACCGGTAGTCGAGAGGAAAAAAGAAGCCCTGCCGCCGCCACCAATCAAAGCCGCTGTCGCTCAAACTGCTGCCCCTAAAAAGACGCTTTTCGAGGCGGGCCGCGAACCGGAGATCGAAAACTTGCACGTCGGCAGTATTCTCGAATTAGGTCAGGTATTCTTCGAGGCCAACGAATACCAACTCAACTCCAGAGCATACTACACACTGGCCGCTCTGGCGAAGTTTTTAAGACAGCATCCTGGCCTGAAGATCGAAGTCGGAGGCCACACCAACTTGCGACCCAGTCTCAACTGGGCTGCTGAGCTATCCACAAAAAGGGCGCAAACCGTAATGCGTTATCTGACTGACAACGGCGTAGCGGTTGATCGGGTATCGCACAAAGGATACGGCAAATCCCAACCGCGCAACCGCGCCATTTCCGAGGAAGCCGACGACGCGAACCAGCGGGTTGAGGTAAAGATTCTTGAAAAATGACGAATTATATCTAAAGACGATCATAGTAGCACTCAGACGTTAACCTGAGGTTAATCGTTCGGCGAGCAACGACCGCCGCCTTACTTTTGCCGCGTTCAGTTCAAAAATTCACACCATTTCGTTTTAAACATGAAAAAGACACTGCTCGTACTGCTGGCCTGCATGGGTGTCGCAGGCCTTTTTGCCCAAGATTTGAAATCCCTGCCGTCTGCAAACATCAAGACCATGGAAGGTCAAACCATCAACGCCCAAGAACTGGGAAAGACCGGCAAGATCACGGTCATCAGTTTCTGGGCCACATGGTGCTCGCCCTGCAAAAAAGAACTTGATGCCATCAAGGACTACTACGAAGAATGGCAAAAAAAGTACAATATGGAACTCGTTGCCATCAGCGTGGATGACCCCCGCACCGCTGCCAAAGTACCCGCGATGGTGGCCCAAAAAGGCTGGTCGTACCGAATCCTGCTTGACTATAACAAGGAATTTTCGCAGGCCGCCAATGTGGCTTCCGTTCCCTACACACTATTGCTGGATAAAAACGGCAACGTGGTGTACGAACACACCGGCTATGCTCCCGGCGACGAGCTCGAACTCGAAGATCGTATCAAAGAGCTCAGCAAGTAACGGATAACCCGAAATTGGTTGATGGCCTCGACAACAGTACGCCTGTTGTCGAGGCCATTTTTTGTTTGTCGTCGTAGCCAGAATCTTGGCTATGTTTGCCACCGGAACCTACTTCGTGTTGCCATGTCCAAGAAAAAACAAACCAAGCCCGCTTCGGCTGCCAAGGAAACGCCCACCCACCACCGGGAGAAACCCGCAGGCATGGGCAGTCCGATCTTTTTGACTGCCGCGCCCATCTTGCTCGCCTGCATCGTGTTTTGGCCCATTCTCCACCACCAGTTCACCAACTGGGACGACGAATACTACATCGTAACCAATGCCCTTTTGCGCGGACCCGACTGGAGCGGCATTTTCACCCAGCCTGTAGTATCCAACTACCACCCGCTCACGGTGGCTACCCTGGCGGCGAATTATGCCGTGTCCGAACTGAACCCGTTCTCTTACTTTTTAGTCAATTGGGCGCTGCATGCAGCCAACACCGGGCTGGTATTCTGGCTCGTCTGGCTGCTGTCGGGCAAACGGTCCTGGGTGGCCCTTTTTACAGCCAGCGTATTCGCTATCCATCCCATGCATGTGGAATCGGTCGCCTGGATTTCGGAGCGCAAGGATGTACTCTACACCTTTTTTTACCTGTTGGCCCTGCTGCGCTACTGGCGCTACATGGAGCGCGGAAACCGGACGGATTACTGGTTGGTCTTCGGGTTTTTCGCGCTTTCCCTGCTTTCCAAGCCCGCCGCAGTGGTGCTGCCTATCACGTTGCTTCTGTTCGACTATTGGAAAGGCCGGCCGATGACGCGAAATGTTTGGCTTGAAAAAATACCGTTCTTTTTGCTTGCCCTCGCGATGGGTGCTGCCACGATGTTCATCCAGTCGAAAAAGGCTGTGGCCTCGTTGGAATTGTACTCGTTGGCCGACCGCCTGTTTTTTGGTTGCCACGGATTGGTTTCGTACATCGGCCATTTTTTTGCGCCATCCTCCTTGTCTGCTTTTCACCCGTACCCGCTCAAAGGTGAATGGAGCCTTGCGCTTTCGGCAGCACCGTTTTTGTTAATGGGGCTACTCGCAGCGGGTTGGTTTTTTAGAAAAAACAAAATCGTGGTGTTCGGCCTGCTCTTTTATGTGGCCAATATCATCCTCGTGGTGCAGTTCATCGCCATCGGCAACACCATCTTGGGCGAACGCTACACGTATGTTCCGTATATCGGTTTGGCGTTTGCACTGGCCATGCTGGTAGAAGAAAAAACGCCCCAAGCGTACGCCAAACTGGCGCAATGGGCCTTGTTGGCTATTGCAGTTATCACTTTTGTGAGCATAAACATTCGCTACATCCCGACCTGGAAAAACACCGAAACGCTCTGGACGAACGCGATCCAACAGTACCCGTGGGCTTGGGTGCCGCGCTCCAATCGCGCCCATTTTTACTACCAGGAATCACAAAAACCGGCCAACGCCGCGCTCTACAAAACGTTTTTGGAAATGGCTGCCGCCGATTGTGACACAGCCCTGACCCACAACCCCGGGCACTTCGCTTCGTTGGACGTGCGCAGCCTCGCGAACATCCGCTTGGGTAAAACCGACCAGGCACTGACCGATGCCACCGCAATGACGCGGATCGAACCCAACAACCCCAAGGGCCATGTGCTGTGCGGAACGGCCAACCAGCGACTCAGAAACTTCGACGATGCTCTGGCCAATTTCAACCGCGCCCTCGAATTGAATCCGAACGACCCGGATGCCCTGAACGGGCGAGGCACGGTGCTGTTCAACGGGATGAAACGGTACGCCGAAGCACTGGCCGATTTTGAAAAATCTATCGCCATCAAACCCGGCGGCGAGACTTACCTGAACCGCTCGCGCTGCTACCTAATGCTTGGCGACAAAGCCAAGGCTCGGGAGAGTGCCGAACAAGCACAGGCACTAGGCAGCGCCGTTGGGCAGGATTACTGGAACTTGCTGAAGTGAACGACGATCAATATTTGCTGTAAAACAACGGCTTGTAGTACCGAATCTCGCCTTCCGAATCACGTACAGCGGCAATCGGGGCCGCGGCAACTACCTGCACTGCGAGTCGGTGCCGACGCTCATCATAGTACCAATTTTGAACGAAACGGATTTTTTCCACGCGATCAATGGCGTTGTTCCGAACTATGGCAGCGCTTTCTTCATACGTTTCCGGATCATATACGATGAGGGTATCCGTCGTAAACACCTTACCCTCCAACGCATCCACATTCAACGATGAGAAATCATCGGATGCGAGCACCTGGTGTGTGGGTTTTCGTACTTCGGCGCTGGCCCATTTTTTCAGGTCAAGGCTGCCATTAACCGTTTTCATATCCTCCACTTGGGGGGCGTTCCCTCCCATGAAAGTTTGCGCGGCGTACGTAGCGTTTTTGGCTATTTTTTGTGTCTCTCGATGGTTGTCAGGGTGTATTTTGATCCAGAGCAAAGGGAGGCGGCGAGTAAAATTGCCTTCGGCATCTGTTTTGTCCACCATGGGAGCCAGAGCCAACAAGCGCGAGCCAAACTGCTTTTTCCGGCTATCGAAAAAGAAGACCTGCCGAATGCGGAACAGGTCAATCTCGCTCGGGAGAATCTCTCTAAGAACAGTTACGGTGTCAAAGTGGTCGAAATTGATAATAGTTTCGGGCCATGAAAGCAGATTGAGTACTTTTTCGCGAGAAAGGGGCTGGCTTAACTGTTCATCGGCAAAGCAGGCAAAAGCGCCGGAGGCAAGCCCTTGCAGCAGGGTGTGGCTCAGGTAGTGTTTTAGTTCAAGTTCTTGGAAAAGGCCGTGTTTCTGGTTCGCGCTTTCCAAACGGATCGTGTGGACGAGGTTCATTTCGGTGTTCACCTTTTCGCTGTATATCGGGTTCAGTTCGTAATCGGTGGTGTACTCGGCCACCCAAGGGTACCGGCCTTTGCGAAGCAGGTCATCGTATTGGGCGTGGAGAGGCGAAAAGAATGCTACACAGCAA
>JBEBHD010000234.1:0-8535 GCA_040080915.1 Saprospiraceae bacterium
AGCACCACGGCAGCATTACGTCCGCTCGTTTGTGCCAACAAACCTACGCAAAGCACGGCAAAACCACCTACCAGCAAGCCGGTAAACGGCAGTTTCAGAGCATGCATCACCCCGCCAAGGGCACACTCGGAAAAGGCCCACAGGGCAGTGATACGAAAAGTGGCATCTTTCATATTTTGGGTGTGAGGACAAATCGCCCTTGTGGCGCAAAGGTGTCACAGAGGCTCACTGAGTTTTTAGAGGCTCACAGAAATTTTTTTTCCGAGCGTGAAACTCCGTGAGCCTCTGTGCCCCCGCTTCTCTCCTCCTAAATCGGCAAGGCCGTGTTGGACAGAAGCCGAGCCACCGGGTACAGCCGGTGCGTCGGTTCGTACCAGGGCGATTGGCGGTACACCCAATCGAGTTGTTTGGCAGCACTGGCAGCAAACTCCGGGTCGGACTTTTTCTTTTCCTCCAGCTCAGCTCGCACGGCGGGATTTTCTTTCAAAAAATCGGCGGCGAGGTCTTCGAAAACGTAGGCCGAGAAGTACTCCTTTTGCATCAGGATCGGGTCGAAAAAATTCCAGGCAAACCACGAGTCTGGTGCGTTCGGCTCCAGTGTCTCCACCAAGTAGCGGTTGGCGATCTGGTCAGCAAACACGACAAAGTCGCCCGCGTGAAACGTCTGCTTGCGGATTTTCTTTTCCAATTGCACGCTGTGGTGGAAGTAGTGGCCCTCCCACGCGTCGCGGTTTTTGAAAGAGCCAATGGTGTACATTTCCACCTCCACGACCACATCTGCGCGGAGTCGGTGCATTTTCACACCATTGTTTTCGAGGTGTGTGAGCACGTTTTCCCACGCCTGTGGTATAAGGTAAGCCGTTGGCTTGGCCACTGTCAGCACAGGCACGAACGTGTTGTAGTACGGAATGGTTTTTTCGTAGGGTTCGGAGCGGTCGTACCACAGGCGCGGCAGGCCCGATACCTCGGAGGGCTTGTGCTTGGCCGTGTAGCCCTTGAATCGCAGGGAATCGCGGGTGTCGTTGTCCATGCGCCATTCGAGCACGAAGTCGTTTTTGGTGCGGGTGCGCTCGAACGCCTCGGCACGGACTTTGCCAATGGCCTCGTGGTTGAGGTGGATAAATTGGAGTGACTCCTCCATAAAGGCCATGGTGCTGCGCAAACGGTCAGCAAACGGCTTGAGCATGTGGGTTTCGGGCATGAAGCCAATGGTGTTCCAGTACGCCGCATAGCCGGTGGAGTATCGCCCATGGTCGCAGAAACCGACGATGCCCTGGTCGGGCGTTTCGCCGGGGCTGTCCACGTAAGGGATCATCTCCCAGCCGCGTTTTTCCATGCGGGCGTAGAGGTCGGGCAGCATGGATTTTTGTAAAAAATCACCCAACGGGGCCTCCAATTTGTTGTGCTGGGTGGCGATGAGGGTCATGGTGTATGGGTAGTCGGCACCGTTGCTGGTGTGGTTGTCAATAAAAATATCGGGCAGCCACGTAGTGAAAATGTGGTTGAACGTGCGGGCATTGCGGGAGTCGCACTTGACGAAATCGCGGTTGAGGTCGTAGTTGCGGGCATTGCCGCGGAAGCCGTAAGCCTCCGGCCCGACCTGGTTGGCCCGGCTGTGCGAGCTGCGGTTGAGGCAACCGTCCACGTTGTAGACAGGAATGACGACCAACACGAGGTGCTCCAGCACGTTCTGGCGTTCGGGGTTGGTCAGCAGGTCGCGCAGCAGCAGCACCGTAGCATCAATGCCTTCCGGTTCGCCGGGGTGGATGCCGTTGTTGATGAGCAGGATTCGTTTGCCGGAACGGCGAATTTTTTCGGGATCGAACTCGCCGCTCTTGGACAGTACCGCCACGTGCAGAGGGCGGCCGCTATCGGTGCTGCCTACCGGAGTGAGTTGGAAAACATCGGGGCGGGCGGCGGCCATTTTTTCGTAGCAGCCGATGGCCTCGGCATAGGTGAGCGTCCGGTTGGGGTCGGACTCGAAGGGGATGGTGAATGTAAATTGCATACGGTGCGTGCAGGTGGTGAACAAAAGGAGCAGAAATGCGGGAAGCAGGCGCATAAAAAACGAGCGGTTGAGCGGCGCGAAGGTAAGACGCGAAAATGCCGGGCAGAAATTTTCATTTTAACAACTTGATTTTACACCAATTGCAAACCGTCGCCTTACTTTTGGCGGCTCAAACGTGATGGTATAACCTGATGTCAAATTTAGCCGGATTAATCGAACATACACTCCTGAAGCCAGATTGCTCACTGGACGAGGTGCGCCGTTTGTGCGACGAAGCCATCAAGCACGGTTTCGTCGGCGTATGCATTCCGCCCTTTTTTGTGCGAGATGCCAAACGCGCCCTCGGCGACGACGATAGCCGCGTGCGCGTGACCACTGTGGTCGGTTTTCCGATGGGTTACACGGCCATAGCCGCCAAAAGCGAGGAAATCCGACGCGCGCTCGACGAGGGTGCCGACGAAATTGATGCCGTGCTCAATATCGCCGCCGTGAAAAGTGGAAACTGGAACCACGTCCGGCATGACGTGGACGGTATCGCCCGCGCCATCTCTATCCGGGGCCGAACCTCCAAACTCATTCTGGAGTGCGGGCTACTAACCGAAGACGAGATCCGCCAAGTGGCCGACATCGCCCGAGAAGTGGGGTTCCATTACCTGAAAACCGGAACAGGCTTTCACGGACACCCGGCTACACCCGAAATGGTGCGCTTGCTCAAGTCCCTCGCCGGAGAAAAAATGAAAGTAAAAGCCTCTGGTGGCATCCGGAGCCGTACCGCCGCCGAAGCCTTGGTCAAAGCCGGAGCCGACCGATTAGGAACATCCGCCAGCCTTGATATTGTGCGTGGTTAGAGGGTTTTTGGTTAGAAATCTTCTGGTTGTACATCCTCGTTTGTCCTCTCGTAGAAATGACAAACGAGACTTGCACAACCTCCTAACCTCTAACCCTTTAACCAAAAACCCTTTTATATGCGAATTGTCGTCTTTTTGCTTGTGTTCTTGTTGGGTTCGTTTCGGGCTGGTGCCCAAACGGTGGCAACCAACGCCGATCCGGCCATTGATCAATTGGTGCGGACTTGGGTGGCGCAAAACCGGGCGAATCCCCGCATGGAGGGCTGGCGCATCCAAATCATGTCCAGCACCGACCGGCAGCGCGTGGAGTCGGGGAAAAGCCAGTTTTTGAGCCTCTATCCAGGTTTTTCTGCAGACTGGGCGCACGAAAAACCGTACTACAAACTCCGGGTCGGTGCATTCCAGACCCGACAGGAGGCGCTTTCCTTTTTGATCCAGATAAAAAACGATTACCCGGACGCTTATCCGACCCGCGACCCCAACATCCACCCACGCGATTTTTTGAATTAGACCCGCGCAATGAAAGACTTCAAAAACACAGCCACCGGCATACAGGAACTGGACTATATCCTGCTGACCTGTTACATCGCCCTCGTCATGGTCGGCTGGGTCATGATCTATTCAGCCAGCGGCGGCACGGGCTCGGCGGCTCAGATTTTCGATTTGGGCAACAACGCGGGCAAGCAGCTGTTTTTCATCATCTTCTGCGCCGCTATTTTCTTTTTTATTCAAATGTCCGATTGGGCGTTTTGGCGCACGCTGGCCATTCCATTTTACCTCATTTCGTTAGTCTTTCTGGCAGGCACCATCGTGCTTGGCCGAGAGGTAAACGGCGCCAATGCCTGGTACCAGTTCGGCGGGTTTTCGTTCCAGCCTTCGGAAGTGGTCAAGTTCAGCACCTGTTTGGCGGTGGCCGGTTACCTGAGCGCAACCGGTGTGACACTACGCGATATCAAGCCGCGCATCTACACCGCTGGCCTTTTTTTGTTTCCCGCGCTCATCATTTTGCTCCAAAATGACACTGGTTCGGCACTGGTGTTTTTTTCCTTCGTACTGGTGATGTATCGTGAAGGGCTGCCCTCCGGCTGGTATGCGTTGGGTTTTGGCACCGCGTTTATGGTCATCCTTGGGTTGATGTTTCCTGCTGCTGATGTGGCCGCCGTGCTGATGTTGGTGGCGAGTGTGCGGATCATTTCCGAATACCAAAATGCCCGACCGTGGTGGGTGGCGGCGCTGCTGCTCGCCCCGCTCGTTCTGTGGTGGCGCGATGTGAGCCAGTGGGTTTGGCCACTCGTGTCCAAATATTTTTTGCACAAACCCCAGACCCCTGGCAGCCAAGCCGCCGAGCTGCCATTCGGCCCCCAATGGGTAATGGTCCTGCCACTGTTGTTCTTGCTGGTTGTTTTTTTGAAAAGCTACCTGCGCAAACCCAGTTTGATCCAGCGGCGGCTGCAGCTGATCGCCTTAGTGCTCACACTGGCCTGCGGTGAAGTTTTTCTGGCCCAACTCGGTTATTCGCTCATGGCCCCGCACCAGCAACAACGCATCCGGATATGGCTGAACCCGTCCGAGGCGACCACCGACGCACGCGGCTCGGCTTACAACCTGTTGCACTCCAAAATGGCCATCGGCTCCGGGGGCTTTTTCGGCAAAGGGCCGCTGAACGGCAACATGACCAAACTCAAGTACGTGCCCGAACAAAGCACCGATTTTATTTTCTGCACGGTGGGCGAAGAGCACGGATTCGTGGGCGTAGTGGGCGTGGTGGGCCTGTTTTTTGTCCTGTTGTACCGGATCACGCAGCTCGCCGAACGCCAACGATCCAACTTTTCCAGGATTTACGCATACGGCGTGGCGGGCGTTATTTTTGTCCATGTCATCATTAACATAGGTATGACAATGGGCCTGTTCCCGATCATTGGCATCCCGCTGCCTTTCATCAGTTCCGGCGGCTCGTCGCTCATCGGCTTCACCCTGATGATCGGCGTACTGCTCAAATTGGACAGCCGCAGGAATTTAGCTTGAGTAGGTTGGACGGTTATTGGTTAGAAGGTTATTGGTTTACCCGCCGTAGCCTTGGCGAAGGCGGGTTTTTATGGTCACCGTATCTCAATTTGCATGAACTACAAATTTCTTTTCCCCACATTTCGCAACCGCTACCTGTTCGTCCGATCCACACTGGGCCGCCTTGCCCGTGAGCGGGCGTTCGGGACGGCGCTGAACCTCGGCACTGGCGAGGGTGACTACGACAGTATGATCGCCGAGCACTGCAAAAACCTGATCGGCTGCGACATCAATTCCGACGATATTGCACATGCCCGCGCACTCAATCAGCGCGTGCCCAACCTCCGATACGAAACGAACAACGCACTGGACCTCACTTACGGCGATGCGTCGTTCGACCTGCTGGTATCCTGTGAAGTCATTGAGCATGTGGGACAACCGAGTCGCATGGTGTCCGAAATTGCCCGCGTGCTTCGGCCCGGCGGCGTGGCCGTACTGACGTTTCCCAGCCGCGAGTTCCCGATCACCTACGACCCTGTCAACCGGTTGTGGCAGTTGATCCGAAAACCACAGGACCGCGAGTACTGCGTGTCGCAAGGTGCCTATTCGTTCGGACACGACTACCTCATCGGGAGCGCGGATTTTAAACAATGGGCCGAGGAAGCAGGTCTGGAGGTAGTGGAATTTCGGCCCCTGAGCTGCTACTTGGTTGGCCTGTTGGAAATGTACTGGACGGGCATCGTGCAGCGGATTTTCAAAAAAAACGCCCGCAACGTAACCACCGACACCGCCGGTGCGCTGAAGGTTCGCCCAACTTCCACGAAAGAACCCGCACTCGTATTTGTCACTGATTTCGTTCTTTGGTTGGACAAAATCTTGTTCAACCTGACGGGACGGAGTGTGGGCAAAGGGGTTGTTTTGAAAAAATAACGCCTAAGCAGCGTTTGCCCGTGTTAAACCCTCTTGCTCCCGAAAACCTTAACGCCTTTGGCAAAATATGCTGCAAAAAGCCCGCGTTTGACACCCCGATTTGCTGCCGCAAGCAGCGGGCCAACCGGGAAACTGCGAGGGGCGAGCGTTAAAATTTTCAATTTCGCCCGCAAAAGATTCCAAAGGCTTCGCTCCGAAAAAGGAAAAATCTACCTTTGCCAACCTTTACCAGCAAAAGCGCTGCTTTTTGATCGCCCTTTTGCGAACACAAGACGTTCACATCCAAACAACATAGTCTGCCTGTCTATGAAAAAAACTGCTCTACACGCTCGCTTGCTCGGTCTCGTGCTGTTCCTGTCGGCTACGGCAATTCAAGCCCAAGACATCCACTTCTCCCAGTTCTACATGAGCCCCCTGAACCTCAACCCGGCCATGACCGGCGTGATGAACTGCAACCACCGCCTTGTGGCCAACTACCGCAACCAGTGGTCATCCATTCTCGGGCCGAATGCCTACAACACCTATTCGGCATCGTACGACCAAAAAATCGCTGTGGGCCGCTACGACTATTTTGGCCTCGGCGGCACGCTGTGGGCCGACAAGGCTGGCGAATCGGAGTTTGCCACCATGCAAGCCCGCATCTCCGGCTCCTACGCTAAAAAAATGGGCGGCTACCGCCGCAAAGCCCACTACCTCGTGTTTGGTGGCGACCTCGGCGTGAGCCAGCGCAGCATCAACAGCCTCGCCCTCCGCTGGCCCAGCCAAAACAACGGTGCGGGCGAGTACGATCCGAACCAGCCCGGCGAAAATATTGGTGACCCGAACTTCATGTTCCTCGACATGTCAGCCGGCCTGCTGTGGTTCAGCGTGTTCGACGAGGACAACAACTTCTACTTCGGTGCAGCGTTCAGCCACCTGAACAAAGCCAACCAGTCGTTCGGCAACCAGAGCATTCCGTTGTACGGGAAGTTTACCCTGCATGCTGGTGGCGAGTTTATGGTCGGTAAGCGCTTCGGCCTTGTCCCCGGTGCGGTTACGTTCTTCCAGGGGCCATCCTTCCAGGTGAACGTCGGCAACTCGTTCAAGTTCCTGCTCGGCAACAGCCGCCGCTACCACCAGGCTTTCCAGCTCGGTATGTGGGCGCGCATGGCCAACAAGCTCGAAGACGGCAAGCTCATTGACGCGTTCATCCTCAGCACGCGCTTCGACTACGAGCAGTTCACCATCGGTTTCAGCTACGACATCAACACGTCCAGCCTGTACACCGCTTCCAACGGCAACGGCGCATTCGAGTTTTCGCTGCTGTACAAGATTTGCGGGCCGGAGCGCCGCGGTGTGTATTGCCCGAATTTCTGACCGGAGCAATACGTTCCGTGTTTTCCCGGAGTATTTCTGAAAAAGATTTCCGTAGGTTTGTGCCCTGCGGAAATCTTTTTATTTTTTGCTGTTTACCTAAACCAAGACGCTATGTTCGGCAACAATAAAAACACAGAAGAACCCAAATCTCAAGCCGTTACATCCCCCTCAAGTTCGTTGAATACCCTCGTAAAAGGCACCGTCGTGGAAGGCACCCTGCGCTGCGACAGCGACCTGCGCGTGGACGGTACCATCAAAGGCAAGCTCAACTGCAAAGCCAAGGTAATCATCGGCCCCACTGGTATAGTGGAGGGCGAAATACAGTGCGCGAATGCTGTCGTTGAGGGCCGTTTCAAGGGTATCCTGCACGTCAGCGAACTGCTCAACGTGCGCGAAACCGCCGAAGTGGAGGGCGATGTCACGACCAACAAGCTGGTGGTGCAGAGCGGTGCCAAGTTCAACGTGACCTGCAAAATGGACCCTGGCAGCACCAACGGCATGTCCAAACCCGCCGACGAAACAACCGCATCCGATGCCACAACCAAGATCGCCGGAGGAAAAGCGGAAGTCCGAAATTAAGGCTTGGGCGCGGTACAGCGGCTTGGCTTTCCAGCTGCTCGGCGCGTGCCTGGCTGGCGTGTTCATCGGGCGCTGGTTGGATGCCAAAATGCAGCTCGAACGCCCGCTGTGGGCGGTTTTTCTGACCATCTTTTTCATGGTCGCCTCCTTGGTTTCGCTATACCGGCAACTGAAATAGCTTCTCGGCATGAGTAACAAAACATTTTTCACGTACCTCGTCGCCACGAGCGCCGGCGCGGGCTTGGCGCTGGCAGCGCTGCTGGCCCTTTTCCCTTCGGCGCAAGCGCATGCGGGATTCGCCGTTGGTACCGTCGTGCTGTTCGCCATCATTTGCGCGGGCCTTTTTTTCGCCGGAAAAAACGCCGCAGGCAGCAGCAGTAAACTGGCATTCAACAACTTGGTCTCGATCTCGGTCTTCGCTAAAATGCTCGTGGCCTTGGCCGGGCTTTTTGCCTATCAACAAACCACCCACCCCGAAAATACCTGGTTCGTCGGCATATTTTTGCTCATCTACGTGATATACACGGTGTTCGAGGTGTGGTTCATGACCAAACTGGCTAAAAAAAATTCTGGTTAGAAGGTTAGGGGGGCTGCTTAGAAGGTCGTTATCTGGGTTTGGCATTTTGAGCAAATCAGTCCCACTCCATTTGCTCAAGATGCCAAACCCAAAGAACAACCCTCTAACCCTCTAATCTTCTAACCAGAAACCTTCCAACCTTTTAGAGCGTGTTTAAATTTCAGTGCCGAGGCGAAAGCGAGCGAATTTTGTTTCAGGCAAGGCGAAATTTGCAGCCGTAGCCGGTTGCCTAA
>JBEBHD010000392.1:0-2217 GCA_040080915.1 Saprospiraceae bacterium
TTGCAGCCGTAGCCGGGTGCCTACGGCGAAAATTTCAACGCAGCATGAAGCAAAATTCGCTGCTTGCAGCCCGGCGACTGAAATTTAAACACGCTCTAAGTCTGCCTGTAAATCAACTGCCATAGCGATCGCTTGTGCTTCGCCTTCATCCAAGGTTCGCAATAACTCGGTAAGCAAAGGGCTTAGGCAAGAGGTGTCGCTAATGACGGTCATTGGGTACGTTGGATCGGGAATTTTTTGTTGAACCGCTGCATTGCTTCGATATCGTGTTCCGCATCGGCCTCTTCGTAATTGATCGGTATTTTTCTCTTCCCCAATTCATTCCAAAAAACAACACGGGAAATGCCGGCGAATTTGGCTGATTGACCAGCGGAAAGGTCGAACTCCTTCTAAAAAAAGATAGCCAGTTCGAGCCGAATTGCATGGTCATCTTTTCCGATTGACCTCAAAATATCCGCTGGAATAATGACGGGAGAGGCTACAGTTGCTGCCATGGTTAGTTTTTTTACGAAGGTATGCTTTTAAGGGGTGGGAATCTCAGGTTGCCGCTCACTTAACCGTAAAAAACGTAACCAACAAACCCAACACCGACACGAGTGGCAGCGCCCACTGGAGGTACTTGGTGGTGCCGTCGGCGGTGTCGCCTACCTTGGCCTTGAGCGGTTCCACGTACACGATGTCGCCTTGTTCGAGGTAGAAAAACGGCGAGTTGAACACGTCGCGCTGGTGCAGGTTGAGTCGGCCAAAACGGCGCTGGCCGTCGGTATGGCGGATGACGAGGATGTTGTCCCGGTTGCCGTACTTGGTCAAATCGCCCGCCTGGCCGAGGGCCTCAAGTACGGTGACCCGCTCGTAGCCGATGCCGTAGGTGCCGGCTTTGTTGACCTCTCCGAGCACGGAAAAGCGGAAGTTGGCCAATTTGACATTGATGATCGGGTTTTTCAGGTACTTGGACAGGCGCTCCGAAATGGTGTCGCGGGCCTGCTGTGTGGTCAGGCCGACCACAGGAATCTTGCCCATCAGGGGCATGTTGATCTCGCCGTTCACGTCCACGAGGTACTGCGGTTCGGACTGCCCTGCCGCGCCCGGAGCCGCCGCAGCACCCTGAAACGGTGCCGTCACTTTGGGGTCGGCGGTTTGGGTGAGCAGGCTAATGGCCAGCAGGTCGTCGTGCTGGATGCGCAAACTGGGAGCCTGGGTATGCACTTGCAGGCTGTCAAAAACAGGGCCGGAGTCAAAATTGACCAATTGGCGGTGCTGGATGCAGGAGCTGAACGAAAAAAGCAATACGGCAAGGCCGATGAGGCCAAAGGGTAAGGTTTGTTGTTTCATAAAAAAGGAATGCTGTACAAAATGATGTCAAAATCGGTGCGAGCAGGAATGAGTTCAAACAGCCAACTGGGCATTGGAAAACCGGTTTTTTGCCAGTGTTTTTTCCAAATGTCCGCTGCGCAGGGCAGCGTGCAGGGTGTGCGCGTGGCGAATGCGGTGGGCATCGGTGCCGAGGAAATCCACCAAACCGTGGCGTAGCAAAAGTTGCGCCGATTGCTGTACGTCGGGGCCGTAGTGGCCGGTGATGGACAGGATATTGACCTGAAACTGGCAGCCCAGTGCCTTGAGGTCCTGGTAATCGTCCAATTTCATGTGGTAAAACGGGTAGCGCTCCGGGTGAGCCAGTACAGGCTTGTATCCCTTTTTTTGCAGGTCAAACAAGTACTGGTGCAATGCCAAGGGCGGGTGCAGAAACGACATTTCCACCAGCACACGCCGCTCACGATCGAGTGTGAGCAGATCGTTTTCAGCCAATATCTCGGCAAAGTGGTCGTCCAGCATGTACTCGGCAGCGGCTGAAATTGTCACCGGGATGCCGGCTTTTTTTACCGCCTCCTGCACGATGCGCTCCCCATCCCGAATGCCGGCAGCTGTGTTTTTATACCGCTCCCACATGATGTGCGGCGTGGTAACCAAGTGCCGGTAGCCCAACCGGCCCATTGACTCGATGACTTCCAACGCTTCATCTAACGTAGGCACGCCGTCGTCAATACCCGGAAGGAGGTGGCTGTGCATATCCGTTCCCAGAACCGAAAAATCCGTCGGGCCGGACTTGGAAAACAGGTTTGAAAAAAGTTGACGCATAATCAAGCGAGTGAGCGGGGTGAGCGGGGGTGAGCGGGTGAGCGGTGTGAGCGAGTGAGCGGGGGTGAGCGAGTGAGCGGG
>JBEBHD010000393.1:0-2215 GCA_040080915.1 Saprospiraceae bacterium
GTTCATGTAATATGGATTTTAAGTTTCTCCAAAATTTGCTGAGCCTCGCCGAGGTGTTTTCCGAAAAATACCCCAGCAGTTCGGATATGAATTTGTTTGCCCAGTGGCTTGGCGAGCAGGCAGCACAGGCCGCCCCCAGGGCGATGGCAATGCCTGAAATGTCGCCCACCGAATCGGTCGAGAGCGTCATTTTCAAATATTTGATTTACCTCAACCGGTACGCCCGTGGGTACTTGAAGAAGGCTTTGGGAAAAACGGAACTGACTTCGGTGGACGAATTTGTGTTTTTGGTGAACCTCCTCAATCGAGGTTCAGCGACCAAAATGGAGCTCATCGAACGAGCGCGGCTCGACAAACCGATGGGCATGGAGGTTTGGCGCCGCTTGTACGCGCTGGGGTTTGTAACCCAAGAAGACCACGAAACTGATAAAAGGAGCAAGAAAATCAGCCTCTCCCCTGCGGGCCGTGCCGCAGTTTTTGGGAGTTTGGAAGCGATGAACCAAGTGGTGCAATTGGTCACCGGCAACTTGAATGAGAGCGAAAAACACCAATTGCTCGAACTGTTGAAAAAACTGGAAGATTTTCACCTACCTATCCACCAATCGGCGCGGAGCAGTTCGTGGGATGAAATATTGGATCGCTCATCAATCAACTAAGAGCGTCAAGTAAGCCAAGTATCACTTTATGGCATTATTTACCAAGTAACCGTTTTCGCCCAAGCCACAAGCCACTTTTTCACCGCAACTCCCACACATCCTGCATGATCTTCCGCGCCAAATTGTCGGCAATCACGGCGGACGCACTCTCGGCGTACACGCGGATGATCGGCTCGGTGTTGGAGGGCCGCAGATGTACCCAGCCGCTCTCGAAGTCAATTTTCAGGCCGTCCTCGGTGTTGATCTGTTCATTCCGGTATTTTTCCCGCAGGGCAGCAAACACTTTTTCGAGGTCAATGTCGGGCGTGCGTTCCATTTTGTTTTTCACCATCTGGTACTCCGGGTAGATTTTGCGCAGTGTCGAAATTTGTTTGCCCGAATGGGCCAGGTGCGTCAGGAACAGCGCGATGCCAACGAGAGCGTCGCGACCATAGTGCAGTTCGGGCAGGATGATGCCGCCATTGCCCTCGCCGCCGATGATGGCACCCGTGGCCTTCATCTTTTCTACCACGTGTACCTCGCCCACAGCGGCGGCTTGGTACTGGCCACCGTGCTTTTGGGTCACATCGCGCAGGGCGCGGGACGACGACAGGTTGGACACCGTGTTTCCGCCGCCGTTTTGGGACAGCACATAATCGGCCACGGCCACTAAGGTGTATTCTTCGCCGAACAGCTCGCCGTCCTCGCACATAAACACGAGGCGGTCCACGTCGGGGTCCACGGCGATGCCGAGGTGGGCTTTTTGCTGGCGCACATCAGTGGCCAATTGACCGAGGTGTTCCTTGAGCGGCTCGGGGTTGTGGGCAAACTGGCCGGTGATCTCGCCGTTGATCAGTACCACGGTACAGCCCATCGCTTCCAAAAGGGGCGGCACCGCAAGGGCACCGGTGGAATTGATCGCGTCCACCACTACGCGAAACTGCCTGGCCCGCACCGCCTCAACATCCACCAATGGAAGCGCCAGTATTTTTTCGATATGCTTGGCGATGTACGAATTGTCGGCGCGGCAGCTACCGAGCTGATGTACCGGGGCGTATTCGATACTGCCTTGGGCCACGAGATCGAGTACCGCTGCTCCGTCGGTGCCGCTGATGAACTCGCCGCGGTGGTTGAGCAGTTTGAGCGCGTTCCACTCGCGCGGGTTGTGGCTGGCCGTGAGCACGATGCCGCCCCCGGCGCGTTCGAGCGGTACGGCTATTTCCACCGTGGGTGTGGTACACAGGCCGAGGTCCACCACGGAAATACCCATGCTGCGCAGGGTGGCGATGACAAGGGCGCTGACGATCTCCCCGGAGATACGCCCGTCGCGCCCGACGACGATCGTCGCGATGCCGGTGGTATTGAGTACCCACTGGCCAAAAGCAGCGGTACATTCTACGATGTCTTGGGGCGTCAGGTTGTCGCCCGGGCGGCCACCAATGGTGCCACGAAAACCGGAAATGGATTTGATGAGAGTCAAGGTAAGCGTTGAAGTTGGGTGAAATGATTGTAGCGGGGGGCCGAATCAAGTTCGGGCGATGCTCGTGGATTAGCCGATGCAAAGCGGACAGCCGGGGGGG
>JBEBHD010000235.1:0-8457 GCA_040080915.1 Saprospiraceae bacterium
CAAAGCGACCGGGGCGCAGAGTGGACAGGGTATCAGTATGGAAACTTCAAGCGGCACGATGACCGTCAAAAACTGCACGGCGAAGAACCGCTCGCTCGGTCTCAATTGCACTGGCAACGCCAACTGGACGGTCACCAACAACGACCTGACCACTTCCGGGCAGACCAGCAACAACCCTGCGCTGCGGTTTCAAAGTGTAACGACCGGCACGATTGCGGCATCGGACAACCTGTTCGGCGGCACGGGAGCAAATACTGCCTTGCGCCTGCAATCTTGTTCGGGCAAAATCATCGGCGATGAAAACGCCTCGCCCGCAGCCCATATCCTGATAAAAGACGCGGACGGGCTGACCAATGTCAACGGCAGCGACGCGGTCATTTACACCGTCAGTTGTTCCAATTTGACTTTCGACAACCTCGATGTGAGCAAAGCGACCGGGACGCAGAGTGGACAGGGCATCTCAATGGAAACTTCAAGCGGCACGATGACCGTCAAAAACTGCACGGCGAAGAACCGCTCGCTCGGGCTTTATTGCAATGGCAACGCCAACTGGACGGTCACCGGCAACGACCTGACCACTTCCGGGCAGAACTTGAACATCCCTGCGCTGTTTTTTCAAAATGTAACGACCGGCACGATTGCGGCATCGGACAACCTGTTCGGCGGCACGGGAGCAAATACTGCCTTGCGCCTGCAATCCTGCTCGGACAAAATCATCGGCGATGAAAACGCCTCGCCCGCAGCCCATATCGTGATAAAGGACGCGGATGGGCTGACCAATGTCAACGGCAGCGACCTCGTCATTTACACCGTCGGTTGTTCCAATTTGACCTTCGACAACCTCGATGTGAGCAAAGCGACCGGGGCGCAGAGTGGGCAGGGTATCAGTATGGAAACTTCAAGCGGCACGATGACCGTCAAAAACTGCAAGGCGAAGAACCGTTCGCTCGGTCTCTATTGCGATGGCAACGCCAACTGGACGGTCACCAACAACGACCTGACCACTTCCGGTCAGAACTTCAACAATCCTGCGCTGTGGTTTCAAAGTGTAACGACCGGCACGATTGCGGCATCGGACAACCTGTTCGGCGGAACGGGTGCAGGTAATGCCTTGCGCCTCTCGTCCTGCTCGGACAAAATCATCGGCGATGAAAACGCCTCACCCGCAGCCCATATCCTGATAAAGGACACGGACGGGCTGACCAATATCAACGGCAGCGACATCGTCATTTACGCCGTCGGTTGTTCCAATTTGACCTTCGACAACCTCGATGTGAGCAAAGCGACCGGGGCGCAGAGTGGACAGGGTATCAGTATGGAAACTTCAAGCGGCACGATGACCGTCAAAAACTGCACGGCGAAGAACCGCTCGCTCGGGCTTTATTGCAATGGCAACGCCAACTGGACGGTCACCGGCAACGACCTGACCACTTCCGGGCAGAACTTGAACATCCCTGCGCTGTTTTTTCAAAATGTAACGACCGGCACGATTGCGGCATCGGACAACCTGTTCGGCGGCACGGGAGCAAATACTGCCTTGCGCCTCACTTCCTGCTCGGACAAAATCATCGGCGATGAAAACGCCTCGCCCGCAGCCCATATCGTGATAAAAGACACGGACGGGCTGACCAATATCACCCTCAGCGACAACGAATTTCCGGTCATTTACGCTACCGCTTGTTCCAATTTGACTTTCGACAACCTTGATTTGGGCAAAGCGACCGGGGCAAAGAATGGAACGGGTCTCGAGTTTTTCGGGGCAACCGGCACATCAACCGGCACGACGACCGTCCAAAACTGCAAGGTGTATAATCGTTCGACGGGCATTCAATTCAACAGCAACCCGACCAATTTGGTGGTCAGTTGTTCGGCGATTTATGGAAACACGGTCGGTATCAATATTACGAATTCCAGTTCGTACACGATTTCGAACACCAGTTTTTCGGGAAATAGCAGCCTCTCGATTGAGCATCACGGGGGTGCCGCGAATGCTGAAAACAATTTCTGGCTCAATTCGGACTGCTCGATCATTCCCAGTTTAAATAGTGGCGTGGATTCCGACCCGTATCTGTCGGCACCAGCCAGTTGCGCACCCGCACTGCCACCATCTGCTGCTGATATCAACGTGCAGGGCAATGGCATGAATATCGCCGACGGCGACGCAACGCCCGACCTCGCCGACGACACCGACTTCGGCACCTATTCCGGTACGCCCATCACGCGCACTTTCACCATCCAAAGCATGGGCACGGCAACCCTGAGCCTCGCTGCGGGAGCCATCACCTTATCGGGTACAGATGCCAGCCTGTTCAGCGTGAGCAACATCACCCTGCCCGCCTCCCTGCCCAGCGGCAGCGTCACCTTCGATGTGACCTATACGCCCGTTGGCTTAGGCATCCACAACGCCACGGTGAACATCGCCAGCAATGATTGCGACGAGACCCCGTACGACTTCGCCATTCGAGGTGAGCTCAGCTGCGTGGCACCCACCTTCACGGCCTGCCCCTCGGCACCCGTGACGGCCAACACCACCACCGGCCAGTGTACCGCCGCAGTGACCTACAACGTGGCGGCCGATGGCACACCCGCACCTGCGCTGACCTACGCCTTCACAGGAGTGACGACTGGCAGCGGCAACGGTACGGGCAGCGAAGCGACCTTCAATCAGGGCAATACGACCGTGACGGTGACTGCGACAAACCTTTGTGGCACACCGACTTGTTCGTTCACCGTGACGGTGGCCGACAGTGAACAACCGACCCTCGCCATCCCGATAGTAGATTGCAGCAGCCTGGACATTCTCAATGTGAATGAATGCCTGAGCGTAGCGACCGAATTCGATGCCACAATGCTGCAAACCGACGTCGCCGAGCTGTATACCGACAACTGTACAACTCCGACAGCCTCGCTGACCAACACAACAGCGGGCATGGACAATACGAACTGCTCCTGGAATTTTCTGTACGAATACACCATTTCGGACGGCATCCCGGCCAACAACGTGACCTGCACGGTGACGCGCAGCGGCAGTGATCAAACGCCACCGACGGCTGTCTGCAAAGAAAGTATTACAGTCTATCTTGATGAAGACGGCATGGCTTCCATTGAGCCGGAAGATGTGGACGATGGCAGCTATGATAATTGCGGCGAGGCTGTAACGTTGATCAGCGTGGAGCAAAATGAATTCGACTGCAGTGACAAAGGATCGAGAACCGTTACCCTTACCGTTCGGGATGCCTGTGGTTTGACCAATACGTGTTTGTCTACGGTTGAAGTCGTGGATGATAGTGATCTCGAAGTGGTTTGCCCGAATCCGATCACGGTGAGTTGTGCTTCGATTATCCCGCCCCCCGCACCATCAACGGTAAATGTCAGCAATAACTGTGGCTCAGTAACCACGTCGCATCTGTTTACTACCCTGCCGTATGATTCCACGTGCGTAAATCGCTTCAAACTCACACGGTACTATCAAGTTATGGATGCATCGAACAACACGGTATCCTGTTCGCAGGAAATCACGGTGTACGACAATATCCAGCCTGTGTTCACCTTCGTACCTGCCAACACGACCGTACAGTGCAACAGTGTGCCCGATGTAGGCACCCCAATAGCTTCGGACAATTGCAACGGAACGGTCAGCATCACCTACAACAGTCAAAACCGAACGAATGGCAGTTGCACAGACAGTTACGTTCTGGTACGCCAATGGACGGCAACGGATGCCTGCGGCAATACGCGCACGGCAACGCAGCGCATCTCCGTGATAGACACGCAGAAACCGGCATTTGTGTCCGTTCCGGCCAACGTCACCGTACAGTGCAGCGCCATACCCGCCACAGCCAATCCGACGGCAACGGACAACTGCGACGCGAGCGTGGCCATAACGTACATGGGCCAAACCAAGACGAGCGGTGCCTGCGCGAACGCCTACACCCTGACACGCCGCTGGGCGGCATCCGACAACTGCAACAACACCGTCTCGATCTCCCAGCGCATCACGGTCGTAGACAATACCAAACCGGTGTTCACCGCTTTCCCGGCCAACACGACCATCTCCTGCTCGGACCTGATTCCACCGATCGGCTCGGCTACCGCCACCGATGGCTGCGGCACCGCAACAGTGGCATATCTGGGCCAGACCTCAGTCAGTGGTTCCTGTGTGGGTAATTACCAAATCAGGCGCACGTGGCGTGCCACAGATGCCTGCGGCAACAGCACGGTGTCTACGCAGACGATTCAGGTATCGGACACCGGTGTTCCGGTGTTCACGTCGGTGCCCGGCCCGCTTACCTTTGAATGTACCGATCCGGTGCCACCGCTCGTAAACCCGACGGCGACAGATGCATGCAGCGGCTTTGTGCATATTACGCTCCTGGGCCAGGTGGCCACGGGTAGCGGCTGCGCGGGCGACTATACCATTACCCGCACCTGGCGGGCTGATGATTTGTGTGGACAATCCGCTACCACTTTCCAGGTGATCACGGTTCTGGGCACGAATTACGGGCCACAGGAAACACAAAACCGGTCAGCAGGCCCGCAACACACAACTCGAACCGCACAACTCAAAACGGTGCAACTGACCCCCAACCCGACCGCCGACCGGGTGCTGATCGGGCTGGGCGATTTTGCGGGCGAAACAGTAGTGATTTCGATTTACAGCGATCTGGGCCGGTTGGTCTGGGAGCGCAAAGTAGAAGCCGTAGCCGACCTGAAATTGCCGGTGAACCTGCGTGAAGCGGGTGCGGCTGCCGGGGTGTACACCGTGGTGTTACGCAGTGATGAACACACCATCGCCGAGCGCCTGGTTTACAGCCCGAAGGATTGATTTTTAAATAGAAAACATTGAAGCGTGTTTTAATAGTTAGTGCCCCCGGCAAAAGCGCCGGGGGCTTTTTTTGTCAGTTTTCGTAACTATTTATGACTTCGCACCGCAAGGTGCGAAGCCGCTTTTTGTCAGAAGCACACGAACGCACACCAAATCGCCATACCTTCGCGCCCAGCCCAAAAAACACGTAATCGTTTTTTTCAAAAAAATGACTCAACTCCACAGTATGGTTGGCAACCTGACACAGAACGGCGCCAAACTGAAGCGCATTTTTATAGAACCCACCCTCCCGGACGGCCTCGCTTCGCTGCGCGAACTGGCGCACAACCTCTGGTGGTCGTGGAACGGCGATGCCATCGAACTATTCCGCTCTATTGATCCCAAGCAGTTCGAGGCGTTGAATTTCAACCCCCTGGCCCTGCTTGACGAGCTGAGCATCGAAAAAGCGCAGGAACTCTTGGCCAACGCGGATTTTATGGCCCGCATGAAACGGGTTTTTCGGGAATTCAACGACTACATCGAAAAAGCGCCCGTCAAGACGCACCCGCAAACCGCTTATTTCTGCATGGAATACGGCCTTCACCAGAGCGTACGCCTGTACTCCGGCGGCCTCGGCATATTGGCGGGCGACTACCTCAAAGAGGTCAGCGACCGCAACGTAAACCTCGTGGCGATGGGCCTGCTGTACCGCTACGGCTATTTTCAGCAGTCGCTATCCCTGCACGGCGAGCAGATACACCAGCTGGAAGCGGCCAAGTTTACGCAATTGCCGCTGCTGCCCGTGCGCAACGCCCACGGCGAATGGATCAAAATTCACGTCAACTTTGGCGGACGCACGGTGTGGGCCAAGGTCTGGCTGCTGCAAGTGGGCCGTGTGCCGCTATACCTGCTCGACACGGATATTGACGACAATATCTGGGAAGACCGCTCCATCACCCACCAACTGTACGGCGGCGACAACGAGAACCGCCTTCGGCAGGAAATCCTGCTCGGAATCGGTGGTGTGCGGGCGCTGAAAGCCATGCACCTTGAGCCGGACCTGTACCACCTCAACGAAGGCCATGCCGCGTTCCTCGGCCTGGAGCGCCTGCGCAATTATTTGAAAACAAAACAACTGCCCTACGAGCAGGCCCTCGAAATCGTTCGCGCCACGCAGCTGTTCACCACCCACACGCCCGTGCCAGCAGGCCACGACACCTTTCCAGAGTCGCTTCTGCGCGAGTACCTGTTTGATTACACCTACGCGCTCGACCTGTCGTGGGAGCAATTTGTAGCCTTTGGCCGCATCAAAGCCGACGATGCCAACGAGCCGTTTTCCATGAGCCACCTCGCGTTGCACACGTCCGTGGAGGCCAACGGCGTGAGCCGCCTGCACGGCGCGGTGAGCCAAAAAATGTTCAATGACCTGTACCCGGAGTACAACCACGCCGAGTCGCACGTTGGCTACGTCACCAATTGTGTGCATTTCCCGACCTGGATAGCGCCTGAATGGCTGGCGCTGTACAGCAAAACATTCGGAAAAGGCTTTTGGGAAGACCAGACAAACCGCAAGTTTTGGTCAAAAATAAACACAGTGCCCGACGAGCAGATCATGGACATCCGCCGCACGCTGAAAAAACGCCTGCTCGACTGGGTGCGCCGCAGCCTGCACGACGACCTCATGCGCCGGGGCGAAAACCCGCGCAGTATTTTTGAGATCACCAACGCCATCCGGGACAACGCATTAGTCATCGGGTTTGCCCGCCGATTTGCTACGTACAAACGAGCCACCCTCCTGTTTTCTAACGAAAAACGGCTGGCTGAACTCGTCAACAATGCCGACCGGCCTGTGCTGTTCCTCTTTGCCGGCAAGGCGCACCCGGCCGACAAAGGCGGTCAAGAGTTTATCCGATTCATCTACAACACCACCCAAAACCCCGATTTCAAGGGCAAGGTCATTTTCCTCGAAAACTACGGCATGGAAATGGCCAAACTGCTGGTACAGGGCGTGGATATCTGGCTCAACACACCCACCCGGCCCAAGGAGGCCAGCGGCACCAGCGGCATGAAGGCGGTGCTGAACGGGGTGATGAACTTCTCCGTGCTCGACGGCTGGTGGTGCGAGGGCTACCGCCCCGGTGCTGGCTGGGCTTTACCCGAGCACGACACCTACGCCGACCCAGCCCTGCAAAACGAACTTGATGCCGAAACGCTCTACAATACCCTCGAGAGCGACATCGTGCCGACCTACTACGATCAAAACGAGGCTGGTATCAGCGGACGTTGGGTGCGCCACATCAAAAACACCATCGCCGACATAGCGCCCGATTTCGTGATGAAGCGCATGCTCGACGATTACCAGGCCCGCTACTACGACCGCCTTTGGACGCGCAGCCAGCGGCTCAAAAAGAACCAGTTCCATGCCCTGAATGAACTGGCAGACTGGAAAAACCGCGTGCGCCGCGCCTGGGATGCCATCGAACTGACCGACCTGCAAGCGCCCGACACGTACAACCGATCGCTGGCATTGGGTGCCAATTTCGAGGCCAGCGCAACGCTGCACCTGCAAACGCTGAGCTCCTCCGACGTGGGCGTTGAAGTCGTCTTTTTCCGCCGCCATTCAGAAACTGAACTCGAGCTAATCAGCACGCATGAACTGGAGTTGGACCACCAAAAAGGTGCTCTGGCGACGTACTCTTGTACGATCACCCCCAAAATGGCGGGTGTGTACGAGTACGGTTTTCGGATGTTCCCCAAGCATCCGTTGTTGGCACACCGGCAGGATTTTGGGCTGGTACGGTGGTTGTAAAGGGAGGCTTTTTTACCTGCCCGATCGGTCAATCATTGTCGAAGCGGCCTGCTGAGAGGGGAAAAGCCAAATGTCCTGCACGTTCACATGCGGGGGGCGCGTGGCCGCGAAGTACACGGCTTGTGCCACATCGGCGGCCCGGAGCGGCTGAAAATCCTTGTAAATCTGTGCCCGTTCGGCATCGCCGTCGAAGCGGGTGAGCGCAAACTCCGTTTCTTCGGTATGGCCCGGACTGACTTGGCTTACGCGAACATTGTGGGCATACAAGTCCATGCGCATCCCGCGCGTGAGCGCGTCCACGGCGAATTTGGTAGCACAGTACACGTTGCCATTTGGGTACACTTCCTTGCCCGCGCTGGAACCGATGTTTATGATGTGGCCCCTGCGGCGGCGCACCATACCCGGCGACACGGCCCGTGTGACGTACAGCAGTCCCTTGATGTTGGTATCTATCATTGTTTCCCAGTGTTCTATCCGGCCCTCATGGATGGGAGCCAAGCCCTTTGCCAAGCCAGCATTGTTCACTAACACATCTATTTCCCGCCATTCCTCCGGCAAATTTTCGATTTGCTCGGCCACAGTAGCGGCATCGCGCACGTCGAACGAAAGGGTCAGCACCGCGTTGTTCTGATATTCATCGGCAAAATGCTGGCGCAGGGTATCCAAACGCTCGGCCCGCCGCCCGCTGATCACGAGCCGGTGCCCGTTGCGGGCAAACAACTCCGCTGTAGCCCGCCCAATTCCGGATGTAGCACCGGTGATGAAAACGGTGAGGGTTTCGGGTTTCGAGGTTTCTGGTTGGAGGGTTAGGGGGTTAGATGGTTGGGGGTTAGATGGTTTCTCG
>JBEBHD010000236.1:0-8454 GCA_040080915.1 Saprospiraceae bacterium
AGCGGCGGGGAGCGGGCGGGCGGGCACAATGTCCTCGGCGATGATCTTGCACAGGGCGCTGACGAGGAAGGGGTAGCCGGAGGTGTAATAGTACAGCCGCTCGGCCAGAGCGAGCGCATCAAGCGACACGCCCTGCTCTTGGTGGGCGTAATCCTCCAGCATGGGCACGATCTCGCGGGGCTGCAGGCTCATTTCCACCTTGAAGTCGGAGGCGATGTTCCAGGGGGAATTGATCTTGGTTTCTTCGTCGGGGCGCAGTTTGAGTTTGAGCGTGCGCACGTCGTGTACGCCCGCGAGCACGATGGAATGGAAGGTCAGGTCGGTTTTTGCGTCGCGCTTGAGGAACTTGTTGCGCAGCACCCCGAGAAAGTCAATGAAGAGCTGGTTGTTGCTGCTCTTGTCCACCTCGTCTATGAGCAGCACGAACCGCCGCACTGTTTTGCCTACAAGCGCGGTGATGCTGCTGGACAGTTGTTTCAACGAATGCGTCTCCCGGAGGGCTTCGTCCAAGAAGGCCGCCAGTTCATCCTGCTCCTGTTCGAGCATTTGATTGCGCACCAGATCGAGAAATGCTGTGCAGAACGCCGCTTCGCTCGAAAAGGTGTCGCTGCCCAAGCCCTCGAAACTGATGTCTGCCGCCAAGTATGTCTCTGTTGTATTGAGGGCCTTTGCAACGCTTGCCAACATCGTCGTCTTCCCGTACTGCCTCGGCCGGTTGATGGTGAAGTAACGACCCTGCTCCACCATGACCATCACCTGCCGGAGTTTCTCCGAGATGTCGGCCATGTAGTGCCGCGCAGGTATGCAAGTGCCGGTGACGTTGAATTCTTTTGCCATGCTATTGGGAAATGCCGGACAAAGGTACACGTTGCCGTGTTGGCTCGTGCGCCGCTGCGCCAAATGTTTCCTCACTGCCCTACTCCTTCCACCATGAACACGAACGGGTTCTGCGGCAAGTTGTCATGGGTAATGACCACGAGCGCCCAGCGGTATCCCGATGCACTCGGGTGAAACTGAACCGTGAAGGGCGAGGTGCCGTTGGGCGGAACAGGCGTGGCGGGCATCGCGGTCACCGTGAAGTCTGCGGCGTGCTGCCCCGAAATGGTCACCAACGGCGAGCCGGTGAGGGCCAGCGGAACGCTCATGCTGAGGTTGCCGAAGGCGTAGGCTTGGTTGGTCGAACCGCCTACGGGCACCGGGCCAAAGTCGGTACCGTTGGCCGGGTTGGGCGACATGGACAGGTTGTAGATCGGGAAGCCGTTGTTCGAGCAGTACACGGCGCAGGTGCCCCCGTCGTCCACGAGACCGTTGCAGTCGTCGTCCATGTTGTTGCAGATTTCCGTGGCTCCCGGGTAGATGGCTGCATTGCGGTCTTCGCAATCGCCGGTGTTTTCGCTGTACCCGTCGCCGTCGTCGTCGGCATTATCAGCATCAAGGGCGGTCAGTTGCGCGTATTGTGGGCGCATGCCATTGTTTGCCCCGTCCAATTCGTCCACAACGGCAAAGGTGCTGGTGGCCGGATCGAACTCAAATACCACGCCCGCGTCGTTGGCACCGCCAAAAAGCGTGACACCGTACAACTTGCTGCCGGAAAGGATGAGGCTGCCGTTCGGGTACGAGCCGTTGGTACCGTCGAACCAGTGCCGCACGGTGTACGCCCCGCTTGCCGGGTCAAATTCGAATAAATTGCCGTAGGCATTTGTCCCGGTTGACGAAGGTGTGAGGCCGTACAATTTGCCATTGAAATAGGTCAGGTCGCCGTTTGGGTAGGCACCGCCGGGCAGGTCGAAGTGGTGCCTGACCTGAAATTGGCTGAAGAGTTGGTCGTATTCAAACAGCACGCCCTTGTTGAAGCTGCCACCACCGCTCATACCGTACAGTTTGTCGTTCACAGCCATGAGGCTGCCTGCGCTGTGGTTGCCGTCTGCTACGTTGAAGGCGTGTTTTACGGTTAAGGTGTTCGCGTTGGGGGCGTATTCAAAAAGAGTACCGCCGCTGTTCGGGCCGCCGCTGTGGGTTATGCCGAGCAGGTTGTTGCCCCGCGCAAGCAGGTTCCCTACCGCGTAGCCGCCGTCGGTCAAGACGTTGAAAAAACGTTTCACCTGAAACGTACTGCTTGCGAGGTCGTATTCGAACAAAACACCCGGAACGTTCGGGTCGCCGTTCTCGGTCATGCCGTACAGCTTTCCGTTAAGTTCTGTCAAACCGCAGGAAGGCCGGGAGCCGCCCGCCTTGTCGAAATGGTGCAACACCGAGTAGGCATTGTTGGTCGGGTTGATCTCGTACAGCACGCCCCCGTCGTACAGGCCGCCGTACTCCGTGGTGCCGTATAGTTTGCCAGCATATTCCAGCAAACGGCCACGCGGGGCGCGGCCCTGATCTGCGCCGAGGAAATTGACGAGCGGGGTAAACATCGCCGAAGATATTTCATAGGAATAAATCAAGCCGGGGCTGGAGGTCAAGCCGTACAACAAGCCGCCCAGTTCCAGCAGGCCATTCTGAGAGTTCCCGGTGTTTACCTGGGCCATCTGCTGGAGTGCCTGATAGGCATTGGTTCCGAGGTCGTATTCGTACAGCACGCCCGACGAGCCGTTGCCGCCGGTCATCGTCATTCCGTACAGTTTTCCGGTCACGAGCGTCAGGTCGCCCTCCGGGAAAGCGCCGTCAGGAAAATCAAAATCGTGCAGGGGCGTGTAGGTGTCGGTGCCGGAATCGTAGGAAAACAGCACTCCGGCGCTGTTGCTGCCGCCTTGGTTGGTCGTACCGTACAGGGTGCCCGCGTTGGGCGTGAGCGCAGACAAGGGGCGGCTCCCTCCTGTGCCGTCGAAGTCGTACAATTCCTGATAGGCCAACGGCCCTGGGTCGAACTCGAAGATCACACCGCTTTCGTTGGCACCGCCGGATTCCGTGGTGCCGTAGAGCTTCCCGCCCATGACGGCGAGGCTGCCCACCGGACGTTTACCGCCGCCCGCCGCGCCGAAGCTGTGCCACGACTGGTAGGCATTTCCCGACGGATCGAAACGGAACAGCACGCCCGAGCTTTCCGAGCCGCCGGCGTAGGTGGTTCCGTAAAAAACGCCGCCCAGTTCGGTCAGGCCGCTTTTGGGGTCGGCGGCATCGCCGTTGTTCGAAAAAGTATGGGCCACGGAATATGCCTGCGTTCCGAGGTCGTATTCAAAAATAACACCCCTTTCTCCCGGGCCGCCGAAGGAAGTCATGCCGTACAATTTGCCCGATGATTCCACGAGGCGACCGATGGGGGCGGCACCCGTAGGGTAGTCGAAACTGTAGAGCGCCGAATAGTATGCCGCCACCGGATCGTACTCGAACAACACGCCAAAGTCGTTGGCACCGCCGCTGCCGGTCGCGCCGTACAGTTTGCCGTTGGAGGCCTGCATCAGGGTGGCGTGTACGGGATTGGCCCCTTCGGTTTTGGAGAAATCAAACACCTTGGTGATGCTCCCACTCTGAACTTTGTATATCGTACCGTAACCCTGTGCACCGCCTTCCGAGCCGTAGCCGTACAGGGTGTTGGGCTGCGCCCAAACCGAAGAAGCCGTCGGGTTGATCCAAAACAGCAGGGATAGCCACAACGGGCTGGTCCACTGGAAAAAAGTCGTTGAGCAGGTGCTCGTGCGGTTGTTGTTTTTCATTTTGTCGTGCATTTATAATTGGCAGGCAGGAACTGCGTAGCGGCGGCGTTTGGCAGAACGCGTAAAAACCAAGCGCGGTGACGGTTGGTGGTATTGTCAAAAAGCACACTACTGGACATTTTCGGAACGAGACCTTCCAGGTTTGCCAAACCTGGAAGGTCTGGATGCCCGGAAAACAGAAATGTCCAGTAGTATTGTCAAAAAGCACGTGAGGGAGGGAGAGGGCCGCGATATTGGCCAGCCAGCCGTGCCGGATGCACGGCTGAAACTCCTTTTCACGAGAATTATCTTTTTCTGATTAAACCCGAGGCAAATCAAATACCCCGAAACGCTGGCAAATGTAGCAAACAACGTTTCAAAACAATGTGTATGCGCGCGGATATCGTGTGACAAATATAAAGGGCCGCGAACGACGGATCGCTCGCGGCCCCTTGCAATGGGCAAGACAAATTGGGATCAATGCCGCTCCACCGATCCGATGGATGCCCCAGCGGGCAGTTCGTGTTTTTTGGCGGGCCTGAGTTTTCGGTCCATGTCGTTCTCGTCGGGCTGGGTCAGGTCAAGCACCTTGGCGGTTTCAGGTGTGAGGCCCGCGATGGCGCGTTCCCTATCGGTGTTGTCTTCGTCCGTGTCTTTCCAGTTGATGCGGTAGGTCTGGACGGCGGCTTGCAGGTTGTGGTCAACGCTGACCGCACTCAGGTAGTCGTAGCTGGTTTCGGCAATGGTGTGGGTGGCCAAAGCCGTGCCCTGCTTGTCGAACACCACGGCCACGTATGATTTGTACGGTCGGCTGAATCCCCGCGACACGGTATAGATCACGAGGTGGTGGTCGGCGGTGGCCATTTGTGCTTCCGGCTCGTGGAAGGTAGGCACCCGGCTCATCATTTCCATGCGGTTAAACGGCAAGAAACCCTCCGGGTCGTTCAGGCGGCTGCTGCCTTTCGAGCGTTTCAAACTTTTGATGTCCTGCGTGTTCATCGCGTTCGTCATCCGCTCTTGCAGTTGCTTTGGAGAAATGGTGTACGGCAAGGTCGTGGGTTTGAATTGGGCCAAAAAAGTCTGGAACGGGTCGTCGGTACGCGGCGCTTTTTTTTCTGAAACGGGATTGCGCAACGAAAAAGCAGCCAAAAGGCCGATGGTCGGCAGGGCAGCGAACAGCAAGATTGTTTTTTTCATGGTGTGGTTCGAAACTGGTGGGTGAAACGTTGTGGTGAGAACCCGGCCAGAACGGGCTACGCCGGAACTTTAGTATCACCCCCGCTCTGCCTTAACGATTCGCGCTCAGTCCATTCCGGCAAACTACTCCATAATCTGAACCGACCGGCTCAACGCCCGCTCGCGTTTTTGCTGCACGCGTTTGGCCACCACGATACTCACCTCGTACAGTACGTACAGCGGGATGCTCACGATGACCTGCGAAACCACGTCGGGCGGCGTGATGATGGCCGCCACGATGAGGATGGCCACCACGGCGTGGCGGCGGTAGTTTTGCAGGGTGCGGTAGCCGAGGATGCCGATTTTGGTAAGAAAATAAATGACCACCGGCATCTCGAACACCAAGCCGATGGGTATGGTAAACATGGTCATGTACGTCACATACGAATCCAAAGTGGGCGACACTTCCATGCCTTCAAGCGTGTAGCCCGCAAGAAAATTGATGGAAAACGGCGCGATAACGAAATACCCAAAGGCTACCCCGAGCAAAAAAAGCGCCGAACAGATGGCCACAATACCACGCACGGCCTGCTGTTCGGCCTCCAAAAGCCCCGGGCGGATAAATTTCCAGACCTCCCATAACACGAACGGGAATGCGCAAATAATGCCTAACCAAAAGGAAACATATAGGTGCTGCATGAGTACCTCGCCCAATTGGCGGGTGATGATCTTGAACGGAACGGGCTGAAAACACATCGCCTCCCCCCACCCTGCCGAGTGCGACAGGCTGCACAGCACGCGAAACGTGGGAAAATCCGGGTTGCGCGGCCCAAAAATGAGGGTATTGAAAATAAAGTCCTTGTTCAGAAAACAAACCACGCCAAACACCGTGATCGCCAACGCCGAGCGCAGGATGTGCCGGCGCAATTCCTCAATGTGGTCAAAAAAAGACATCTCTGTCCGCTCCTGACGGACGCGCTCTGTTTCGTGCAATTGATCAATCGGCGTAGGCATACGTTTTCGTTAGACCGAGCAAAGGTATCAATTCTGGTTAGATGGTTTGAAGGTTACAGGGTTTCTGGTTGTCCCTAACCAGAAACCCTGTAACCTTCAAACCATCTAACCCAAAACCCCTTAACCTTCTAACCCTTAAACCTATTTTTACATGATCCATTTTTTCAGGGTAGATGATTTTCCCATGAGCGTGATCAATCCGACCGACATGCATATAGCCAGCACGGCCACCATTGGCCCGGCGAGCGCGGGATGGAGCGGGTAGTTGAAAAAACTGTGCGGGTTGATGTGCTGCCCGAAAATGTAGCCGTTTTTCAGCACGTCCAAAACGATGGGGTGGATGAAATATACCCCGTAACTCACTCCGGCCATGTACCCCGCCGCCCGGTGTATACGCGGGTGACGGTTGGAGAAGGTTTCCCAGTCAACATCCTTGAGAAACAGGAAAAGTGCGGCGGTCATCAGCAGCACATTGGGGCTGGCGTAAATGAATATGGATTCGTCATAGGCTCCCTTGCGCACGGTCAGCCACCAAGTTCCAAATGCCGTGAGAAATGGCATGAGCAGAGCGAGCGGGTAAACAACCCGTTTCCATTGCCACGAAATCGGGTGAACACTCAGGTAATAGCCCAACAGGTAATACCCGACGTAGCCAAACCAGGCAAAGTGTTTGACGATGAAAAAACCGGGCAAAAAATGGTGAAACGCGTTGACCACCAGAATCAACCCCATAAAATACTCCAGCTCCCGCCGAGTGGCGCTTCGGACAAAAATCCGCAGCGCAGGGGTGAGGATGTACAGCCCCGCGATCATGGGGATAAACCACAAATGGAAGTAGATGTCCTGGTAAAAAATCACATCCACAAACCGACTCCACGTCGGGCCTGTGCCGAAATACAGTTCGCCGCGAAACAAGTACAGCGCGTACACGGTGCCCCAAAACAAGAAGGGCACGAGCACCCGTTGCAGTCTTTTTTTCAAAAAAATACCAGTGGGTTCGGGGCGTGAGGCGCGTAGCTGCAGGGCACCACTGATCATGATAAAAAAAGGTGTGGCCCAACGCAAAAGGCCGTAGAAAATGTCCGAAGTGACGAAATGCACATCGGTCGGCTTGGCAGGGTCGTACTGGTACAGGTAGGTACCGATACTGTGCATTTGCACTACGGCACAGGCCGCAATGGCGCGGATGTAGATGGCGTACAAGCGCTTTGGCTGCAACGGTGGCGCATCAGCCGATGACACCGGAAGGCCCGGGTCTTGCTTCGGAGGAGAGTTGTCCATTGGAGGCGCAAGGATAGGGCAATTCGCGCATTGGCCCGTTGTTGATCGGGCACATTCCCGAAAAATTCGTCGCCACAATACCCGGCATTCGTCGGTCAAGTACTATCGCTCCGCTGTTTTTGGGTTGAAGCGCTTGACTTTTTTAAAAACATAATGCTACCTTTGCAACATCATTTCAATATCATTAAAACATCGAAATAAGTCATGGAAAAAATCGTAAAGCCTGCTTCCGGTTGGAGTATACTGGCCATTTGTTTGCTTCTGTTGGTTGGCGGCATCCTTTTGTTGGTGTCCAAGTTTTTTGTCGTCGGCGGTGCCGCCGTTGTGGTATCCTCCGTTTTTTTGCTGCCCGGTTTGGTAGCCATCGAACCGAATAGCAGCCGGGTGCTCACCCTGTTCGGAGCCTATGTCGGCTCCATCAAGGAGAGCGGGTTCTTCTTCGTCAACCCGTTTTATACCCGAAAAAAAGTCTCCCTGCGTGCGGTCACTTTTGACGTGCCGGTAGCGAAGGTGAACGACAAGCAAGGAAACCCAATTATGATCGGAACCGTGTTGGCCTATCGCGTGGACGATACCTACAAGGCCACATTTGCCGTGGAGCACTACCAAGAGTTTGTCAAAATACAAAGCGAGTCGGCTACCCGCAAACTCGCCGGTATGTACAGCTACGACAATCTTGAGGACGAAGATGCTAAGGTGACCCTGCGTACCAACTCGGACGAGGTGAACCAAGAACTCGCGCGGGAGATCAGCGAGCGTCTGGAAATCGCCGGTATTGACGTGATCGAGGCCCGCATCAACAACCTGGCCTACGCCACCGAGATCGCCGGAGCCATGCTCCAGCGCCAGCAGGCCACCGCCATCGTGGCTGCTCGCAGCAAAATAGTGGAAGGTGCCGTGGGCATGGTGGAAATGGCCCTCGACCAGCTCTCGAAAAAGAAAATCGTGAACCTCGACGACGAGAAGAAGGCCGCTATGGTCAGCAACCTCATGGTCGTGCTCTGCGGCGACAAAAACGCCACACCCGTTCTGAACACCGGCACGCTGCACCATTAAAATTAAGACAATGGCCAACAAGAAAAACTTCGTGCTGCGCATGGACGAAGCCACGTTCGAGGCACTCGAAAAGTGGGCCGCCGATGAGTTTCGGAGCATAAACGGCCAGGTGGAGTGGGTACTCAGCCGCGCTCTGCGCGAAGCAGGCCGGGAACCGCGAGCGCGGAACGTGGAGAAGCCGCCGAAACCGGAAAAAGAGCAGTAGTGTCTTTTGGGCTGAAGTCATTGGTCATTGAAAATTAGGCATTGAACATTGGTCATTTGATTTTGAAATTTTAAAAAATGACCAATGTTC
>JBEBHD010000032.1:0-29707 GCA_040080915.1 Saprospiraceae bacterium
CCCCGACATGCGCCCGTCGGCCACCTTTTTTACCGTCACGGCAAAACGTTGCTCCACTGGGCTGGACGACATGGAATAGGACCGCCGCACCTCGTGCCCGCCGATATGGTGGCGCACCGTTATGTGCTGGCCCTGGGTATAGGCGAAAATGCCGCGCAGCTCATCCGGGAGGTCAAACTCCACCGTGACGGTGTCCGGTGTTTCCGGCGTGATCTTGTTGACGGTCAGTTTGTGAAATTCCATTCAAAAGCAGGTTGCTGGTTAGCCGGTTCGAGGGTTTCTGGTTTTTTGTCACCTCGCAAGGGGCTGGTTAGGGGGGGAGGTGGTTTCTGGTTTTTTATCACCCCGCAAGGGGCTGGTTAGAGGGTTAGCAGGTTTCTGGTTGCGCGATTTTGTTAACCAGAAGCCTGCTAACCCTCTAACCAGAAACCCTAATCCGGTTCGAAGCCGAGTACGATGTTGAATTTGGCGTATTGGGACCAGCCTGCTCCGGCATTGATGAGGGAGGGTTTGTCGAAGCCGTAGCCGTAGTCGAAGCCGAGGGTACCGAACATGGGCAGGAATACGCGGAGGCCAAAACCGGCGGATCGCCGCAGGTCGAAGGGGTTGAAATCGCGTGCCGAATGCCAGGCGTTGCCACCTTGGGCGAAGGCGGTGACGAAGATGGTGCTCGAGGGGTTGAGCGACACGGGGTAGCGCAATTCTACCGTGTATTTGTTGAAAACGCCCGCACCACCGGGGAACGGAGCCATGATGTCGGAGGTTTCGTAGCCGCGCATACTGATGATGCTGCGCCCGAAGAAACCGAAGTTCTGGTTGTTGAGGCCGTCGCCGCCGAGATCGAAGCGCTCGAATGGGCTGAGGCCGGTTTTGTCCGTCCAGCCGCCGAGGATACCGATCTTGGCCTGGGTTTTCAGCACGAGTTTGCCCACGAGGGTGGTGTACCATTCGGCATCGAGGCGCCAGCGCAGATACTCGATGTAGCGGTAGATATCTTGCACGTTGTCGCTGTCGTAAAATGATTTATCCTTGAACCAAGAGTAGGGTGGTGTGGCCTTGACGCTCAGGGAGATGAGCGAGCCGGTTTTGGGAAAGATCGGATCGTTGATGCTGTTGCGGGCGAGGGTCAGGCTTACGCTGTAGTTGTGGTAGATGCCTTGGTTGACCACGCGGCCTTTGTCGTCGCGGAAGCTCGTCCAATTGTTGATGTTGAGGTTTTGCATGTCGATGTTGGCGCGGAAGACGAAGTTGTCGTCGGGCCATTTCAGGCGGGTGCCAAAACCGACAGATGCTTGGAGAATGGTGAGCTGCTGAAAGGTGGAAGAGCCTTCGAATCCGCTGGAGATTCGGTTGTAAAACCCGGCCACCGTGAGCGAGTTGGGTTTTTTTCCGCCGAGCCAAGGCTCCGTGAAGGAGACGTTGTACGACTGGAAATTTTGTCCCGACGTTTGTCCGCGCAGGCTGAAACGCTGGCCATCGCCTTGGGGGAGTGGGTTCCAGGCCTCCTTGTTTTTGATGTTGCGAAGCGAAAAATTGTTGAACGTAACGCCGAGCGTTCCGATAACACCGCCTCGGGAAAACGCTGTGCTCGGCTGGTAACCCGCAGAGAGCTCGAGTTGGTCGGAGGGTTTTTCCTCCACGATGTACTCGATGTCCACCGTGCCCCGTTCGGGGTTGACGGGGGTGTTGATACTCAGGGCTTCGGGGTTGAAGTAGCCGAGGTTGACGATTTCGCGTTGGGAGCGGATGATGTCCGAACGGCTGAACTTGTCGCCGGGCCGGGTGTACAGCTCGCGGCGGATGACGTGCTCGTGCGTGCGGTCGTTGCCTTTGATGACTACGCGGTCAATGGTGGCTTGCGGGCCTTCGTAGATGCGGATTTCAAGGTCAATGGAGTCGTTTTCGATGGACGTTTCCACGGGGTCGGCGCGGAAGAACAGGTAGCCGTTGTCAAGGTACAGTGAGGAAATATCGCGCCCGTCCTGGCTGAACGACAACCGCGTGGTAAGCAATTCCTGGTTGAATACGTCGCCCTTGTTGATACCGAGCACCTGGTCCAGCGAGCGATTGTCGTAGATGGTGTTGCCTTTCCAGATGATGTTTCGGAAATAATAGCGGTTGCCCTCATGAATGTTGAGCAGCAGCGCGACATTGCCTTTTGGCGTACGCCAAATACTGTCGCTCACAACACGGGCATCGCGGAAACCGATGGAGTTGTAGTATTTTTCAATAGCGATCTTGTCGTCAGCATAGTCGCTCTCCACCAGTTTGGACTTTTTGAAAATCTTGCCTTTGCGTTTGGTGTTCTCCATCTGCTTGCGCAAGGTTTTGGATTTGATCTGCTTGTTGCCGACAAAATCAATGTCGCTGATCTTGATGCGCGGCCCGGGGGCTATGTCAAATTCGACGATGGCCCCGTTGGTGGCCCGGTCGTCTGGTGTGACGTTCGTTTGGGCTTTGGCATCGAGGTAGCCCTTTTCCACGAAGTATTGCTCGATGCCGTATTTGGCGGACTGTTTGTTGTTTTCGGTCAGGATCGCGCCTTTTTGAAGGAACTTGTTGACGATGCCGTTGAGGTCTTCGTGCTTACCTTTTCTCACCCCTTTGAAAATGTGTCGGGTGTATCGGGGTAGTTCCTTGACGGCGATTTCGAGAAAGATGAGGTTGCCTTGGGTGCGCTCCCGGATAATTTGCACGTCGGTGAACAGGCGCAGGCCCCAAAGCGCCTGTACGGCCTTGGTCACGACGTGGCCGGGTATGCGGAGTTTGTCGCCCACGCGCAAGCCCGCAATGGATACGAGCGCCTGCGGATCGGAATATTGCGCTCCGGTGACGCGCACACCGCCGATCTCGAAATCGGTCGGCTTGTCGTAGGTCATAATGGGCAAAAGGCTGTCAGCGGGGCTTTGGGCCTGTGCAGCCGTTGCGCCGAGGGCGAACAGGACAAGGCCGAGGAAAGGCAATTTCATGGACATCAAGTTGACGTGTGTTTTTGAATGGGCGGTTTGCCGTGGTCGGTTGTTGGCGTGCTCAAGGGCGTTTGCTGATACCGACTTGGATCATTTGCTGGAGGTTGGGGCAGGTATCGAAAGGGGTTCCGACGGTCATGTAAGTGGTGCGGAGCTTGTCCAGCACCCATTTTTCCAGGTACGTGCCCTTTTTTTGGTCGAGGGCGGCGGCCTGAATTTTGTTGTAATCTTGTTTCAAATCTGCCTTGTGGGGCTTTGAGCGGCTTTGCAGCAGTACGATGCGGAAACGGCGCGAGCCATCTGGGGCGCGAAACGGGATGGGTTCGGTGATTTCGCCCGGCGCAATTTCGTCAATGGCAAAAAAGATATTGGTGTCCAAGTCGGCCACTTCGAAGAACGTGTTTCCGGTGCGTGGGTTGGCTACCCGTCCATCGTTGTTGTAGCTGGCCGTGTTTTTGTCGCCAAATTGTTTGACGGCGATGGTGAAAGTCATCTCGCCGCTCGAAATAAGCTGGCGTATGGAGTCGAGCTTGGCTTCGGCCTTTTCCAAGTCTGCCTCGGTGATCTCCGGTTTGATGAGGATGTGGCGGGCGTGTATCAGGTTGCCCCGGCGTTCGAGCAATTGGATGACGTGAAAGCCGAACTCGGTTTCAACTACCGGGCTGATCTGGTTGGGGTCGAGTTTGTACACGGCGGCCTCGAATTCGGCCACGAAGGTGCCGCGTTTTTGCCAGCCGAGGTCACCGCCCTTGCTGCCACTGCCCACATCCGCGCTGTGCTTTTTGGCAAGGTCGGCAAAGCTCTCGCCTCCTTCGACGATGCGGCGGCGCAAGTCTTCGAGCATGGCCCGCGCCTTGGTTTTTTCTTCCGGGTTTACGGGTGGGTTGTACACCAGTTCGCGCACTTCCACTTCAGAGTTGAAATAGGGCAGGGAATCCTTGGGGATATTGCTGAAAAACGTCTGCACTTCCAACGGTGAAATAGTGGCCTTGCCCGTGATGGTACCCTGCATGCGCTCGGCGAGCAGCTGGCTGCGCATATCGCCCCGCATTTGATCTTTGATCTGGGCTACGTTTTGGCCGTAAAATTCTTCAATGGCCTTTTCGTCCTGGTTGAAATAGGCCCGGAGTCGTTCGATGCGGGCATCGAGCTGATTTTCCACCTCTTCGTCCTTGAGCGGAATGGAGTCAATCTTGGCTTGGTTGACGAGCAGTTTTTGCGCCAGCAGATTTTGCATGGCGACACAAACATGGTCGGCGGGCAGGTTGGGGTCTTGCTGCTTCAGGTAGGCCATTTGTTCCTGAACCTCGCTCAACAGGATGACTTCCGCACCCACCGTTGCTACCACTTTATCAATGATGGCCCGTTCGTTTTGGGCAAGGAGCAGGCTCGGCAGCAGGAAAAGGATAATGGCAAACGGGTGCCTCAGGGCAAGCGGCAAGTTGGCAATTGGGCCGCGCGTGTTTTTATTGCTGCGCAAAAAGTTGAATGGCATAGGCAACAGGTTCATTGTCATGTTTTTGTTTTCCAAAGGCATTATTGTAAAACTTGTACGTTTTGGCGGCGGAGCTCTTGCTGGTAGAGGTCTTCTTTCCAGCGTTCGAGCAGTTCCAATTTGCGTTTATGGAGAATCACCTTGGAGGCTTGTTCTTTCACGTACTCAAATGGTGCAGTCTCTTTGCCTTTCACGGTCTCGAGCACGCGGTAACAGTACCGAAAATCACCGTCGCTGAGGGTGCCTTCGCGCCGCGAACCGACATTGTCGGAGCTTAACGTTCCTTTGGGCAAAAGCGCGGCTATTTCCTCCAACTTATACCACTTCTCGGTGTCAAGCAGAGCCAGAGGGGCCCACTGTTTGGCGTAGTTGCGCAGTTTGGCCGCATCGGAGGCAGTGCGCCCGTACCATATTTTGTTGAATTCGTACTGCGGGGAATTGGGCAATAGTTTGAGGAACTGGCACTTCAGGATAGTGCTTTCCAATTGGAACTGATCCTTGTTGTTTTCGTAATAATTTTTCAGCTCCGTCTCCGACACCGTGCTGTCCAATTTTTCGGCAATAATCTGCTCCTCGAAGTTGAAACGCACGAGACTGGCCCGGTAGTCGCGCACCAACTTGTCAATGTTTAGGTCCTTGGGGATGTTGCGCTCGGCCTCGTACATAAGTAACTGGTCCCGAATCCAGCGCTGGGCGAAGGCAGTGACCATGAGCACGCTGTCGCTCGGTGTGCTGTATTCCGGCACGATCCCTTCCAGTTCGGACAGGTACAGGCTCTTGTTGTACACCTTGGCTAACAGCCGGTCACCCTCCTTGGGCGGGCTGTCGGACGAGCCGCATTGCCAAAGGAAGCATAGGAGGAAAAGGAGAGTCAAAATACGCGCCATGCCGGAAAAAGCAAAAATGGCTGCCCCACAAAGTCAGAGGCAGCCTTAAACGGCGCAAATGTAGGCTAAAGTTTGGCTTGGTTGGTACGATTGGTACAGCGGTGTTCCTTAGCCTTTGTCGAAGCGAATCTCTTGAATGGTCGTAGTGCCGCCGCTCACTTTCAGGTAAAGGTAAACTCGGTAAGTTCCAGTTGTGGCCGATAGGGTGCCGATGCAGTATTGGTCGCTGTTTTCGCGGCTGGTACCTTGGTGAACCTGACTAAATGCCTTGGGTTTGTTGGCATCAAAAAACGAACGGATCAGGCCAGCGGCTTTGGTTTTGGGGCAAGACTGCTCTTTGTCCAAAATGGATACCTCGACGTTTTCGGAAAGGTATTGAGCGAGCGCATCGGCATCTCCACTGCCCAGTGCCCGCGCGATGGCATCCAGCGTCGGGTTTCCTTGCTCGGCAAAGAGGGTAAAAGGGGCTAAAAGCAGCAAAAAAAGCAAGTTTCTCATTGTAATGCGAATAGGTTTGATTGAATGCCTATTGATACGGAGGCAACGGGCAAGGAAACTGCCAAAAGCGCTTGTTTAGTGTTAACGGGGCGTTAAAGAAATTGTGCTGCCATTTGTTTGGCCGTTTGACACCGCCGTGCGTTCCTTGTGTACCGTTTGCTCGCTATGAAACGCACACCGTCGCTCTTCTACTACGCCTTTCCAGTCCGGCTCCTCTTGCTGCACACCCGCAACCACCTCATGCTGGTGGCTTTGTGGGTATTTCTGGCGCTGCTGATGACCGGTACGGTCGGACACTACTTCGGGGTACACTACCTGCTGCTCATGCCGGAGTACCACGGCGAGGTGAATTTTTGGAGCTTTTTCCTGACCGGAGCAGCCTGCGGTACATTTTTTATGATCTGGAACCTGACGACGTACCTGCTCTGCGCTTCCCGGTTTCCGTTCTTGGCTACCTTGAGCGCCCCGTTTACCAAATTCGGACTGAACAACAGTAGCATTCCCTTTGCTTTTTTGATTGCTTACCTGATCATTTCGGTCCGGTTTCAATCGCACGATGAGTTGGCCAGTTTTTGGGAAATACTCCGAAACGTCTTGGGGTTCCTCGTAGGGGTTGGAACAACTGTTTTGGTGCTGGCGGCCTACCTGCACTTGACCAACAAGGACCTTTCATCCATTTTAAGCCCTAGCCATTTTTCCCCAAAACCGGGCAGTCGCTTGCTGGTTCCGGGCGCTCGAACCCCCTCAATACGGGATATCCGAAAGGCTGCAGCCCGCTGGCGGGTGGATACCTACCTGACCGAGCGCCTGCGGCTGCGGCCCGTGCGCAGCGTGGAGCACTACAACCGCGACATTCTCGAAAAGGTGTTTCGGCAAAACCACCTTAACGCAGTAGTGGTCCAGTTGGGTGCCGTGCTCCTGCTCATGTTCCTTGGCCTTTTCATGGAGCAGCCTTGGGCGCGTATCCCCACCGGCGCTACTATTTTTTTGCTGGCCAGCATGTTTATGGCCCTGTTCGGGGCCATTGTGTTTTGGTTTCGGCGCTGGGCCGTGCTCGTGTTTTTTTTGATGTTGGCGGCGATCAATTACGTCACCGGGCTGGGCCTGTTTCACTACCGAAACCGAGCATACGGGCTGGAGTATTCGGAAAAAAACTGCGCCGAATATTCCTACCGGTCGTTCGAGGCTATTTGCCACCCCGACACCGTGGCGCTCGACATAGCCGCCACAAAAAAAATCCTCGACAACTGGCTCGCTAAAAACCGGGCTGCAGGTGTGCAGCGCCCCAAAATAGTGTTCATTTGCGCCAGCGGAGGCGGCATGCGCTCGTCGGTGTGGACCATGCACACGCTCCAACACGCCGACGCGGCCACGGGCGGGCGTTTGTTGCGCCAAACGGCGCTTATGTCGGGCGCTTCGGGCGGTATACTGGGTGCAGCTTACCTACGAGAGCTTTACCTCCGTCAGCAAGAAGGCGCACCGATTTCATTACACGATACGACTTATGTGGACGACATGGGCCTTGACCTGCTGAATCCCGTGAGCTTTGCCATCATCTCGAACGACCTTTTTTTTCCCTTTGGCACGTTCCACTCCGGCGGGTATCGCTACCGCAAAGACCGGGGCTACTTGTTCGAAAGGCAGCTGAACGAAAACTGCCGTGGCTTGCTTGGCCGCCGCCTGGCCGACTACCGTCAGGCCGAGGCCGAGGCCAGAATTCCGATGGTGTTGGTGTCGCCTTTTTTGCTCAACGACGCTCGCCAGCTGCTTATCAGCCCGCAGGGGGTATCGTACCTCATGCGCCCGCCCGGGAGTGTCCAAACCGAGGTGGACGGCGTGGACTTCCGCCGCCTGTTTGCCCGGCAGCAGGCGGACAGCCTGTCCTTTGCCACAGCCCTGCGCATGAACTGCTCCTACCCACTTATTTTGCCGCCAACGTGGCTGCCCTCTCACCCGGCCACTGAAGTAATAGATGCCGGATTTCGAGACAATTACGGCATCGCGACGGCGGTTCGTTTTGCCCATACCTTTCGTGACTGGATAATCGAGAACACTGGCGGGATCGTGATCGTACAGGTGCGTTGTTGGCAAAAAAACCGGCCCATCAAAGAGCGCGACTCCCAAGGTATCATTGAAAACCTGTTTTCGCCCTTCAGCGCGGCGGCCAGCCTGACATCCATGCAAGACTTCGAGCAGGACAATGCGCTGGCCCTGCTGAGCGATATGTTGGGTAACAACCAATTGCAGGTCATTCGATTCGTTTATCGCCCATTGAAAAAAGAAAACGAGGCCTCCATGAGCCTACACCTGAGCAAACGTGAAAAGCGCGATATCGTGAACGCCTTTTCCAGGCCAGAAATCCAAAAAAGCATGACGGAACTGAAACAGGCCTTGCTCGAATAAAGCTGCATGTGGAAGCGCCACCGACTTCGTCAAGGCTATGGCGGGTCAACCAGCCCCCTCCCAAAAAAAACTTCCAACCAGCCCCTTGCGAGGCAGAAACCTTCTAACCAGCCCTTTCGGGGTGACAAAAAACCAGAAACCCTTCATCCCATGCAAGTAGTAGTTTTTGGCAAACAGTTCAAAGAGCGGGACCTGCCATACGTCCAGTCCCTTTTCGATGCACTCCACGACGCGGGGGTCACCACCTATGTTTTCGCACCCTACTTGGCCGACCTGGAGGGCAAGGTGCATTTTCGAGGGCCGTACGCTCCGTTTGACGGCTACAGGGACTTTTCCGTACACCGCATTGATTTTGTGGTGGTTTTGGGCGGCGATGGCACCATGTTGCACGCCGTGACCTTGGTTCGGAACTCCGCCGTGCCCATGCTTGGTATCAATCTGGGTCGGCTCGGCTTTTTGGCCAGCATCGAAAAACACCTCATCGAATCTGCGGTTCAAAAGCTCGTGGCAGGGCATTTTGTGGTCGCCGAGCGCGTCATGCTCTACTTGGAAAGCGCCCCGGCGTTGTTTGGTGACATACCGTTTGCGCTCAACGATTGCACGTTGCTCAAGCGCGACACTTCCTCCATGATCACCATCCACACGTTTTTGAACGGCGACTACCTGAATTCTTACTGGGCCGACGGTATTGTAATCGCCACACCCACCGGTAGCACGGCTTATTCGCTGAGTTGTGGTGGCCCCATCGTCCTGCCCAACTCCGGCAATTTTGTGATCACGCCCGTGGCACCGCACAACCTTAACCTGCGCCCCATTGTGCTGTCCGACCAATCGGTCATTTCCTTCGAGATTGAGGGTAGAGCGGACAATTTCATCTGTACGCTTGATTCCCGGTTCGAGCTCATCACGGCCCAGCACCAGTTGGCCGTGCGGCGCAACGATTTTACCATCAAACTTGTGCAATTGCAAGACAACTCGTTCCTGCAGACCCTGCGGGAAAAACTGACCTGGGGGGCGGACTTGCGAAATTGAATGACTTTAGAGCGTGTTTAAATTTCAGTCGCCGGGCTGAAATTTAAACACGCTCTTACAGCACGATTCGCAGGAAATAGAACAGGATCGCCGCAACCAAAAACGTGACCGGCAAGGTCAGCAACCACGCCAGAGCGATGTTTTTGATGGTCTTTTTCTGCAGATTGGACACCCCCCCCGAAGCAACCATAGTGCCCGCAATACCCGACGACAGCACGTGCGTGGTACTGACTGGCAAGGCCAGTGCGGTACTCACACCGATGGTGGCCGCTGCACAAAGTTCGGCGCTGGCCCCCTGTGCATAGGTCAGGTGGGACTTACCTATTTTTTCTCCGATGGTGATCACGATGCGCTTCCAGCCGATCATGGTACCGATACCGAGGCAGATCGAAATGAGCAGGATAGCCCAAGTAGGAGCAAACTCGTAGAATTTTTTCAGTTGCTTGATCTCGTGTTTGATGGCCGGGGTGCTTGATTGGGGGATGAGGTCCGCTTTGAAGTCGGCCTCCACTTTTTTTACCAACTGTTGAACGCCATTACGGGCCGCGATCACTTGTGCTTTGTTTCGAGTGTCTAGGCTGTCCAAGGTGGTGGCTAAGCGCCCGGCCTGATTGGACAGGGCCAGCAAGTGGTCGCCGAACTCCACGCTTTTGATATTGCCGATTTGGCGTTCGATTTGGCGTGCCGCCCGTTTGTAATCGGCCACAGGCACGTCGGGGTTCATGGCGTAGTGGAGGGGCATGAAAGCCATGAGCACGACCAGCAACAGGCCCACGCCTTTTTGGCCATCGTTGGAGCCGTGAAAGAAGCTGACCAAGGTGCAGGTCGTCACCAAAATAGCGCGAATCCAAATCGGGGGGGCCTTGTCGGACTTTGGTTCGTTAAAAATTTGTTTTCGTTTTCGCACCGTCATCCGCAGTACATACATGAGCAAAATAGCCAAACTGAATCCAAAAAGTGGCGAAATGAGCAGCGACAGGCCTATATCGCTCGCCTTGTCCCAGTTGGGGCCAGCTCCGGCGTGTACCGACCAAAATGCGAATCCGGCTCCCAACAGCGACCCGATCAGGGTGTGCGAGCTCGAGCACGGGATGCCGTAGTACCAAGTGCCGAGGTTCCAGCTAATGGCCGCCAGCAAGATGGCCAGCACGAGGGCCACGTTTTCTCCCAAGGGCTGGAGGATGAGATCGTTCAGTGGAATGAGTTTGACGATGCCCATGGCCACCGCGATGCCACCGAAAATTACGCCGAGGAAATTCCAAATACCCGACCAGACTACGGCGTAGGCAGGTTTCAGGCTCTTGGTGTAAATCACCGTGGCTACGGCGTTGGCGGTATCGTGAAAACCGTTGATTGCCTCGAATAAACAAACGGCGGCCAAACAGACCAACAGAAGGACGGATGCGTATGCCGGCAAATCGGCGATAAAACCAACTATCATGTGCAGTATGTTTTTGGTGTCGGGGGTGTTGTAAAATTATGTTTTAATTGGCTGCAAAAGTACACTGTAAAGCCACGGCGTTTTCATCCCTATGTAAAGTTAGTGTTAAGTTTTTCTGCCACATACCGGTCAACATAGGACTGTTCCGTTGCCGACATTTAGGCACAAAATCCTGTGTTTCCCAGTGCCAGCATTGGTAGGATGCCCGTTCTTTGGCCCTCTTTTGTTTTACTTCACCACCGTCATCGTTCTTTTTTTATGAAAAAATATCCGCTTTTTGTTGTTTTCGCCTTGGCCGTTTTCACGCTCGGTGCCCAGTCCTTGCCCAAAAAATATGTGTTGCTGGAGCATTTTACCAACTCCCGTTGCAGCGTTTGCGCCAGCAGAAACCCGGCCTTTTACACGCTGATCCACCAGTACCCCAACGAGGTGCGGCATATTTCTTACCATCCGGCCATTCCGTACAACGATTGCAAAATTTACCTCGCCAACACCACCCAGAACAATGCACGCACGGCAGCCTACGGTGTTTTTGGCACACCACGGGTGGCCCTGAACGGCAACTTGGTGCCTATTGGCAATCCGCTGCTGCCCGCCGCCACACTGCAGGCGGCATTCGGCCAACAAAGCCCCATTGCCATTGAGGTGGAAGAAAGTGGCACGGCACCGAACAAGACTGCAATCGTCACCGTGCGCAGTTTCGGGGATACTCCCGCAGGCAACTACAAACTTTTCGTGGCCGTGGCCGAACGTACCGTCAACTACGCCTCGCCCAATGGTGAGCAAAAGCATTACGACGTGTTTCGCTCCATGCTGACCAGCATAGACGGCGATGCCATTACCCTGCCTGTCAAAGGGCAATCGGACAATTACACCTTCTCGTACACCCACACCCAGCCAAACGGCTGGCCTTCCAATTACGACTCGCTTTATGTGCTGGCCTTTGTGCAAAATACCAGCACGCAAGAAGTACTGAACAGCGGCACCCGTTTTGATCCTGTTTTTACCGACACCGACGAAGCCGGGGAGGCCCAACCTGTCCGTATTCAACCCAACCCTGCCAGCGAGGAAGCCACCGTGCTGATGCCCGGCGAGCAAGTGGCCCGCGTGGAGGTTTTTTCCATCAGCGGCGGCCTCGTGTTTTCCGACAACCAAGAGCAGGCCGACCGCGTGCGTTTACCTGTTTCGGCGCTCGAGCCAGGCATCTACGTTGTCAGAATTGTAGGGAAAAACGGGCTTTACTCCGGCAAGTTTGTGAAGGCGCGGGGGTAGCCGCTTCGGGTCGGAGACCCTCGCGAGCACAGGTATGATTACTTCATATTCCGCCAAACCAACGCCGCCAACCATGCCCCGGCTACCGGTGCTGTCAGATAAATCCATAGGTGCTCGAAATGCCCGGAAACAATCGCCGGTGCAAGTGAGCGGGCTGGGTTCATGGACGCACCGCAGATCGGCCCGGCAAACAGGGCTTCCATCAATACCGTACCTCCGATAGCAATTGCTGCGAAAGGCCGGATCTCCGGGCTTCCTTGAGAAGAGAACAGAATAACCAGCATCAGGAAAAAAGTGAGAAGCAGTTCCAGTGTAAACGACTGGATCGGGCTGTCCACCGGAAGGGTGGCCCCCAACGTGCTGCTGGCCGGAAACAAGAACGCAAGCATAAAACTGGCCGTCAATGCACCTACAACTTGTGCCCCCAAATAAGGCAAGGTTAAACGGCGCTCGAACCGGTCGGTGCTGGAAAACGCAAGCGTAACCGCCGGATTGATGTGTGCGCCAGAGATGGCCCCAAACGTGTAAATCATGGTCATAACCACCAACCCGAATGTAACAGCAATGCCCGGATGCATTACTGCGCTGCCGCTTTGTTGGTTTACAATAATTGCGCCTGTTCCAAAAAATACCAGAGCAAACGTGCCGATGCTTTCAGCGATCATTTTTTTCCACATGGGTAAAGAAAATTTGTGGTGTGTTAAAAGCGTCTTTGCGAAAATCGCAGTTAAATGATGTTCTTATTCCTGCCCGCAACAAAACCGCCCGCGCATCGGGCTCAAAGCATGCGTCCCATGCACCCCAACTGTGACCTTAAAAGCCAACGCTCACCCGCTCACTCCGCTCACCCCGCTCACCCGCTCACCACGCTCACCCCGTTCACCACGCTCACCACGCTCACCCCGCTCACTCGCTCACTCGCTCACCACGCTCACCCGCTCACCACGCTCACCCCGCTCACCACGCTCACCCCGCTCACTCGCTCACCACGCTCACCCCGCTCACTCGCTCACTCGCTCACCCGCTCACCACGCTCACTACCTCCCCCTTCCACAGCCGCGTTTCCAGCACATCTCCCGGCCCTATGGTGTCCGCATCCGTGAGCGGCTTACCATCGTGCAACGTTAGACTGAAGCCCCGGCGCAATGCGGCATCCGGGTGATGGGCGGCGCAAAATGCCTCGGCGCTCTGCAAGCGGTCGGAGGCTTGGCGAATACGCCGGGTAGTCAGTACGGGCAAGAGCGTTTTCATGTTATCTATCTGTTGTCGGCCCGCTCGCACTCGTGCATTGGCAACCCAAAGGGCAACCGATTCCAAGTTGGCCAGATCAACAGCTTTGGTTTTCAGGCCTCGGCCCGCTGATACCTGCATTGCCTCCGAAAGGCGCAGAATTTTGTTTTCAAAAAAAAGATTGCGCTGTGCGAGGAAATCGGCCACGGCGGTCGGGGTTTTCAGTGCGGTATGCGCGACCAAGTCCAACACTGTCTCGTCTGTTTCGTGGCCGATTCCGGTCAGCAACGGCAGGGGCAGGGCACCAGCGGTCTTGCAAATCGGCAGTGAATCAAAGCCGCTGAGGTCGAGCCGGGCACCGCCGCCGCGCAGCACCACAGCACAATCGAACCGGTCGCGTTGGGCGGCCACAGCCTCAAACGCGGCGATCATTTCTGTTTCCAAATTGCCCCCCTGCACGGTGGTGGAAAAAAGTTGGCAGTGAAACGTGTACCCAAACGGGTTGTAGGCCAAGTGCTCCCGAAAATCCTGAAACCCCGCCGCCCCTTCCGACGTGATCACCGCAATACGCTGGAGCACCGAAGGCAACTGCAGGGCACGATTGCGCTCCAACAAGCCCAACTGGCGCAACGACTCGAGGGTTTGGCGGCGCTGGAGCTCGATGCGCCCAAAAGTGTGAACCGGGTCGGCATCTGTCACGAGCAGTCGGATACCGTGGCGTTCGTGGTAGTCAACCCGAACGCAAAGGCGTACTTCGCGGCCTTCACACAGCACCTCGTCGAGCACTGGGCCGACGGATAGCCGCAAACGCTGGCGCTCACGTTGCCACAAAACGGCTTGCGCTTTCGCCGCCACAGGGCTGTCGGCTTCCGAGCCTTTTTGCACGAGGTCGAGGAACAGGTGTCCGCGAGCGCTGGCGGCCTGTGCTATTTCGGCGGTAATCCAGAGGTTTTCCTGAAAATTCAGGGCCAATACCTGGCGGATATACGCCTGCAAGTCGAGGAGGGAATAGGTATGCAACGGTAATGTACTAATGTGTTAACGCTCTAACGCGGCAAGTAAGCGAGGGCACTATTCGACCGCAGCCTCAAGCAGGGTGAGCGTGCGGTTGTCTGCATCAAAAGCGGCTTCGGTCATGTACGGAAAAGTGGCTTGGTGCGGAACGTGGCCAAAGGGCAAGCCGTAAGCCACGGGCAAGCCAAGGTTCCCCAGCAGGTCAAACAGCGTTTCGGGCAGGGTCAGGGAAAAATCAGCGTTTTTGGGCGTGCATTCCGCAAAAACGCCAAGCGCGATGCCCGCAGATTGCCTCAAATCAGTGGCTTGAAGCAATTGGGTCAACATCCGGTCAATGCGGTAGGGCTGCTCGCCCACGTCTTCGATGAACACGATTTTTTTGGCAAATGTCGGCGCGAATGGCGTGCCAGCGAGGGCGGTTAGCAAAGAAAGATTGCCGCCCGTGAGCTGGCCTCGCGCCTTGCCCGGCGCGATGGTGTACGGGCGGTAGGCTTCGTCGGGAAGCACGTCCTCGGTACCCGGGGCTTGGATCAGGTAGCCCGCTTGGGGGGCAGTCACCGCTGCGCGGAAATGCCGGAGCGTGTTCTCGGGAAATTCGGCGGCACCCACCGGGCCGTGAAACGTGACGAGGCCCGTTTTTTGGCCGATGGCCAAATGGAGTGCTGTCACATCGCTGTATCCGATAAGCGGTTTGGGGTTGCGGCGGATCAGGTCGTAGTCCAGCATCGGCAACAGACGAGTACAGCCGTAGCCGCCGCGCACGCACCAAACCGCGTCCACGTCCGGATCGGAAAACGCCCAGTGCAGATCAGCCAGCCGGGCTGCATCTTTGCCAGCAAGGTGACCATGTTTGCTTCGCAATGCTGCCCCCTCGCGCACCTGATACCCGAGAGCGGCAAGGTTCGCCAAAGCCTTGGCAATTTTTTCGTCGGAAACCGGGCTTGCTGGCGCGATCAGTCCGATGGTACTACCCGCACGCAGGCGCGGCGACTTGATACGAGTAGGCACCTCGGCGGCGGGCGATTCGGCCCGAGCCGATGGCGCAACAAGCGCGGATGCGAGCAGAGAAAGACCTGTTTGTTGGATAAAGCGGCGACGGAACATAGCGGTAGATGCTTGTGGCAGGGTGCAAACGTAGCGAAGAGGAGCCATCTCCGACTAAACATTCTTAAACCAATTTTTTGAATTAAAGTTACACCCGTACATTTACCATCCGGCGGCGAACCCAGCGCCGCACAGCGAACATGTTATTTGCAATAGGTACCAAGGTTGTTTTCCGGTTCACGGGCGAACGCGGCATCATCACGGCACAGCTCGGCGGCGACATGCTGCAAGTACGGCTCACAAGTGACCCCAGCATGGAAATCCCTGCGTTTGAAGAAGATTTGGTGCGCGACACGGGAGCCGAACCCGTGCTGGCCGGTGCTCAATTCGTCGGTGGCAAAAAAAAAGAACCAGCGCCAGCACCGGTACCCAAGCGGGAAATCAAAGGGCCGCGCCCCATTGCCAAACCGAGGGGTATTTTGCTCGCTTTCGAGCCTATGCCGGGCCGCGACGACACCGTGTCGCGATACAAAGCCTGGTTGCTCAACGAAACGACGACGGAGTTTTTGTTCGATGTGGAACTGTTCACCGACAACCGCAGCGTGTTCCTGATCGAAGGCAAACTGGCCGCCACTACCGTGCTCGAACTGGACGACATGCTGTACGACGACCTGAGCGACCACGCCGAGGTGGACATCGAAATCCGGCGTATCACCACCGACGGCGTGGAGGCTCCGCTCGTTCGCCAGATAAAAATCCGCCCCAAGCAGTTTTTTAACAACCTTCAAAGCACGTCCATCCTGAACGTGTTGACACACCAGTTTTTGTTGTTCGACTCCTTCGAGCAGCCTACGGGCGACAAAAGCGGCTCGGAACTGCGCGACTACACCAAGCAGGCGCTTCGCGCAAAGCGCGCGGCACACTCCGACAATGCCGTGTTGTTTCGCGCTTTCGACGTGGAAGAATTTGCCCAGTTCGAACCGGAGATAGACTTGCACATCGAAAACCTGACCAACGGCTTTGCCCGGCTAGACAAGTCCGAGATCGTGCGCATCCAGATGCAGCATTTTCAGCGTTTTTTGGAAAAAGCGGTTCGGTTGGGCGTGCCCCGCATTTTTGTCATCCATGGTGTGGGCGAGGGAAAACTTCGGGAAACGATAGCCGATGTGCTGCGCCGCAATCCGAATGTATACCGGTTCAAGAACGAGTACCACGCCAAGTACGGGTACGGGGCTACTGAGGTTATTTTTAGGTGAGCGACTCGGATTCACTTGGTGGGGGGAACAAAAAAAGAGCCAGCGGTTGGTGCCGCTGGCTCTTTTTTTCGATGATCGGTGGCAGGGAAATCAATACTGCCAGAGGTCGTGTTCGAAGTTGAAAATGTGGTTCTTGATGCGATCCGACTCCCAAAGCGCGTCCACGCCGCGGGCGTAGTCTTCGATCCGGCGGTCATGTACATTGGATTCCTTGATGATGAAGCTGGCGAAGTAGCGCATCTCGAAGAGGTCTTCCCAAGAAACGGTCGCGTTGGTGTTGCCGCCAAGAGTGAAAACCCGGTGCCGGGCGAGCAGGTCACGCACTTGGGGGTAGTACACCCAGAACATGACTTTTTCGTAGCGGAAGTTGCCTTCGCTGTCGGTCACGTTGATCAGGGGAGCAATACCGAGGATACGTACTTGCAGGGTGGATGTTTCTTTGTCGAAGTACCAGATTTCCTTGATACGGAAACGCTTGACATCGGACGGGTTGATATCGTTGCGAACGATCTTGACCTTTTCCTCGTACGTTTCCGGGTCGAAGGTAACGATGGTATCTGTTTTGGAAAGCATCGAGAGCACGTCGTCGGTGCTGAGGCGCTTGGTGAACTTATCGTCTTCCACGGAGTAAACCGGGATGTCGCCTTTGGATGCCGCGTCGGAGAGGATTTTGAAGAAAGGCTCTTCCGGGTAGGCGAAGGGGAGGTTCATTTTTTCGCGCACGTCAATGATGCGCCAGATGCGTTTTTCGTAAAAAACGTCGCTTTCACGGACAGGCTGGTAGGCCAGTACTTTGCGCTCAAGCATGATTTCCTTTTTCACAACATCATCCAAGGGGGCTTCGCCGAATTCGTCCGGTTCGCTGACCTCGGTTTTTACACCGATTTCGTCAACCTCCTGCGCGACAAGAGCGGTTCCCGTGAAGAAAAGTAGCAGACTAAGGCAGGTCCATTTAATGAAAGTATGCATGGTTCGCGTGGATGATGGTAGGTGAATGTTGAGTAGTAGTTTGTGCGAAGTGTTTCAGCCGGCGCGGCTAAGAACGCCGGCTGAAACAACTTTATTACCGAATTTTGAAAACCAGGTCGCCCAATTTACGGGCAGCGATATCGCCCGGGCATTTGGCGCGAATATCGAGGAAGTAGTACACATCGCCAGGAGCAGCGTTGCGGATCAGGTCGCTCACATCGCCACCGAAGCGGGCACCTGTATTGGTCTTTTCGACCACGTCGGCGCGTTTTTTCTGGTAAGCGACCGTAAAGCCAGCCACCTCGCACTTGACATCGAAATCAAAGTTTTCCAAAACCGCAGCCACACCGCCTTGTGCCTTGAACGTACCGTTCGGGATGGCGCTATCAAAACGCTGGGCACCGAGCATCGGTACCGGATCGGGGATACGCTTGACCCTGTAGGTGAACTTCGTCGGCGGAAGGCCGCCGCCCGACAAGGTGATGAAAGCTTCGCCGGGTTTGTCGGCGCGGACGGTGTACTTAGCATTACCGGTTTTCGTCAGCGTTACACCGGAAGCGCTCACGTTCAGGTCGTTGGACGATATGCCAGCGGCAGACACTGTGATCGGGTTGTCTACGCCGATGTAGAACACGTTCATTTTGTCCAACTGCACCGAGCAAGAGCGCTGGCCTACTTCGTACTGGAACTCTTTCGAGTAGTTCTTGACTTCGTTCGTCAGCGGGTTTTTCACATTGATGCTAACCTTGTAAGTCTTAGTGCCCGTGGAACTGGTGCCTGTTTCGTACTTGGCTATACCTTCCTTAAGAGGAAAACCTTTGCCATCAACAGAGATACTGATGTTATCGGCATTGGTGCTGTATGCGCTCAAGAAGATGTCGGCCTCATACTTTTCGCCAGCGATGACGTAGCCTTTCGGTGCGCTGATGGCAGGTTGGAATGCATCGAATTTGATGTCTTTACCAGCTACTTTTTCCAAACAGTAGTTAAGAACGGCGGAAGAAGAAGCTTTGGCATCGCTTTGAATTTTGCCCAACATTGGAAAACACGCGGCAACCGGCATTTGGCGAAATTTGAAATCAGCCCAGCTGGTTTTGTCTGATCCTGCCGGGATTTTTTCCAAATCAAGCGGCAAACCAGCAACTACTTTTTCGTCATTGTCAGCCAATGCCAACAATTTTTCGCGTGTTTCTTTAATCTTTTGCTCGATCTCAAAACCGATACCTTTTTTCCCGGTTTTCTCGTCACCTAAGACAAACATCCGCGTGGTGATGTCTTTGTTGCGAATGTCTTTGGGAATGGTAGGATCTTTTTTGGACGGGCCGCCTGCTTTCTCGAACAATTGCTTGCGAATGCCATCAATGTACAGTGTAAACTCTTGTGTTATGGCAAGCGCTTGTTTAGCATTGTTGCGATACATCTCCGAGGAATCCTTTTTATAAGCATCGGCCTGATCGTTGATGTTCTTCATCACCACTTCATTCGTTTTTTCCACGATGTCGCGGCTTCCCTTCAGACCGCGGTCCAGAGAGAAAAAGGCATTCATCACCTCGGCGGATACGTTTAGCGCGAGCAGCGCGGTCAACACCAGATACATCAGGTTGATCATTAGCTGTCGCGGCTCCTTTGGTATTGACATATTAAGTTGTCTTTAAAAATTTGAAAAAAGGAGTGCTTTCAATACCGTTTTGGGCTTGCTTACTGGCGGCCGATATTGGCCATTGCCGTCAGCATGTTGCCGTAAACGGTGTTGAGCGAACCGAGGTTCTTGTTCAGGGACGACAGCTGGTCTTTGTACGCACGAACATCTTCGGCGGACTTGGCCATATCGGCCATAGCCTCGTTCATCTTGGTGTAGAAGTTGCTCATGGATTTGATCTGCTCCTGCGTACCGGAGAAATCCACTTCTTGCAGGGCCTTGAGGGCACCCATGCTTTTGGACATGGATTGCAGTTCAGTCAGCATACCACCCAGTTGGCGTTCCACCACGTCGCCGTGTAGCGGAGCTACTTCGGGCATGTTGGTCGGGCCAGCCGTCAGGGGCTGGATGCGGGAGTGGTAGTCTTCGAGGCCAGGGTACAGTTTGTGCCAGTAGTAGTCCGGTTCTGGGCCGAGGAGGCCGAGCATGAGGAAGATGATGGCTTCGGTGGTCAAGCCGATGATAAGCATTTCGGAAGCAAACTCCCAGCTTTCCAGTTTGAACAGAGCACCCATCAAAACGATGGCGGCACCAATACCGATGATCAGGTTCTTAAAGTACTTGAAAGATTTCGTCTTGAAGATAGACATTGTTTAATACTTTTTAGCAGTTGACAAAAAGGTTGACAATACTTGTAATTTGTTAACAAGGTTCAAATGGAGGGGCAAAGGTAACAATGTAAAAAAGACAATTCCGAAGAAAATTTTGCAGCATTACGCGTCTTGTTCGGTCTTTTGTCCGAAAAATGCTAAAAAAAGCAGGCTCAAACAGCGCTAATCGGCTCAAATGATGAAACGAAGCGCGACCAAGAAAACAAGGATGTCAAAAACCCGTGAGCACGGCGGCGGTGCAGAATATTATTTTTGCAAGCGCTTTTGCTCAACGTCCTTGACATCCTTGGTATGTGATTTTTTAGAAATCGTTGATGGACCGGCCCAAGAAGGTGAGCACGCAGCGGAAGCCAACGTAGCACTTGGTCGTGTCTTGGTACTCCCAAGAGCGCGTGCCGGTTTGCAGGAAGTGAGCCACGTCTTTCCACGAGCCGCCGCGAATGACCTTGCGCTTGGCAGTGGGCGAATCTTCGGGTTTGGCATCGTAGCGGATGTCGGAGTTCAGGTCGTGAACGAACGCGTATGCATTTTCGTAAAACGCTGTTTCTGTCCACTCTGAGACGTTGCCAGCCATGCAGTACAGGCCGAAGTCGTTCGGGTAATAGCCGTCGGCCTTGACGGTGTACAGGCCGCCGTCTTCGGGGTAATTGCCACGGCCCGGCTTGAAGTTGGCCAACAGGCAGCCCTTTGCATTGCGGGTGTAATACGCGCCCCAAGGGAACGGTGCGCCTTCGCGTCCACCACGAGCGGCATATTCCCATTCAAATTCGGTGGGAAGGCGGAAGTCCTCCGTATTGATGGCTTCTCCGGTGTACATATCCCACAATTTGGCACGCCAGTAGCAGAATGCTTTGGCCATTTTCCAGTTTACGCCCACCACAGGGTAGTCGTCAAAAGCCGGGTGCCAAAAGTAGTTCCGGGTCATCGGCTCGTTGTACGAGTATGCGTAATCGCGCACCCAACAAAGCGTATCAGGGTATATAGAGATTTTCTCTTTGTGAACGTGACTGGTGCGATTGCTAGCGCGATCGTGCGCGGCCCGCTGCCAGTCGTACCACTGGAATTCAAAGACGAACTTGCTGGCATCCAGTTCTTTACGACCAGCAAAACGCTCGTTTGGAGGGTAGTAAAGTTCGTCCAGACTGCCGTCACCGCCTTCTTCGCCGTCAACGTTCTCCCAGTCAATTTCGGCCTCCCAGTCAATCATTTGTTTTTCAAAGTCGCCGCCGTCATCCTCCAGGAAGTGGCCCATCTTTTCGTGCGCGAGCGAGTCAAGCACCCATTGGACGAACTGACGATACTCGTTGTTGGTAATTTCCGTCTCATCCATGAAGAATCCTTGGATGGAGATGGATTTGGGGCGGGCAACCAATTGCTTGCTGACATCCTCGTCGCCAACGCCAACGTGCAGCGTGCCGGAGGGTATGTACAACATACCGTAAGGGTTGATACCTTTCCATTTGGGGCGGTCAAGAACACCGACCAGATCGCCGGTTTCTTTCCGGCCACAAGAGGCGGCCAAGGCCGCGAAAAAGAGTAAGAGCAGAATCGAATTCCGTAGTTTTTTCATGTTGACACCCGTGTATTTCCTACTAATAAATGTTTGTTTGGAAAAAGTGGTCGTAAAGGTAGTTGATTAAAATTGATGCAAAAAAGAATCCCAAACAAAATTGGTTTTCTTGGCTGAGTCATTTTTCGTTTGAGATGCAACCAAACGGTCATTTAACTTTTAGTGGTATGGACAGCCAATTTTTTTTTCCGCTCGAAAGAAATGCCGGAATTGATCTTGCTGCACGGGAAACCACAGGCCAAATCGGCCTTGTTCGCAAAAATTTAGTTCGTTATAGGAACCGTGGGTTGTAAATCACTGGTGGCAGCTTGCCTGTTCCGATTGGTTTGCCCAAATCGTAACGCAGCAACAATTCATGGCTGCCTCTGTTGGTAGATGCCAGCGACGACAACGGAATATCGAAGGAGTAAGCCAGCGACGTACGTTCGTTCAACCGAAACCCGCCCATCAACACGGCAGCATCGCTCTGCGATGCCTGCATACCCCTGTAAGAAGCGCCCGCAAAAATATTCTCTCGGAACCGAACTGTAGTGGAAACTTCCGTTTGTGTTTCCACAATGTCGGATTTGAGCAAAAAAGCCGGAATGACAGTCATATCTCTCCCTACCGTTATCCGATAGGAAGCCGCGAGGATAAAATGGCGTTCCGGGCGAATACCGAAACTGCCACCAGAATTGCTCTGCAGCACTGGCGCAAACACCGGCAACGCAGCAACGCCAACTGCCAAGTCCTTCCACTGAAAATGAACACCGACCTCGGCCACAAAGGTAGAAGCCGACACATTGCCCTCCGGCAACAACGGGTCGTTGTGCAAAAAAACACCCGCTGGCTCGTATTTCCCGTCCGGGGTGCGCAGTTTGCTTCCATCCAACGTGTACTGAAGGTAACCACCGCTCGCGCCGACTGACAATAGCGTCTCGCTTCCGAGCTCGCGCTGAAAACTGTAGCTCAGCGCCACCTGTGTCGTCCGGTGCGCGCCGATCACATCATTTTCGGCCTTCAAGCCAACCCCACTGCTCAACATGGCCAGTGGCATGTGCGCATTGATGTGCTGTGAAACCGGTGCGCCCGGCAGACTTGACCATTGCTGCCGGTATACCCCGGTAGCGATCAACGTATTTTCCAATCCCGCACAGGCAGGGTTGTACGCATACGGATTGAGCAGGTATAGGCTATACTGGGGGGCCTGCTGAGCGGTCGTTCCGGCTGGGTCGTTCAAAAAAAATGCTACTAATAATATAGGTGTAAGCAGTTTCGGCATAGCGTCGTTCGTTTACGGGGAATTCCCGATGAATTGGTCAAATTCTTCCAAGGTTTTTAGCGGTTTGTGGCAAATGTAGTCGCGACAAACGTAAATCAGGGCTTCTGCTTCGCCTGACTTGCCAGCCAGCAGCGGGCTTGATGAGTCCGTTTCCTGGCTGGCAGCAAAAACTGCATTAGGCAAAAAACGCTGGCGTAGTGCTGCCGCTTTTTCTGTGGCGTTGCCGCCAACAACAGCGATCTCCAGATACGGGTGTGTTTCGTACACCAGCGCAACTGCCCAACGCTCGAACGACAAGGGATAGTGCTCCACCGTTGTGCGCATTTTTTCCAGCATTTGCACGGCGTGTTCCCGCCAGTCGCGCCGGTCGAGCAGGATACCGAGTCGTTGCAGGTTATGTACCATAGTGCTGTTCCCCGAAGGGGTGGCGTTGTCGTACAGGTCTTTACGCCGCAAAATCAAATCTGTCTGGTCGGAGGCAGTGTAAAAAAACAGTCCCGATTCCGGGTCGTGAAAGTAGGCAAAAACCTGTTCGAGCAGTGCTTGGGCTTGGGCCAAATACTTGGAATTGAATGTTATTTGCCAAATATCTGTCAGGGCAGCGATCAAAAATGCATAGTCCTCCAATACGCCCATGATCTGTGGCACGCCGTTTTTCCAGGAATGGAGCAGCCGCCCGGTCGTTTTGTCGGTCATGTTGGCCAAAACAAATTCGGTGTTCCGCGCGGCGGCAATACGGTACGCCTCGTGGCCCAGCGCCGCGAACGCCTTGGCATAGGCCGTGGCCATGAGGGCGTTCCAGCCGGATAGGGTTTTGTCGTCTAATCCCGGGCGAACACGCACGGCCCGGTGCTCGAACAGTTTTTTTCGGCACACCGATAGTCGTTGTTCAAGAGCCGCCGCATCCAAGCCGTTGTTTTCAGCAAAAACATCCATGTGCAAGGGGCACCACAGGATATTTGTATGCTCCCAGTTACCCTCGGCTACTACGCCAAAAAAAGCACAAAATTCATCGGCATCGCCGCCGAGTACCTGCTCGATTTCGTTTTTTTGCCAAACATAAAACTTGCCTTCCTCCCCTTCCGAGTCCGCGTCGAGGGCTGAAAAAAAGCCGCCGCTCGTGTGCGTCAGTTCGCGCTCTACGAAGGCCAGGGTTTCTTCGATTGTTCTCTGGTAAAGGGCAACCCGGCGTGTTGCCTCGCGGTTTTTCGCACCGGTTGTTTGCAACAACTGGCAGGCATCGGCCAACACCGACACGAGCAACGCGTTGTCGTACAGCATTTTTTCAAAATGCGGTACAAGCCACTCCCGGTCGGTAGCGTACCGGGCAAAGCCGCCGCCCAACTGGTCGTAGATACCGCCCATGCACATACGGTCTAAGGAAAAGAGGGCATGCTCCAGCGCTTCTGCGTTGCCCGTGAACCAATGGTAGTTCAGCAAGTATTGAATAGCCATGCTGGACGGGAACTTGGGTGCGCCGCCGAAGCCGCCCTCGGCCCGATCGAACCGCTCCCGCATCTGGTAAAAAATATTTTCCAACAACTCCGGGCTGAATGGCGAGGCCGTCAGGAGCAGGTCGGGATTGTTGGCGTTTTTTTCAAAAAAAACGTCGTCGTTGCGCTGGATATAGCCGAGCAATTTGTCGGCCTGCTCGTACACCGCAGGGCGTTGGTCTTGCCAGGCGTTGGCCAAATGCCGCAATACGTGCATCCACGAAGGCCGGTTATGTGCCGGGCGCGGCGGGTAGTACGTGCCTGAAAAAAACGGCTTGCCCTCCGGCGTGAGGAAACAATTGAGGGGCCAGCCGCCGCCGCCAGTCAGGATTTGGCAGGCTTCCATGTAAATGGCATCCACGTCGGGGCGTTCCTCGCGGTCGACTTTTATGTTCACAAAATATTCGTTCATGACCGCCGCCACGTCTGGGTTTTCAAACGACTCGTGCTCCATGACATGGCACCAGTGGCAGGCTGAGTAGCCAATACTCACCAGAATTGGTTTGTTTTCGGCCCGTGCCCGCTCAAATGCTTCGGGTTTCCAACCGTACCAGTCCACCGGGTTGGCGGCGTGCTGAAGGAGGTAGGGCGATGTTTCGTACTGAAGTCGGTTCATGTTGGTGTAAAAAAAGGTGTCACAGAGGCTCGCGGAGTTTTTGGAGGCTCACAGAGTCCCGCAAAAGTAGAAATTGCACAGCACCTCACAGAGATTGAGAGGACTTAGCGGGAAAAAGCATTTGATCCTGGCAGGAATCAAAGTGTCAGTACCGGCACCAAGTATATCCCGACAGTTATTCATTTGATAGGGGACGCAGCCGGACTTACAAACAGTCTGGAAAACGGGCTGTACTTTTATCAGGTGGTATCGGGAGGGCAGGTGAAAGCAGCAGGGTGATTAGTTGTGGCAAAGTAGGCGGCGAAGTAGCTCGTGGGACGGAAAAGTGCCACGTCGGAAAAAAATCTGTGAACCTTCCAAAACTCCAAGAGCCTCTGTGACACCTTTTTACGCTCAAGCGGGAGCACTCGCCCACCCCGATCAGGCGTGGCCCGGAAAATCCTCCGGCAAGCCGGGTATGTTGTCCACGAATTTTTCGCGCCCGCTGATGATCTCCACCAGGCGGCGCACGACTTTTCGGCGGATGGCACGCTCCAGTTCCTTGTTCGGCTCGTTCAGGATGTATTGGAATTTCATGGTCACGCTTCCCCGGTTTACCTCGGCTACGCGCAGGTAGTAGCTGTTGTCTTTGATCAGGTCTTGGAATGGCCGTAGGGTTTGCACGAGGTTGCGCTCTAATTCCTCCACCGTGACGAGGTATTTCAGGTCAATCTCAAAGTCAATGCTCGTGCGCTTGACGGTTCGTTTTGTGTAGTTCACTATGTCAGTCATCAAGGCCACATTGTTGGGGATGTAGATGACATCATCGTCGTCGTTGATCAAGTGGATATTTTGTAGGGTTATGTCCACGATTTTGCCCCGGTGCTGGCCGATTCGGATGTTGTCGCCGATGCTGAGCTCGCCCGAAAAGGTCATGATCATGCCATTGATCACGTTGGAAATGTAGTCTTTGGTGAGCAGCACGAGGCCAGCGAAAATGATGGAGATTGAGGTCATCACCTCGTTTATGTTGATGCGGAACAACGACAACAACCCGATGGTCAGGCCAATGACCAGAATGATGGAATACAACTGCCCGATACCGACGATGAAGTTGTCGTCGCCCTTGATTTTGGCGCGGCGGCGGTAAAACCACACTACGGTAACCTGCACGAAGTCAAGCAGCAGCAAAAAAATGGCTATGGCCGAAACCACGTCCACGTAGTACCGCATGGGTTCGCGGTACCGCTGCTTCAGGCCTTCGAGCAGGTACGAAACATCAACCTCGCCGATGTACAGCATCATCAGCAAGACCAAGACCACTGCTTTTAGGCCAAGGACGAGGTACTTCATGTAGTGTATTGTTGGGGGGGGCTGGTATTTTTTCAGCTGATATCTTCCAAACGGTCGAATGGCAGGCCAAATGCATCGGCAACGCCTTGGTACACGACTTTGCCTTTCACCACGTTGAGGCCGAGGAATAGTTCTTGATTTTCTAAGCAAGCCCGCTCCCAACCTTTGTTGGCCAGCTGCAGGGCATACGGCAGTGTGGCGTTGGTGAGAGCCACTGTGGAGGTGAAGGGAACGGCACCCGGCATGTTTGCCACGCAGTAGTGAACCACGTCCTCAATGATATAGGTCGGGTGGTCGTGCGTGGTGGGTTTGGTGGTCTCGATGCAACCGCCCTGGTCAACTGCCACATCCACGATGACGGTGCCCGGGCGCATGAGTTTGAGCATGTCGCGGGTGATCAATTTGGGCGCTATGGCTCCCGGAATCAGCACGGCTCCCACGATGAGGTCGTGCGTTTGCACGAGGCGGCGAATGGTGTACTCGCTGGAAAAGAGCGTGGTCACGTTCGCGGGCATGATATCGCTCAGGTAGCGCAGCCGGGGCAGGCTCACGTCGAGCAGGGTCACTTGGGCACCAAGTCCGGCAGCCATTTTGGCCGCTTGTGTACCCACTACACCACCGCCGAGTACCAGCACCTTGCCGGGTTCTACTCCCGGCACGCCGCCGAGCAGCACGCCGCGTCCTTTCACGGGTTTTTCCAAATATTTTGCGCCCTCCTGGATAGCCATACGACCGGCTACTTCCGACATCGGGATGAGCAGGGGCAGCTGTCGGTCTTTGGTTTCCACTGTTTCGTAAGCCAGGCATACGGCCCCGCTTTTGATCATGGCGTGCGTCAGCTCCTGGCTGGAGGCAAAGTGGAAATACGTGAAAATCAATTGATCCTTCCGGCAGCGGCCGTACTCTTCGGCAATCGGCTCTTTCACCTTCATGACCATTTCGGCGATAGCCCAAACCTCGTCGGCGGTGCGAAGAATTCTCGCGCCAGCCTCCATGTAGTCATTGTCATCGAAACCGCTACCGACCCCTGCCGTGCTTTCTACATACACACTGTGTCCGCGTTTGGTGAATTCCAATGCGCCGGCAGGGGTGAGCGCCACGCGGTTTTCGTTGGTCTTGATCTCTTTTGGTACACCAATAATCATGTCTTATGGTCTTGTTTTGATGAAAAAATAGCCCAGCCGCCCGGACAGGGGCAAAGGTATTTTAAAAAAGTGTCACGGAGTGTTCCAGAGCGTTTTTCCCCTTCGTCATCTAAAGTGTCACAGAGGTTCACGGAGAGTTTGAGGTTCAGAGAGGTTCACCGACGTTACTTCGGAAAAATGAAACACGCTCTAAGACAAGAACTGCTGTTCGGCAGCGGGCACAGTAGTGGGTGGGTGTTCATGTGAGCAGAATTAGGCCGGTTTTTGCGCCAGCAAAAACTCTGAGGCTGCAAACGTAGCGGCTTCCGGTTGAATCGTCGGCGCGGATTTGCGAGCGGGGCGGTGCAAACACATCTTGCCTACCTTTGCCCCATGCCACCCGACGCCGCTCCGCTCCTCTACCGCGAACTTGTCCGCATCGCCGTGTACCCCGACTGGGCACCGCGCGAGCGGGTATTGGCCCTCTCCACCCTGCTGGAGCGGTTGTTTTTCGAGGCCACCAAGCAGGAACAATTGGCGTTCAGCACGTTGTTTGCGCGGATCAGCTATGCCGGGCACCAGTACCAGTTCCGGCCCGATACTCTGCGGGTCGTACACCAGTTTCGGCGAGTGGCGGCGCGGATACGGGCGGGCCAGTCGGCTGCAGCCGCCCGCGATGTGCGCCTCGGCGTACTGGCCGTGGCCGAAACAGTGCTCATCGTGTGTCAGTCCGCCATCCCGGCCGAGGTGCTGGAGCATTTGCCCGCCGAGGGCGAGTGGCAGTTCGCCCCGCCGGATATTTGGGACTACAAGGCCCGCGCCCGCGTGGTGGTCGTGCGCGACGAGCCGGAGCAAGAGCGCCTCATGGGCTACGACGATGAAAACCCCGGCCAACCCATCCATATTCGCTACAACCTGCCGGACCGAAACGACAATTTCAACCCGACCATCCGGCTACTGCGTACCGTGTTTGGGTTTCCCGTCACGCTCAATCTTTTGGAAGTGGACGTGGACGCGCAGGGCCAGTACCGCCCCCGTGTGTTCGTGGTGGAACCGGACTACTTGGTGGACGTGTCGGCCATTTCCGAGTGTTTCAAGCCGGAGGGTGCCCAGCCGCTGGCATATCTGGCTAAAAAATTTCTGCCCTACGAGTCCACCCCCGCTATGCTGCTCGGCAACGTGGCCAACCATTTCCTCGACCGCCTGCTGAACGAACCTTCGGCGGCTTTCCCCGATTTGCTGCGCGAAACCTTCCGCTTGTACCCGTTCGTGTACGCGCCCATGCGCGATGCCGAGGTGCGGGAAATTTCCAACAAGGCCCAAAAACACTATTTGAATTTGAAAATGATGGCCACCGCCGGCCTCGCCCAGCAGCAGATCGAACCCGAAAATTGTGTGCTGGAGCCAACGTTTTACAGCGAGCAGTACGGCCTGCAGGGGCGCCTTGATTTGTTTTACCACACCCCGGAACGCTCGGCCATCGTGGAGCTCAAGAGCGGCACGGCCTTCAAACCCAACAGCTACGGTATCACGCGAAGCCATTTCACCCAAACTCTGCTGTACGATTTGCTCACGCGCTCGGTGTTCGGTCCTTCCACCGACCCGGCCAAGTACATTCTCTACTCCGGTGCCGATGTGCAGCCGCTGCGCTTTGCGCCCACCGTGGCACCCGAGCAGCGGGAGGCCCTGCAGGTGCGCAATCACCTCGTGGGCATTGAGCGCTTGCTGGCCCGCATCCGACCGGGTGACCTTGACGTGCCGTTGCTCCAGCGCCTGCGTGCGGACAGGGCTGATGCCCGCGATTTCATGGCCCGCGACTTCGGCGTGTTCGAGGCCGCCTACGGCAAACTGAGTCCGTTGGAAAAAAAATATTTCAATGCTTTCGCGGGGTTTATCGCCCGTGAGCAGTGGCTGGCCAAAGTGGGCGAGGAAAACAGCGACGCGCTAAATGGCAATGCTGCCTTGTGGCGCAGCAGTTTTTCCGAAAAACAGGAAGCGTTCGCCATCCTCAGTCACCTTGAAATAGCCGAAAACCGCGCCGATCAGCCTGATCCGGCCATTATTTTTCGGAAAACGCAAAAAACCAACCCGCTGGCCAATTTCCGCGTGGGCGACATCGCCGTGCTCTACCCCGCCGATACCGAGGACGACACCGTGCTCAGCCACCAGATCATCAAATGCACCATCGTCGAACTCAGTGCCGTGCAGGTGGCCGTGCAGCTCCGCTACCGCCAGTTCAACCTCAAGCCTTTCGATACCGGCAACTTGTGGAACCTCGAGCCGGATATGCTGGACACGGGATTTTCGGCCATGTACCGGGGGTTGTTTGAGTGGGCGGGCGCGGAGGCGGAGGTGCGGAAGCGGGTGATGGCCTTTGGCCCGCCGGGCGTCAACCCCCCCCCCCCCCCCCCCCCCCGGGGGGGGGGACGGCGACCGGCGGCTGGTCTCCCTGAGAGACGTCCCGTAATTCAGCGAAGCTGAATCGGGGCGT
>JBEBHD010000033.1:0-29334 GCA_040080915.1 Saprospiraceae bacterium
TGTTCGCCAATATCCCGAACATCACTAAAAACCATCCGGCACTCAAAAGCCTATATAATCTCGGCAAAATCGCCGCTTAAGTCTTTACGAACCATTGTATACACAATGGTTCGTGAAGAATTTGCGGTTTTCGCCGGGGCTATGCATGGTTGAAAAATAAAAAGCGTGTACGTTTGGGTTCCCACACCTAACACATACACGCCATGACCGGAACTCGAGAGTCCCTGAGCGCAATGATAGGCGATTTGGCTGGAATAGCAGCCGTTCGTCGTGGGATTTTACAAACACTTTTTCCTTTGCTGCTGACCATGCCGCAACGAGCCAATTTCAAACAAATGGCGAATGTGTAGTGACCGGGCGACTTGAAGTCACCCGGTCACTACACCCGCCGCGCCATATCGCCACGCCCCTTCGCGGGCGGGGAGCCCTACCTTGGGCAGGCGCAATGACAAAATCGGGCGCTGCCCTGGCTTTACCCACCTCCCGGCAAAAAATTGGGGCTGTGCCCCAAACCCCCTGGCTACCGCCGCGTGACTGCCCTCGTACACTCGCCGCCGCACCGTGCCGCGCAGGCGGTCGCCCACTCCCGCCTTGCGCCGCCACGGCTGCGGCGGCTCGTTCCCCAAGCACAAAGGAAAGCCCGGATGCGGCAAACCTCATAACTGGAGGACAAGGCGGAAGCCAGGGTTGAGGCCGCGGCCCGCTGGCGCACCGCTGACGCGGAAGGCAGCGCGGCAGAGCCGCGCGGCGGTGTGCCAGCCGCCGCCACGGTACACGCGGTAGGAAGCCTTCACTGGCCCGCCGGGGTTTTCCTGTGGCTTGCCCGTATCCTCGTATTCGCCGTACCAGTCCGCGCACCACTCAAACACGTTGCCGCTCATATCGTACAGCCCCAGCGCATTCGGTTTTTTAACACCCACCGGATGGGTTTTGGAGCCGGAATTGGAGCCATACCATGCCACTTCGTCCAAGTTGTCGCTGCCGGCGTATTTCGTTTGGTTGGTGGCTTTTTGCCCGCCCCTGGCGGCGTACTCCCACTCGGCTTCGGTCGGCAAGCGGTAGCGTTTTCCGGTTTTTTGGGTGAGCCAGGTACAGTATGCCACCGCATCGTCCCAACTGATTCCTACGATTGGGTTGTCCGGATTCTGTAACGCTGCGCCTAACCGTTTGTAGAGGTCTTCCTTTCCGGTTTTGATGTGGTATTCGCTACCCGGCTCCAGCCATTCCGGGTAGTGCGTCTTGGTGTCGTCCACAAATGCCATGTACTGCGCCACCGTCACCTCCGTGCGCCCAATCGCAAAATCAGTCAGAATCACGTCGTGGGCAGGTTTTTCATTGTCAAAGCAATCTTCGCCCTGCTCGTCGGTGCAGCCCATGCGGAAAGTACCGCCAGCCAAGGGCACCATGTTTTTTTCTATCCGGGTCAGTATGGTGCGCAGGTCGTTTTTTGGGGGGGCCGCCGCTGGTGGCAGGGCAGGCGTTTTGGAGCAGGGTTCGAGGGTCGGCTTGTTGGCCCAGTATTTGGCCAGGTAACTGATTTTTCCTTTGTAAAGTACCTTCAAAAAAAGGTCGACCGTGTCTATCAGTTCCACGGTTTGGCCCAGTGGCACGGCACCGGCCCACGTTTCGCGGGCAAGGCGGGAATTCGGGTCGGCAGCTATGGCATCCAACTGTGGTTGTGTGAGTTCCCGGTTTCGCAAGGCGATGTATTTGGCCACGTTTACTACCCGGTAGCAGTTGCTTCCAAAACCCAGCAGGTTTTCTAAGTTTGGCCGCAGCGTTAGTGTGTCGAAGTACCGGGCGGCCCGCAGGGAATCGTACACCACCCGGGCGCTGTCGCGTTGGCCCGCGTAGTACAGCGCCACGCCCCGGCCGTGCCGGGCATCCGGTGCCAAAGCGGGCAGGTCCTCGTCGGCCAGCATACCTGCGGCGGCGAACAGGTCGGCTGTCAGCAGCAGGCTGTCGGGTTGGCTGCGGTAGCGGTCCAGTAGCGCAGCCCCATAGTTGTACCGGTTGCGCACGGCGTTTTGAGCGGCCAGGGTGTAGTCGGGTTTCAGGTTTCGGGCTTTTTCAAAAAAAGCATCAGTAGCATCGAAAGCCTCCAGCGAGGCGATACCGGGTAGCGCAGCGGCGGCAGTGTCGAGCCAGGCATACAGCCCGCGCACGGCGGCGTTGTAGTCGTTCAGGCTGGTCCGGTTTTTCCGCAGGTTGAACACGGCGGCCTTGAGGCTGTCGGTAGGGGGCAGTTGACCGGATCGGGGCAGGAGTTCACCCGCCAGTGCGCCGAGGTTGTTGAAAATCATGGCGCTGTCCGCCGGGGCGTGTTCTTTCAAAAAAACAAAGTGGCGCAGCGTATCGCGGCCGGGGCGGAAGTGTTCAGAGACCAAGGCCGTTTGTACAGGACTGCCCGGTCGGCACGCCTGCCAGCCCAGTACGGCCAGCAAAACCAACAGGCCGGTGAGCGCGGCTGCCCGCCAAAAGTCGGGCGTGAAAAACGGTTTTTTGGACGGTGGTGGCGGTTCGGCAGGCGCTGGCGGCGGCGGAGCGATCACGTCCAGCCAGTTGCGGATTTTGGCCGGGCGACCCGACATGCTGTTGATCAGGTCCGGGTCGAGGGTTTCCGGCGGGCGGGCCAGCAGTTTTTCCACGAACACGTCCAATTCCGCTTCCAGCGGGCGGGAGATCAGGCCCGCATCGAGCAGGGCGGTCAGATCGGCGCGGGTTCCGGCATCGTGGGGATTCAGCAAGTAGGCCTGTACGGCGATATACACCTTGGTTTCATCGGCCACATGGCTGCCGATGGTCAAGTGGCGGATTTCCTCGAGTTCGGTCAGCACAGCCCGGCGGGCACGCTCCTCGGTATCGGTGCCCAGGGCCTGGAGCATGGTTCGGCGCAGGCCGGGGTGCAAGTGGCCGTCGCGCAGGGCGGGTATGCGGGCCAGGGCGAGCAAGCGATCGTGGGTGGGCGCTATGTCGAGGGCACGAGCCACAGCGAGGGTGACTTCCCAGGTGGGTGTCGGGTGTACGGCAAGGGCGAGGAACCAGTCGCGCAGGGCCGGGCCGTAGGGTTTGAGGTATTCTTCGTGGTCGGCGAGGGTGCGCCAGGGGCGGTATTCGGTGCGGGGGTCGGTCAGGCGCAGGTCGCACTGGAGTGCCTTCCAGGCATGGAAATCGGCGGGCATATCGCTGGTGTCCAAGCCGCTTTCCACAAATGTAGCCGCGTCCTGCATGCCGCGCAGGTCGGCTGGGTACAGGCCAAATTGACGGTACAAGGCGGTCTCGCGCCAGTCCCAGTCGGCGGCGGTGCGGGGGGTAAGCAGGAGGCGTTGGGGCCAGGCATTGAGGGCCGATTTGGCATCCGGGCGCAAACGGGAGGCATCGTTGGCGGTATCGAGCAGGGCATGGCCGAGGCCGAGCAGCACGAGACGGTGTTGGGGAAAATGGCGGCGCAGGCCGTCAAGCGTGGTGCCCTTGGGTAGGCCCTCGCCCCGGAACCGGCGCAGGTCGGGGTCGCACCAAACGAGATCGAGTACCACGTCCTGTCCGCTCAGGGTTTCGGCGAGGTGTCGGAACAGGCGAGCGAGGTGGTGGCCGGGCATCTGCTCGTCCACGAGGAAAAGGTACTCCGCAGGCCGGGTCAGGTATCGGAAGCGGAGGGTCGGGTACCCGCCTCGGTCGAGGGTAGCACGCAGGGTGGCGGGCAGGTCGAGCACGAGGTCGTCGGTCTGCTGGCGCAGGCGCAGGGCATCGCCGAGGCGGTACTGTTGGCGGGCGGTTGGGATGGTGCCTTTTTGTTGGCGGAAGGGGATGTAGTACGGTGGAGCGTCGCCGCTCTCGGTCGCGACGGATACCGCCACCCTGGTTTCCTTTTCGGGTTGGGCGGCGGCGGGCGGCGGCGGTTTGCGCCTGGACCAGCGCCACCAGTACCACGCAGCGGCAGCGGCGAGCAGGGCCAGCAGGAGGTATGCGGCCCAGGCGAATACGAGGGCGGGAGGGGTGCGGTCGTACTGGAGCGGTTGGTAGGGCAGGTTCACCTGCTCGTCGCCGACACGGAGGGTGAAGGTGGTGTCGGCGGAGCAGAGGCCGGGCTGGGTGGTGTCGGTGACGACCAACCACACCTCGAAGGTGCCGGGCCGGTCAAAAAAATGCCGCAACGTGGGCTGGTCGGCCAAGGTGTCGCCGATAACCTGCCAGCGGTAGCGGTAGCCGGGTTTCGGGCGCTCGGCGATGGCGAAGGTGGCGTTTTGGGCAACGGGGATTTTGGCGGCAGGCAGCGACAACCGGGGGAGGGTTGGGCGGTTTTTGCAGGAAAGGCGGAGTTCGGAGTAAAGCGTTGATTCGAAAATATCCCGCCCAGTTTTGGGCGAAACAGCGGGCCTGCCATCCTTGAAGCGAACAGTCAGTACGATGTCGTGCCGGATGCCAAATTCGGGTACCGGTGCCACGAAGGTCGAATTAAACCTGTCGCCACCGTCCTGTTCGGTTTCGGGAATTGCTGTGGAATCGAGCAGGTTCTGGCGCTCCAAGTGCCACGAAAAAACAAATTCTGAGGAATCTTGCTTTAAAAATTTGGTGGTGTTGATCAAGCGAACGGTATCGCCAGCTGTGTATTGGTTCAAGTTGGAATCGAACCGAATGAGAGGAAAGGAGCGCTCCTTTTTTGGGAGGTACATCAACAAGATCGTGTAGCCCGCGGCTGCAGCGAGCGTAGCGAGGAGGAACCATCGCATCCATTTCGTTCTAAACACTGCCCGCAGTTTTTGCCAAAAACCCGGCTCCACGGGTACGTAATCTTCTTTTTTTATGTCCGCTACATAGCGATCAAACAGCTCATAAAACCGCTTTTGGTCTTCTGCGCTGCGCGCAAAAACGGGGGCGAGCAGGGGTTTCAGTTTCGTCGGGTCGCGCAGGGCGGCATCGCGGCCCACAGTAGCCAACACACGCCAAGCCCGCACCCGCGCGGCGGGCGAAACATCGAACCCCGAAACTTCGAGTATTGCGAAGAGGGTATCGAGCGGAAGGGCGGTATTTAATGATGAATGATGAATGATGAATGATGAATGATGAATTAGTTTTTGAACACGTCTTTCACCGCCTCGTAGTCTTCTTTCGTTTTAATCAGAATACCGAGGTTGTCCTTCATTTTGATTTTGTTTTCCGGCAATTCAAAATCCTGGATGTTTTGCAGACCGATTATTCGCAGCCAAGCGAGCATTTCGGCAGTACCTGGGGCTTTTCGGGCGGCTTTTTTGCGCACCTCCTCGAACAAGTTGATAAGACGTTCCAGGTTTTTGTCCAATGGCGCGGCAGCTTCGCCAAGGCTGGTATTGGCTATTTTCAGCAAGGCTGCGGTGTCGGGAAACGGGATATGGTAAAAAACGCAGCGGCGCAGGAAAGCGTCGGGCAGGTTTTTTTCGGAGTTGCTGGTCATCACGACCATAATGGGCACCCCGGCGGCTCGTTTAACCGGGTCGCTGCCGAGTTCGCGGACAAAAAATTCCTGGTTTTCGATTTCGTTGAGGATGTCGTTGGGGAAGTCGCGGGGGGCTTTGTCTATTTCGTCTATGAGCACCACGGAACTCCAGGCTTCGGGTCGCAGGTCTTTGGCTAATTTGGGATGCGCGACTGTGCCCGGGTTTGTTTGGGCGATAGCTTGGCCGAGCGCTTCCAATTTGATGAAATCGTCGGTCGCGGGGGCTGCTTGATTAATGTCCCGCCGGATGTTGGCGCTTTGGAAATGGGCCAGCGAGTCGTAGGTGTAAAACAGATCGCGGGCCACAGAACTGGTTTTGGTGTTGAACACCAACGGTTTTGCCAAAAATTTGTAGGCGTGGGCCTCGGTCGGTTTGGCCAGTTCATGGGCCAGTTTGTAAGCGAACTTGGTTTTGCCGGTTCCGGGTTCGCCCATGATCAGGAGGGGTTGGCGGAGGGCAAAGGCCACTTCGGCAGCTTGGTGCAGCCCGTCGTCCACGACGTATTTTTCGGGATCGAAATCGGGCAGGATGCGGTCTACAAGTTTGAAATTCATTCTGTCAGTTTGTTGAAATAATCGTTGACAAGTTTCAGCAACTTGGGTTCGAGCAGGTCCATATAGTATTTGGGTTCCGTGAAATGCGTGGCCACGATCTGTTGGCGGAGCGCTGCCGAGAAGTACCGCTTGTAGCGCACAAACCACTGCTGGATGTGTTTTATTTCCACCATTTCCAATTCGGGCAGCGCAACCACATGCTGTGCCTCGCGCTTGATGGTGGCCAGCACGTCTTCACGCACGCCGGGGCTTTCTTCCTCGTTAAAATCGAAAGCAAAAAAGAAAATCACGGACGGGCTGTCGGGCGGTAATTGTGGCGGGCAAAATGTCTGAACAAACCAGCGGGCGGCATCGGGTGTTAACTTCGAGTTCCAGAACCAATGGCTGATATAGGCAAACACACAAAGGTGGTCGCCCGATCGTAGATGGCGGGTTTTGTCGCTTTCGGCCAGTAAAATGTTCAGGTTTTGTCCAGTGAGCGGATGGTATTTGCCTGGGTCAAGGCCGAAAGCGGTGTATAGATCACGCACAAAACGCTGGCGCAAGTTTTCGGGACTGAAAGCCCCCCCGCTCTCGACCACAAACGACACAGCTGCGACCGTCGGCTTTTTGTCCTTTTTTTTATCCGGCTGATTTATTTGCGGTTGGTCATTCGGTTCGTTTTCAGGTATGGGGACTGCTTGTGCATCATTCTCTTTCTTCAAATATTTGCCATCAAGGTCGAACTTGACGCGGTTAAAAAAACTTTCGTGCGCCTGTAGTTCTTCACCGTAGAGGTAAAAAAAGTGCCGGCTTCCGGGCTGTAGCAGGGTTGGGCGCAGATTATAAAACTGCTCGTACTGGGTGTCGCGGTCGCATGTGAAGGCGTGGAAGCTCTGGTCGGTAGGTTGGCTTTTTTTTCCTTGGCCTGACTCGCTTGGGCCAGGGTCAACGTGGTTGAGGTGTTCGCGTAGTTTTATGGTGAACGGCAGCAGGTCGTCGTCCCAGTTAGCCTCGCGGATTTGTTTGGACTGGTATGCCAGGAGTACGCGCAACGTTTCGGGCAGACCTTTTTCTGTGGGCAGTTGGGCGTTGTTGAACAGCACCGGCACTACTAATTTTTGGCTATCTCCCAATGCGGCTTCCACCTCTTTACGCACCCAGTCGTCGGGGTCGTCAATTCGGCGGCTACCTTGGTCATCCACCCCCAGCCAGCGAGATCGGTCCGCGATGAGCACCAGTACTACCGCCGCACGGCGCACTTTTTCGTCCAGTTCCCCGGGCCATATCATGCCCGGCTTCAAATCGCTATTGTCGTAAAAAACCGACCCTTTGCCAAACACCGCCTCCAACGACTGGTGTAGTCGCCCGGCTTGCCCCAAGGCATCGGCCTTGCGGTAGCTAATAAAGATGGACGGATGGTTGGCCATTCTTTTGGTCAAAATTTTGGTTTACCCTTGGCAAAAGTAGAAATATTTTGAATGCGAGGGCGGATAGGGAAATTTGACCAAGCAAGCAGCCCATGATACAGATCACCCGCCCGCATGATGGTTGGGTATCAGGATTCTGCCGCCGGTATGCGGTATTTGCCTTTTTTTCGGACACCGTCTGGCGGGTATGGCCGGGCATCCGACACGATTTGAAACTACCAAAAGATTTCGGTTTTCAATTTCGGAACATGGCCTACTTTTGCGCTGTGTAGATTTTGTCTAAATCACTACGCCTTTGAAAACACCGCAAGTGGAACGCTGTTCCGCTTTCATTTTTGTTCCACAACCGCCATGCAACGCCGCTACCGAACCATCCCTGATTTGAAGGCGCACGAGAGTGCCCGTGCGCTCGCGTTTGAAGACCCGATTTTGGCCAGCAAGCTGACGGCCATGGGGTTGTTACCGGGCACACTCATCGAAATGGTGCGCATCGCGCCGTTTGGCAGTGCTTATTACATCAAGGCGGACGGCGTGCGCCTTGCCCTGCGAAAAGAAGAAGCGGGCAGCATTTTGATTGACGCATGAAAGACCGACGCGGGGAAAAACAGCCGAACATTGCCTTGGTGGGAAACCCGAACAGCGGCAAGTCCACCATTTTCAACCATCTGACAGGGCTACGCCAAAAAACCGGCAACTTCCCCGGCGTGACGGTCGATGTGAAAGTGGGCCATGTCCACTTTTCGAGCGGGCGCGAAGCTGTGCTGACCGACCTGCCTGGTACCTATAGTTTATACCCCACCGCATCGGACGAGCGCATCGTGGCCACCGTGCTGACCAACCCCGACAATGTGTACTTCCCGGATGCCGTGCTGTATGTGGCCGATGCCACCCATTTGGAAAAACACCTGCTGCTGCTGACCCAACTGCTGGACCTCAACCTGCCTGTAGTGCTTGTGCTGAACATGGCCGACACGGCGGCGCAGATCGGTATCAAAATTCATACGAACAAACTGGCCGAGCGACTGGGCATTCCCGTCGTGCTCGTCAGCGGTCGTACAGGGGAAAATATGGCCAAACTGATGGTAGAGGCCGAAAAACTGCTCAACACACCCACGCCTAACCGCAAACGTTTTTATTCGCTGACGGAAAATGAAAAACAAGTAGCCGAAGCCGTCGGCCTCAACCTCGGCCTGTCCAACACCTACCAGGCCTTGTTGGTAGCGCACCACCACGGCTGGCTGCCCGACCTGCCAGCCAATGCGCGGAACACGATCGGTGCAATCGTGCAGGACAAAGGTTTTGCGTCGCTCAAAAACCAGGTGGACGAAACCTTGGAGCGCTACGACCGTTTTGCGCCGATCGTGCAGGATGCCGTGCAGCGCCCGCCCCAGTTTCCCAGCACACCCACCGACCGCATCGATGCCGTAGTGACGCACCGCTGGTTCGGACCGTTTATTTTCTTTGGTGCCATGCTCCTGATTTTTCAGGCCATTTATGATTGGAGCACCATACCCATGGACCTGATCGAGCAGTTCTTTTCCGGGCTGAACGTTTGGCTCAAAGCGACCTTGCCAGTTCATTGGACTACTGACCTGCTGACGGACGGGCTGCTCGCCGGACTCAGCGGTATTTTGGTGTTCATTCCCCAAATCGCCATTTTGTTTTTTTTGGTCACTATGCTGGAAGAGATCGGCTACATGGCGCGGGTCGTTTTTATGTTCGACAAAACCATGCGTCGTTTCGGCATGAATGGGCGAAGCGTGGTGGCGCTCATCAGCGGTGGGGCTTGTGCAGTACCGGCCATCATGAGCAGCCGCACCATCGGCAATTGGAAAGAGCGGCTTATCACGGTGATGGTCACGCCATTTATCAGCTGCAGCGCCCGACTGCCGGTGTATGCCGTGTTGGTTGGTTTGGCCGTGCCTGCCAACAAAGTGCTCGGCTTTTTTTCGTGGCAAAGCCTCACCTTTGGCAGCATGTACGCCCTTGGTGTTTTTGCCGCACTCGGCTCGGGATATTTGATGAAAAAAACGCTGCGCACCCGCGAAACTTCCTATCTGGCCATCGAACTGCCCGTGTACCGCATGCCGCACTGGCGCAATCTATGGCTCACGGTTTGGGAAAAAGTGGCAGCGTTTGTGGTGGGAGCGGGCAAGATCATACTGGTTATTTCCATCGTATTGTGGGCCTTGGCCAGTTTTGGTCCGGGCAACGCCATGCAAGAGGCAGAGACCTTGGCCAAATCTGAGGCGGCAGCCCGCCAACTCGGCGAAACAGCCTCGGCGGATCTGGTTGCTGCGCACCAATTGGAGGCATCCTACGCCGGGTACCTTGGCAAACTGATTGAGCCTGCCATTCGACCTTTGGGATACGACTGGAAGATCGGTATTGCCATCATCGCGTCGTTTGCGGCACGCGAAGTATTCGTGGGCACCATGTCTACAATTTACAGCATTGGTAGTGTGGAAGACGATGTGCTGCTCCGCGAAAAAATGCGCACGGCTACTTTCGATGACACCGGTGGCGAAGTATATACGTTGGCTACGGCTTTGTCGCTCTTGGTTTTTTATGCCTTGGCCATGCAATGCATGAGTACCTTGGCGGTGGTCAAGCGCGAGACCAACAGTTGGAAATGGCCAATAGTACAGTTTGTCTTTATGGGTGCCTTGGCCTACCTGTTGGCATGGCTTGTGTACAACTTGTTTGCATGAGAAAAATGACGTGGAAAACTAAGTAGTAACGAGGAAGATACCAACACCGGAATGGGAATGGAACAACCAAAGGGGAAAAACGAGGGCAGCGTGTGTAGAACACAGCTAATACCCAACGTTAATCCACAGCGAGAGGCGCGACGAAACGACCAATAGGTTGGTCGGGAATGTTTCCAACAGTACTGTGGAAAGTCTTCCAAAAACCTGATCGTTAAGCCAATAACCTGCATCAGCGGTGTGTATAACCCTCGTTAAGGTATGAGGAAAAAAAGTACGTTTTGCTGTTATGGGTTTTTCCACAAATCCACAGTGCTGATGATGGGGGGTGAGTTTTTTTAATTTTAAAAATGTAAATCAATAACCAAAGCTACGGGTGTGGAAAACGTTTGCCGCTTGTTGCGGAAAGAGATGTTTCTGGCTTCACCCGATAACCTTGCACCGATATGGTACACTACACGGACGAAACCCGGATTTCCAAAACCGTCAAGATTTGGCTGATAACCGGCTTGCTCATGATCGTTCTGCAGGTCGTCATAGGCGGTGTGACCCGCCTGACGGGCAGTGGACTGAGCATCACGCGATGGGAGATCGTGACCGGCAGCCTGCCGCCCCTGACCGAGCAGGCATGGCAAGAGGCGTTTGACTTGTACAAAGCGACCCCGCAGTACGCCAAGATCAACGAGGGCATGGCGCTTGCCGACTTTAAGTTCATCTACTTTTGGGAGTACTTCCACCGGTTGTGGGCACGGCTGATGTTTTTCGTATTTGTCGTTCCGTTCGCTTGGTTTTTGCTTGGCGGTATGTTTTCGCGCCGCATGGTTCCGCAATTGCTCTCGGTCGTGTTCTTGGCCGGGCTGGAAGGCTTCTTCGGATGGATCATGGTGGCCAGCGGGCTTCGAGACCGGCCTTGGGTGAATGCCTACAACCTGACCCTGCACTTGTGCATGGCGTTGGTAATCTTCGTCGTATTGTTGTGGATAACTTTCCGGGCCTTGCATCCTCGACCACCTGTTATCCACAGTCGGGTGTTGAAACGATTTTCGTGGGCCTTGGTACTTGTGGCCTTCGTTCAAATTGCCTTTGGGGCCATGATGTCTGGCACCAAAGCGGGGCTATTTTTTCCGACGTGGCCCGATATGCACGGTAGTTATTTGCCAGATATTTTGCTCGACTCAGCCCAGTGGACGGGCGACAGTTTTTTGCAGTACGACACCAATCCGTTTATTCCGGCATTGACCCAGTTTTTGCACCGAAACACAGCTTATTTATTGACAACCATGTGTTTGTTCTTTTTTTGGAAAGCAAATAAACTGCCCCTGTGTCCGATATTTCTCCGGGCCAACAGGGTGATGATCGGGGCACTGGTGCTTCAGGTCGGCTTGGGAATTTTGACCTTGGTTAATTGTGTTTCCAATATTCCGGTTGTTCTCGGTGTCTTGCACCAAGCCGGTGCTTTATTACTCATGGGGACTATCTTGTTCGTGGCCTATTTGGCGAGTGCTGGCAAGTTGTTCACGCCTGTGGATAATAATTGAATGCGGGTTTTTTGAATATGATTTCACATTTTCCACATTTATTCCACACTGTTATGGTCTTTTTCCACGGAACATTATGCCTGTATGTTGGGTTGACTGTACCGGACGCTGTGAACCTTGTTTGTAAATTAATTAGGGCCAGTCGGACATTCCGGCATAATCCACTACTTTAGCTCATCATCATCGAATACTTATTTCACAGCAATGGATGTTCCTGTTATAGAAGAAAGCGGATTCAAGTACATCGAGTCTGGCAAGCGGGGTGGGGAGACACTGCTTTTGTTGCACGGCCTTTTTGGCGCATTGAGCAATTTTGAATCCATATTCAAACATTTCTCCGGGCGCTACAATGTAGTTATCCCTATGCTGCCGATTTATGAAATGCCTATTTTGGAGGTTTCTGTAACCGGCTTGGTGGACTTTGTCAAAAAATTTGTGGAGTTCAAGGAGTTCGATCAGGTTCATCTTTTAGGCAATTCTCTTGGCGGGCATATTGCACTTCTTTACGCCATTGCTCATCCCAACCGTGTAGGGTCCATTACGTTGACAGGCAGTTCTGGTTTGTTCGAGAGCGCATTCGGCACCGCATTCCCCAAGCGGGGCGACTATGAATATATCAAAAAGAAAACGGGGGATACCTTTTATGACCCCTCTGTGGCGACGCAAGAGTTGGTGGATGAGGTGTTCAGTATCGTCAATGATCGAGCAAAAGGTATTCGAGTGGTGGCTACCGCCAAGTCCGCTGTTCGGCATAACCTCGCCGATAAACTACACAAAATACAATCTCCAACCCTATTGGTATGGGGCAAACAGGATGCCGTGACCCCACCTTTTGTTGCCGAGCAGTTTCACAAACTAATCACGGATTCACGTCTGCACTTTTTGGATAAGTGTGGCCACGCGCCGATGATGGAAAAGCCTGCGGAATTCAATTCGATCTTAGACGACTTTTTGGCGGAGGTTATTGGCCGTAAACAACCCTTGGCGAAGGCTAACGCGTAAGTAATGAATTGTTCCACGTGGAACACGCATGTGTGTTTTACAATGTTCCACATGGAACATTGCCCGACCTTTAGGAACGCCCTCTCCAACGCAGTTATATCGTAAAAAAGTAGACGAGACAGCAGGTGCGTGTTAGTTAGCAAACCCCGTTCGGTCAGGCCACAACCCCAGCCTCTCCAAAGAGGATTCCCCTCAACAAAAGTGAACCCCCAAAATAGTAATGCTTAGGATTTTCGATCGTAGGCTTTCTGAAGTGCAATCGACTACCAACGCGGAATGTGTCCCCAAAGGAGAGGCAGAAGGGGGCTGTGCCGAGCGGTGTTTCGCCAACGGTTGCCTACGCGCCTGCCTAAGTTTTTACGTCATATTTTGGTAACGCGAAACTCCACCCGCCGGTTTTGAGCGCGTTGTTCCTCGGAGATATTATTGCCAATGGGGAACTTCGGGCCGTATCCGATAGTAGTGATGCGCTCTTTTGCAATTCCCTTTCCTGTAAGAAAATCTCGAATGGCTTCGGCCCGCTGTTCCGACAACAAAAGCAAATCTTCGGCCTTTCCCACATTGTCGGTATGCCCCTCAATCCGAATTTCCAAACTTGGGGTTTCTAATAGAATACTAGCCAAGCGCTCCAGTTCTGGGTAAGATCTTTCCAAAATATCGGCCTTCGATTGCTGGAAGAATATCGGGTTTAGTTCGATTTTGTCGTTCACTTGAAGCGGGTCAAGCCAGAGGTCAACCTGATAGTAATCTTGGAAAAAGTAATAATCCTGTCGAAAGAACACTTGTTCAGTCTGGCCTGCGTAAGCAGCTTTTTCGGGGGTCAGGTCGAACCGAACGCCCTTGGGGATTTTCAAGGTAAAGAAACCGTTCGACGAGGTTAAAATATTCGGCGGCGAGTTGTACGCGCCATAGCGAACCACAGCGTTAGGCATCAGCTCATGTGTCTTTCGATTGAATATACGCCCTCGTATGGTGAACTCCGTAGGCTGCGGCGGCGCGATGCGAACTCGAAAAATATCGGTATTCCCATCTCGGTTAGAAGTAAAATACAAGTAGCCAGAGGTCATATTGAAATATGGCTGACTGTCATCCGCTTTGGAATTGATCGGTTCAACGAGACGCTGTGGTGAAGTCCAATTTGTCCAAGTGTCGTCAAGGCGTTTGCACATAAAAATGTCGTTGCCTCCAGAACTTTCCCATCGGTTGGATGAAAAGAACAGTGTCAGGTTGTCCTCCGATAGATAGGGCGTTGTTTCCCGTTTTTCAGAATTCACCGTCCGGCCCAGGTGCTTCGGGGCACTCCATTTGTTGTTGCCCACGTTGAAACAGACAAACAAATCCATGTCTCGTGAATCGTGCCGGACGGCCGACAAGATGAGCACTTGCCCGTCGAAACTCATGGTCAGATTTACATCAGAAGTGATGGTGTAGTACTCGGCGATTTCCACGGGCACGGGGAATGTCCATACACTGTCTACTCGGCGAATAAGCGAAAAGCCTTTGCTCATGTCGCCTTTTTCCGAAAATTGGTTGATGCAGTAAAAAGCGTTTGGATCGGGCGTAATGCACACGATGCTGTTCGGCAGAGCATTGTTCAACGGCTCCATGGGGTGTATCAAAAAATAGAAATCGGCAGCCGAGTCACTTTCGGCTACCCATACATCTTGGTTGAACGGCGAGGCCGCCGGGTCATGAACTGGTTTCCCAGACAGTTCGGAATACGCGGTTTTCAAGATGCGTTCATATTTTTCCTGGGGGTATTTTTTGTAAAGGTCAACGCTGTCCAGAAACAAATAGCGGTTGAACTCCGGGTAGGCCACTCGTGTAAAGTACAACGTATTCCCGTCGCGGCTGGGCACGGGCGTGATCTCGTCGTAGGCGGAATTAATAAATTCAGGAAGTTTTTCGAGTTGAAAAAGGACCTCGTTTTGTGCGTTGGAAACAACCGATAAAGCCCATAAAAAGAGCACAAGCAGGAGGTAGCGCATAGGCGGGTTTATTTGTTCAACAATTCCTGATCGAATGGCACCATCTCCAAGCCGAACTGTTTCGCGCGTTGGTAGTCCATCCGTGCGGAGTTTTTATCGCCCAAGATGGCATGCACACGGGCGCGTTCAATGTAAGCCACACCGAGATTCGGGTCTAAGAGTATAGCCCGATTCAAGTCAACTAAAGCTTCCTTTGGCACGTTCAAGGTGCGGCGCAACATGCCACGCTCGTACCAGATGTTGGCGGCATACGGGTCTAATTTCAGGTACTGGGAATAATCGTTGATGGCCAATTCGTATTTCTGCTGGGTGAAATAGACAAGGGAGCGGTTGAGATAGCCATTTTTATTGCCGGGCTGGATGGAGATGCCTTCGTTCAAATCCCGAAGTGCATCGTCAAGTCGGCCCATAGAGGCCATTGCCGCGCCGCGGTTGATAAGCATTTCGGAGCGCGTCTTGGGTTTGATGGTAGGTTTGCCCAAACCCTCGTTGAAGTCGGCGACGGCCTTCTGTGTGAGTTCGGCTTCTCTCCCCTTGTACTTTCCACCCATAGCCATGTCGAAGTAGGTCTTGCCCCGGCTGTTTGTCAACTCAGCGTTTTTTGGCTCGATAGTAATGGCTTTGGTATAGTCGGCCAAAGCCGCGTCATAATTGCCCTGACTGCGGAGGTATTGTCCGCGGTTCCAGTAGGGCAGCGAGTTTTTGTCATCCTCGTATTTCATCACGTGCGTCCACAACGTGCCGCCATTTTCCCAAATCCCGATTTGGCGCACCGTCCACACAGCATAAATGGTAAACACGATACCTACCACTACGTTCAGCGTTCCACGTGATGCTGGATTTTCCGTTGTTCGGATATGGTACAGCCAAGCAGCAATGGCAAAAAAACCAAAGTAAGGCACATAAGTAAAACGGTCGGCCAAAAAGCCCTGGCCAGCACCGAGCACTTGCAAGAGGAACATCACGTTGAAGAAAAAGAATAAAATACCGAATACCCATATCCGCTTGTCCGCCTTCCACAACCGGTACACGCCATACCAAACGGCAACGAAAAGGATGGGCGACAGATAGACCCATATCGGTAGCGGGCGCGGATATGGGTACAGTGGCGACATCGGGTAAGGCAAGATCAACTTATACAGGTACACACAAAACGAGTAAGCGCCGATGCACAGACGATCGAGAAAGTTGAAGTTTGTAATGTCGTCTTCCGTAGAACCAGCCTTTTTCAGTGTAGACAGGTTGATCAAACCAATGGCCAGGGAAAGAAGCCAAAAAGGTGTTTTTTCCCAGATCAGTTTCATACTCAACGGACGGCGGAAAAAGTAGTCCAGCGCCAGCATGGACAACGGCAGTGTTACTGCTTGAACCTTTGAAAGCCCCGACAATACGGCCAGTACGAACATGCCAATGTACAGGGTCAATCGTTTTCCGCTTTCCTCGGTCTTGATCCATCGGACATAGTACATGAGTGCAGCGAAAAAGAAAACGGCGAACAACACGTCTTTTCGTTCCGTAGCCCATGCAACCGATTCCACACGCATGGGATGTATACCAAACAACATCCCTCCAATGAAAGCCCCCCCGACACCGACACCGATATGCATCAGGAGCCGCATGGCAAACAAGATGGTCAGCAAGTGCAACACCAGGTTGTTGAAGTGGATGAGTGTGGTATTGATCTCCCCGGCAGCCCATTTTTCCAAGTAAAAAGTGAAAATAGGCAACGGGTTGTAGTTGCCGATGACCTCGCCTTTTTCGATATCGAAAATGTTGCGCAGGCTCTGGCCGTCAATGTGTACCAGATTGGGGTTCTCGGTTATATTCGGATCGTCGTCCCAGTTCACAAGTTTATGGGACAAGGTCGGCAGGTAACATGCCCCACTGATGGCCATAGCGACCAGTGCCCAGCGCAACCAGCCAGCAGGTTCCCACCGACCCCACCGACTACCGGGTTGGGTTGCCTGATGCCTCGACGGCTTGGCTTGGTTGCTCACGATTTGTTTCGGCTTGGGTTGAGGGCGGTTTGGTATGTTCTTTTTTGCCATGCTTCATGTACTGTTTTCGAAGAGCAAAAGTAGTAAAGTTATGGCAGAGCGGTTTGCCTCGAAAAAAGTATCAACAAATTTTTTTAGATTAGCCTAAAAATAAATTTATACCTTCGTGTCAAAATTTGTTCGAGCACATGGCGAACTCACACGCGGAGGAAAACTACCTCAAGGCTATTTTCAAGATTTCGGAAAAAGAAGGCAAAGCCGCCAGCACAAATGCTATCGCAGCGGAAATGCAAACCACGGCTGCTTCGGTCACGGATATGCTCAAGCGCTTGGCGGAAAAAAACCTGATTGATTACGAAAAATACCGGGGTGTACAGCTCACGGAACAGGGTGGCCGGGTAGCCACCGTGCTTATCCGTAAGCACCGGCTTTGGGAAGTTTTCCTGACAGAAAAACTCGGTTTTGCGTGGGATGAAGTACACGACTTGGCCGAACAACTCGAACACGTTCAGGGTGATAGCCTGATTGAGCGCCTCGACACGTTTCTAGGCCATCCCAAGTTCGATCCCCACGGCGACCCGATCCCCGATGCGCAGGGCCGCTGGGCTTTCCGGCCCCAAGTACTTCTTAGCACCATGAAACTGGGCGAAACGGGCACCGTAACCGGGGTAAACGACCACAGCGCCCCTTTTTTGCAGTATCTCGACCAGTTGGGCATTGCACTCGGTGCTCAAATTGAGTTGATCGAACGCGTACCCTTCGATCAGTCTGTACGGGTTCGCTCGGGCGACGGGCGTGAAATTACACTCAGTGAAAAAGTAGGAAAAAACCTGTTTTTAGCAATAAAAGGTTAGTGGGTTTCGGGTTAGTGGGTTTCGGGTTTGGCAACCTCTCTAGCAAGGTACACTAACCCGAAACCCACTAACCCGAAATCCTCTAACCCTCCAACTCTTATTATGAAACATCCAGAACGGTCTCTTTCAGAAGTACACGACTCGGTGGAAACCGATGTCAAGGGCGGTTTTTGGCGCCGCTTGTTGGCCTTTCTCGGGCCGGCTTATTTGGTCAGTGTTGGCTACATGGACCCGGGGAACTGGGCAACCGATCTTGCGGGCGGCAGCCGATTTGGGTATACCCTGCTGTGGGTGCTGGTCATGTCGAACCTGATCGCCTTGCTGTTGCAAAGCCTCAGTGCCCGGCTTGGTGTAGTCGCCCGACGTGACTTGGCGCAAGCCTCTCGGGAGTTGTACCATCCGGTGGCCAATATTTTCAACTACATTTTGGCTGAAATCGCCATCGCGGCCTGCGACCTGGCTGAAGTGCTCGGCATGGCCATCGGCTTGCAGTTGTTATTCGACATCCCGTTGTTGTGGGGTATGGGCATTAGTGTGCTTGATGCCTTTCTGTTGTTGTTCCTCATGCACCTCGGTATTCGGAAATTGGAGGCATTCATTTTGGGTCTTGTCCTGATTATTGGTGGGACATTTCTGGTGCAAATGTTGCTTGCCAAGCCTGACATGTCGGAGATGGCTGGCGGACTGGTACCTTCCATCCCCAACAACGAGGCGCTTTTCATCGCAATTGGGATCATCGGTGCCACGGTAATGCCGCACAACCTGTACCTGCATTCGGCATTGGTGCAAACGCGCAAAATTGACCCTTCGGAGAAAGGCATCCGAAGGGCCATCAAGTACAATATCATAGACTCTGCTGTTGCACTGAACCTGGCCCTTTTTGTCAATGCTGCGATTTTGATCCTTGCCGCGTCGGTTTTTCACAAAAACGGCTACCAAGGCGTGTCGGAAATTCAGGATGCGCACCGACTGCTGGAACCGTTACTGGGAAAAGACTACGCGCCCGCGCTTTTCGCCATTGCACTCATCGCCGCAGGCCAGAGCAGTACTGTCACAGGTACACTGGCCGGGCAAATCGTAATGGAAGGCTATCTGCACTTGCGCATAGCTCCTTGGCTGCGCCGCTTAATTACCCGGCTTTTGGCTGTGGTACCGGCTATCATAGCCGTGGCCTATTTCGGCGAAGGTGCAACCGGTAATATGTTGGTCTTGAGCCAGGTGATCTTGAGCATGCAATTGGGTTTCGCCATAATTCCGCTCTTGCACTATGTGAGCGACCCGCAACGGATGGGCAAGTTTGCCATTGGTTTTTGGACCAAACTTGGCGGGTGGGTATGCGCTGGCATCATCGTTGTCCTCAATGTCCGGCTGGTTGTGCAAGAGGTTGGAGACGGGTTGAAAAACGCTGGCGAATACGATTGGTTGGTGCGGTACATTGTGCTACCTCTGCTGGTATTTGCTGCAGTTATGCTGGTGTACATTACCGTGAAACCACTCTTGCAGCGTATCCCGCATCGCAAAGCCAAACTGCCGCATGGTATTTTCGTCGGATTAGAAGAATCCCCAGCCATAGCTTACGGCAAAATCGCAATAGCGCTGGATTTTTCCGCATCAGATACCAAGGCCCTCTCCCATGCCATGAATCTTGGTGGTAAAAATGCCCGGTATTTCCTCCTGCACGCGGTAGAAACGGCCGGAGCATGGGTGATGGGAGCCGATATCCACGACAACGAATCACAAGAAGACCGCAAGAATTTGGATTTGTACGCGGCCCGTTTGCGCGAGCTCGGTTTTGCTTGCGAGGTTTGCGTCGGCTTTGGACCGGCCAAGCAGGAAATTCCCAAATTGGTACGGGAAAAAAACATTGACTTGCTCGTGATGGGTGCCCACGGGCACCGCACGTTCAAAGACCTGATTTTTGGTGCCACCATTGATGCCGTCCGGCATGCGGTTGATATACCGGTGTTTGTTGTGCGATAAAATCGCTATAAATTTTTCAACGCGCCTCGAACTCGACTCGTGCCACGCCGATCTGGGTATTCAAAATAAGAAAATGTTTGCCGGAACGGCGAAACATACCGCGCGGAATCGCCAGGCGGTGTTTGCCAGCCGTATATGTCTCTCCAACGGAGTACGTCATCCAGCCGTCCGGCTCAAATACACTCAACCGGACGAACGTGGCCGCTGGCAAGCCAAACTCGACCTCATAACTCTGGGCAATTTCCACAGGAGCCTGCAGGTTGATTAACAGGCTGACAGGAGCGGTTTTCAACACGTTAAACGAGTTACGCAGGGGAAGCGGGTTTTCCATAGTTCCCAAGGAATACTCGATAGATGAAAGGTCATACCCGGGTGCCCGCAGGTTATGCAACTGCACAATACCAAAGTCATTAGTACCCGTTTCAAAGGCCAGGTCGGCGGCCAGGCTGTCGGGTATGGGTTGATCAGGGCCAACGTCAAAGGAGTGCCTGGGTGTAGTGATACGGAAGGAAGCCGAGCGCAACGGCTCCGCGTCCACCCAAAATTCCGGCTTCAGGGCCAGCATTGCCTCCAACTCGGCTTTCCTGAGCGAATACCGCTGGCGGTTCGGTGCGTCCGCCGTCAAGGGGTTTCCTTGGGCATCTTTCAGCTCGAGCAGGTAGAGGTTGCTGATTTTTTGATCCATACCGCCCCATTTGATTTGAAATGTTCGTGCGTCGCGCTTGCGGCGCAGGGTAAGGCGCGGGTCGTTTTCGGCCACGATGTTTAGGCTTTTTTCGTAGAGTGGGTCGTGTTGTTCCCGTGTTTTTAGCGTGAGCGTTACCGTCGAGCCGGGTTTTGCTAAGTGTTTGTAGTTGCGCAGGTTTTCCAGCATGCCGAGATAGGCATCGGATTCCAATACCGACGAAAACCCTTGAGCCGCCATTTCGGGCGAGCTGATTTGGATGCTTGCCGTAGTGGACACCGGATTGGCGTGGGGTTGCCAATCCATGACAGGCATTTGTCCTACTGTTTGCCAGAACTCGTTGACGGTGAAAAAATCCCGGTTGGATGTTTCGTGGATGTCCTCGCGGCCCCAAATGACCTGTTGTAGGAAACGCGTGTTGAGGCTGTTGGTGGTCCAAGGCGACCGGATGGTCACGTCTGAATTGCTTTTTTTCTCCGGCTCTTCCAGCATAATGTCAATAATGCCGGTCGCGCCTTCACCGAGGGTCAAATCGGTCAGGTGTACTACCTGACCAGCAGCGGCGGGTTTGCTGAAGGTTTCATCCATCCACCCTAATTTGGAAACATAATCGTTGGTATTGTGGGTAGCCAAAAGGCTATGGCCATCAAGTTGGAAAGCAATCCGGTCCACCAATGCTGAGCCGTTCCAAAGGTGGGGCGGGCGCAGAAGCATTTGCCGAAACGCTGGTACGGTCATTTTGGCGCTTGCGCGGAAACTGTTTTCGCGTGTCAGGTCAACTTGCAGGCTCCCCCAGTAGAAAATGTATTTGTCTGCAATTTTTGGAGCGGGAGATGCACCATCCGCCAGTTGAAAACCGAGCAGGTTTGGGCTGGTGCATAGCAGGACAAAAAACCAAACAGCGTGGTGAGTACGGAACGATATTTTCATGAGCAGAGAATTTTTTGAAAAACGGGTTGTCTGAGCCGGTATTGTCGGGGATACAAACGAGGGTATTTTCACTGAATTGGCGCGTACCTTTGCAGCCATGTACATCTTGTTGGTTTCCATCATCATCGGTCTGTTTGTGGCCATGTTGTTCGTCAACATCTATTTCCGCGCCAAAGTGCTGAAAGTGTACGGCGTGCTGGTGCGCAACCGTGTTCAGTTTGGTGCAGAACATATCTTCAACCGCCAAAAATTGGAGTCGGAAATCCTGCCGCGCTACCCACAGTTTCGCAACGAAATCGAGTCGTTCATCCGGCACATGCGCTACACCATCAAAATGGCCACCGTACTCATCGCGCTGATAACTGCGTTTGGTGCCGTGCTGATGTATTTTAAATAACTCATGGCAAAGATCAAGATCGGCCTGCTCGGTACTGGGCACCTCGGCAAGATTCACCTGAAATGCATCCTCGCAACAGAACAGTGGGAGCTCGCGGGATTTTACGATCCCGACGACAAAAATGCTGCCTCAGCCATCGCCCAATATGGCGTGCGCCGTTTCGCCTCGCCAGCGGCCCTCCTGCGCGAAGTGGATGCCGTGGACATCGTGACACCCACGCCCACGCACTACCAGTTGGCCGCTCAGGCCATGCGTGCTGGCAAACACGTTTTCATCGAAAAGCCGGTGACCGGTACCGTCGCCGAGGGTCGCCGGTTGCTGAAACTGGCCGAGCAGACCGGAGTACGTGTGCAGGTCGGCCACGTAGAACGGTTCAATCCCGCTTACCTCGCACTGCGTGACATAGCGCTGAGGCCCATGTTCATCGAGAGTCACCGCTTGGCAGCGTTCCAGCCCCGAGGTACTGAAGTATCGGTCATCCTCGATCTGATGATTCACGATCTTGATCTGGTGCTGCATCTCGTGCAGGCACCCGTGCGCCGCGTGAGTGCCAGCGGCGTGGCCGTGCTCAGCAATACGCCCGACATCGCCAGTGCCCGCCTCGAATTTGCCAATGGCTGCGTGGCTAATCTGACGGCCAGCCGCATCTCGCTCAAGCAAATGCGGAAAATGCGCCTGTTCCAGCAGGATGCCTACATCAGCCTCGACTTCCTGGACAAAAACGCTCAGATCGTTCGCCTTTTTGACCAAAACGCTCCCAATTTGCCTCCGCAGGATCAGCTCATGGAATTCGAAACGCAGGCTGCCGAGAAAAAATGGCTGCACCTGCAAATGGCCGAGGCAGATCCGGTGAACGCTATCCAGATGGAGCTCGAAACATTTGCCGACAGTATCCTGCACGGCACCGAGCCGCCCGTATCCCTGCGCGACGGATTTGCGGCATTGCAAGTGGCGCACCGGATTCTACGGGAAATAGAGCTCCGCCAGAAAACAGCGCAGGGCAGAACGTAAAACTATGCGCATCGCTGTCAACACCCGTTTTTTGCTGCCCGGCAAACTCGAAGGCCTCGGCTGGTACACGCACGAACTGATGCGCCGCATGGTACGCCAGCACCCCTCGGACGAGTTCATTTTCCTCTTCGACCGCCCCTTCGATTCCGCTTTTGTGTACGCAGACAACGTGCGCCCGCAAGTGCTGTTCCCGCCAGCCCGCCACCCGGTGCTCTGGTACTCGTGGTTTGAGTGGGCCGTACCGCGGGCGCTGGACCGCTGCCGGGCGGACGTATTTTTTTCGCCAGATAGTTTCCTCAGCTTGCGTGCCCGTACGCCCACGGTGCTGACGGTACACGACCTCATCCCGTTGCAGCATCCGGAGCAGGTGCCTTGGTGGTCGCGTGATTATTACTGCCATTTTTTCCCGCGCTACATCCGCCGTGCCGACCAGGTGGTGACTGTTTCGGCTTTTACCAAAAAAACAATTTTGGAAACCGTACCCGGCGTTCCACAAGAAAAAATCACCGTGATACACAACGGCAGCCGTGAAGGGTTTCGGCCACTGAGCGTACATGAAAAGCAAGAAGTGCGTGCTGTTTTTTCGGCCGGGCAGACCTACTTTTTTTACACCGGTGCTATCCATCCACGCAAAAACATACCGCGCCTGATCCAGGCTTTCGAAACGTTCAAAAATGCCACAGGCGCACCTGTGAAACTGCTGCTCGCCGGTCGTTTTGCTTGGAAAACGGGCGAGGTAAAATCTGCTGTGGAGCAGTGCCGCCACCGAGCCGATATCGTTTTCCTCGGCTATGTATCGGAGGCGCAACTGCCCCGCTTGCAAGCCGCCGCACTGGCCGCTGTGAACGTATCGCTCAGCGAAGGCTTCGGCCTGCCCGTGTTGGAAGCGCTGCACTGCGATGTGCCCGTGCTCTGCTCCAATACCACCGCCCTGCCCGAGGTGGCTGGCGACGCGGCCCTGCTCGTCAATCCCGAATCGGTGGCTGACATAGCTACCGGGTTGCAACGGTTGCACGCCGATGCCCGGTTACGGGAAGACTTGATTGAAAAAGGGCGGCAGCAGCGGATGGGGTTTGATTGGGATCGGGCCGCTGCGGAGATGTGGGAACTACTTAAAAAATAACCAGTTACCATTGAAATTCGTCCAGCAAAATCGCCAACCATTTCTTGGCATAGTGGGTTCAATGCGCCTCTAACCAATTCTCCCCCACCCCCGTTTCGACCAAAATTGGCACACGCAGGCTGGGAATCGCCGTGGTCATTTTGTCGTGGATGATTGGCCGCAATACCTCCAATTCGTCTTTGCGTACATCGAACACGAGTTCGTCGTGTACCTGCAGGATCATGCTGGAACGAAGGTTGTGCGCCCGCATGGCTTTCCAGATATTGATCATGGCCACCTTGATCATATCGGCAGCCGTGCCTTGGATGGGCGTGTTGATGGCCATACGTTCGGCCATGCTGCGGCTCATGCCGTTGCGGCTGTCAATGTCGCGCAGGCGGCGGCGGCGGCCCAGCAGAGTCTCGACGTAGCCGTTTTTGCGGGCAAACTCCACCGTGTTATCCATGTACTGTTTCAGGCCTCGGTACTGGGCGAAATAGTTATCAATGATCTCTTTCGCCTCGGTGCGTTTGATGCCGAGTTGGCTGCTCAGGTTGGTGGCACCAGCACCGTAGATGATGCTGAAATTGACCGTCTTGGCGGCGCGGCGCTGGTCGGGTGTAACTTTTTCCAACGGCACGCCGAATACGCGGGCTGCCGTGGCCTGGTGGATATCCTGATTGAGCTGGAAGGCTTCGAGCATGGCCTCTTCATTACTCATGTCGGCGATGAGTCGCAACTCGATTTGGGAGTAGTCGGCAGAGAGTATGACGTGGTCGGCATCGCGCGGGATGAACGCCTCTCGCACCCGGCGGCCTTCCGGCGTGCGGATGGGGATGTTTTGCAGGTTGGGGTTTTGGCTGCTGAGGCGCCCCGTGGCGGCTAGTGCTTGGTTGAATGATGAATGTACGCGCCCGGTGCGTGGGTTGATGAGTGCAGGCAACGCCTCCACGTAGGTGCTGCGCAGTTTGGCGAGTGTGCGGTGCTGGAGGATGTCGGCGCAGATGGGGTGCTCAGCGGCAAGGGCGGACAGGATTTCCTCGTCGGTGGAATACTGGCCACTTTTCATTTTTTTGCCGGGATAGGGCAGTTTGAGTCGGTCGAAAAGCACTTCGCCTACTTGTTTGGGGCTGGCGACGTTGAACGTGAGGCCCGTATCGTTGAGCACCTTGCGCTCCAGCGCCTCGATGCTCGCGATGAGTTCTTTGGAATATTCATTCAGAAAATCCTTGTCAATGCGTACGCCTGCAAACTCGATGTCGGCCAGTACCTTCACCAGCGGGGTTTCCACCAATTGGAACAGCTTGACAAGGCTCGGTCCGCCAGCCTCCAATTTTGGTTCGAGGTAGTTTTTTAGTTGGAGCGTGATGTCGGCATCTTCGGCGGCGTACTCTTTGATTTGTTCCAACGGCACATCGCGCATGGTTCCTTGTGTGCTGCCTTTTTTGCCGATCAGGTCTTCGATTTTTACGGGGGAATAATCGAGACAGGTTTCGGCGAGGTAGTTCATGTTGTGCCGCATTTCCGGCTCCAGCAGGTAGTGGGCGAGCATGGTATCCCAAAACTGGCCGCGCAAATCCACCCCATAGTTTTTCAGCACGATGGCATCGTACTTCAGGTTTTGGCCGATTTTTTCGATGGCCTCATTTTCAAAAACGGGTCGGAATTCCTCTACGATAGCCTGGGCTTCGGGCCGGTCGGCGGGCACGGGCACATACCACGCTTCGTGGGGTTTGAAGGCAAAGGAAAAACCCACGAGATCCGCCTGGGCGGCTTCGAGCGCCGTAGTTTCGGAATCGTAGCAAATAGCGGGGCGGCCGAGCAAGAGCAGGACAAGCTCAGCGCGTTGCTCTGGCGTAGCGGCCACATGGTATTCGTGCGGGGTGTTGGCAATGTTCCGGGAGCCACGGCGGAAGTCATCCCCATCCTCGCCCCCAGAGGAGGGGGACGAGGATTCCGCGCTGCCGTCCGGTTCCGCGCTGTTGTCGCCAAACAGATCGCCCTGAATGCCGCCCTGTGCTGAAACAGGACTTTTTTTGCTTTTCCCGGAAACAGCTGGTCGAGCTGGTTCCGCTCCTTTGGATAGGTTGGAGGGGGCTTGTTTCAAAATATCGTTCGCCAGCGTGCGGAATTCCAATTCTTTGAAAATCTCCAACAGTTCTTCCCGGTTGAACGGCTCGATCTCGAACTGTTTGTCGTCGAAGGTCACCGGAGCGTTGATGTCAATGGTGGCCAGCCATTTGGAGAGCGTGGCTTTTTCACCGTGGGTTTTGACGATCTCCTGTTGTTTGCCCTTGAGTTTGTTGGCGTTGGCGAGCAGGTTTTCCACGTTGTCGAACTCCTCGAGCAGTTTGGTGGCGGTTTTTTCGCCGATACCGGGCAGGCCGGGGATGTTGTCCACGGCATCGCCCATGAGGCCGAGCATGTCAATGACCTGATCCACTCGGCGGATTCCCCAGCGTTCGCAAACCTCCCGGATGCCCCAGATTTCCACATCGTTGCCCTGCCGGCCAGGCTTGTAGAGGAAAATATGCTCGTCCACCAACTGGCCGAAGTCCTTGTCGGGAGTTACCATGTACACGTCGTAGCCCTTTTTTTCGGCCTGTTTGGCGAGGGTGCCGATCACGTCGTCGGCTTCGTAGTTGGGCACGATGAGCACGGGGATGTTCATGGCCCGGACGATTTTTTCCACCCAGGGAATGGCGAAGGTGATGTCCTCTGGCTGTGCTTCGCGATTGGCCTTGTACAGTTCGAATTCTTTGTGGCGGAACGTGCCGCCTGGCGGGTCGAACACAATGGCCAAGTGGGTGGGTTTTTCCTTTTGCATCATATCCCACAAGGTGCGCATGAAGCCTTGGACGGCCGACACGTTCCAGCCCTTGGAGTTGAGGAGCGGCCGGGTGATGAAGGCGTAGTGTGCGCGGTAGATGAGGGCGTGGCCGTCAAGAAGGAAGAGTTTTTTCATGGAATGATTTGAGTGGGCACTCGTTTTGGCCCTCTATTTGTTAGCAAAAGTAGGACTATGCTTTTGAATCGCTCTACCTTCGCCCCCTTTTAAAATCTGTGCCTCCTTCATCATCCCCCGGTGTTCTCCGATCGCTTCCACCGTACCGGCCTTTGGTACTCAACCGATTTTCATTTGTGCAATACCTACAACTGATGGCCGCGCCCACCGGCCCTGCCGACGACAACTTGGTTTTTCTTGTTGAAAAATCGGCTCTTGATCAATTGCAAAATCGGCTCCAGCCTGCCGAAACAGCCTTTTTGCGGCAATCGGCGGCCAAGGGCGTGCAGTCGTTCTTTTTTCCACAAGCCGACCGCGCCGTGTTTGTCCAACTGCTGGAATCCGCTGCCGACACAACTTCCCGCCTCGAACAGGCCCGCCTCTGTGGCAATGGCTTGCTGCGCGAGATGCAACACTATAAGGTGGACGCGGCGACCGTACACAGTTTTTGCAACGATGAAACAACTCTGGCCTTTTTTGAAGGCTTGATGCTGGGCAATTACCAGTTCGCCCGCTATGTTTCCGTGCCTGACAAAAAAACACCTCCGCTCAAATCCCTGCACTGGGCGCACGAAAACGCTCCCCACGAGGCCGTAGCCGAGCTCAACGCTGTAGCTCAGGCTGTACTTCTCGCCCGCGACCTCGTGAACGAGCCGCACTCTCACTTTGATACGCTTAAACTGGCCGAAGCCGCTCGCGAAGCTGGCCGCGCCTGCGGTTTTTCAGTGAACGTGCTGGAAAAAGAAACGATCGAAAGCCTCGGCATGGGCGGCCTGCTTGCCATCAACCAGGCCAGCAGCGTGCCTCCCCGGTTTTGCATCCTCGAATGGAAACCAGCCAATGCCCGCAACGCCCACCCCGTGGTACTCATCGGCAAGGGCGTGGTGTACGACACCGGCGGCCTCAGCCTCAAAACGCCCGAGGGCATGGAAAGTATGAAGTGCGACATGGCCGGTGCTGCCGCCGTCATAGGGGCCATATCGGCCGCCGCGCAAGTCGAAATGCCCATACACATCGTAGGCCTTATCCCCGCCACCGATAACAAAGTGGGCGACAACGCCGTGATGCCCGGCGACGTGATCCGCATGTACTCCGGCACCACTGTGGAAGTGACCAACACCGATGCTGAGGGCCGCATCATCCTCGCCGACGCGCTGCACTACGCCAAACAGTACGAACCCGAACTGGTACTCGACATTGCCACCCTCACCGGAGCCGCCGTGCGCGCGCTGGGCAGTCAGGCCATCTGCTACATGGGCACCGCTGGCACCACCGTCAAACGTGCCCTTGAGGACAGCGGCTTCCGCACCTACGAGCGCCTCGTGGAGCTGCCGCTTTGGAAAGAATACGGCGAAGAACTCAAGAGCAACGTTGCCGATCTCAAAAACATGGGCCACGGGCCTGCGGGAATGATCAGCGCCGGAAAATTTCTCGAACATTTTGCGGATTATCCGTGGTTGCACCTCGACATTGCCGGGCCTGCGTATCTTCGCGCCCCGAACGGCTACCGGCCCAAAGACGGAACCGGTGTTGGCGTGCGCCTGCTGTTCGATTTTCTGAAGCAATATCATTCATGGAAAACAACATAACCATTGGCATTACTTGTGGCGACATCAACGGCATCGGCCTCGAAACCGTCCTGAAAGCTCTGGCGATCAAAAAAGCCGGACAAAATTTCAAAACCGTCATTTACGGCAGCACCAAAGTGGTGGCCTACCACAAAAACATTATCACCCAGGAAAATATCCAGTTCTACTCCGTCCAGGCCCCCGACGAAGCACAGGCCGGGCGTATCAACATCATCAACTGCTGGCCGGACAACGTTAACATCACCCTCGGAAAAGCCAGCGAAGAAGGCGGCAAGTGCGCCTTTCTTGCGCTCGAACGCGCCGTAAAAGATTTGAAGTCTGGAGCCATTGATGCCCTCGTGACCGCTCCCATCCACAAAAAGGCCATGCAAATGGCCAACTTCCCGTTTGTCGGCCACACCGAATACATCACTCAAGAATTCAATGCCAAGGACTCGCTGATGCTCTTGGTGTCGGACAACCTCCGCGTAGGTGTAGTGACCAACCACCTGCCCCTGCGCGACGTGGCCGCCGCCATCACCAAAGAAAAAGTGCTGCGCAAACTCCAAATCCTCGCCGAGACGCTCCGTGTGGACTTCAATATCGGTAAACCGACCATTGCCGTGCTCGGCCTCAACCCGCACGCTGGCGACGAGGGCGCTATCGGTTCCGAAGACGACGCGATCATCCGCCCCGCCATTGAGCAAGCCAAAGAAAAAGGCATATTGGCCTACGGGCCATACCCCGCCGATGGCTTTTTCGGATCCGGCCAGTTTCAAAAATTCGATGCCATTCTCGCCATGTACCACGATCAGGGTTTGGTACCATTCAAAACCCTTTCCTTCGGCGAAGGCACCAACTACACCGCTGGCCTCGCCTCGGTGCGCACCTCGCCCGACCATGGCACGGCATACGATATTGCAGGCAAGGGTGAAGCCGACGAGACCTCTTTCATCCGTGCCCTGTACATGGCCGCTGATATCGTACACAACCGCAACGAATACCTCGACATGCACGCCAACTCGCTCGAAACCCGCAAGCGCAAAGCACTTGTCAGCGAAACGGGCGAGGATGAAGAAGTTGTGGAAGTACCGGAAGAATAATAAGAGTGTATTAAAAAATCAGGTGCCGGG